>MHAF01000019.1:9809-51853 GCA_001802865.1 Ignavibacteria bacterium RBG_16_34_14
TTTTCTTTCATCAACCATGCTGTTGTAATAATCCACATAAGTAATATTTTGTTTCTTACAATATGATTTTATCATATCATTCAGCTTAACAATTTTTTCTGCAGGTTTTAATCCCGTGTTCCAGTTAAAATCATTTGCAGGAAGAACTGAACAAAGAATAACTTTTATCCTGTTTGCTTCGGCTAACTGATGCATCGAAACTATGTTTCCGAAAATATCTTTTAGTGAAATAGGACCCGTATTTTCCGCAATGTCATTTATACCTGCCAGGATAGCTACAACTCTTGGCTGCAAATTTATAACATCATTCCTGAAACGAAGAAGCATCTGCGGAGTTGTCTGTCCGCTTATTCCCCGGTTTATATATCCATTGTCTGCAAAAAAGCTTTTGTCAAATACTTCCCAAAACTCAGTAATTGAATTCCCCATAAAAACAACTCTGTTTTCCCCGGGTTTGGGAGGTGCAAGTTTTTCATTTGCTTTAGCGTACTTTTCAAAATTTGCAAATTCTTCCAATTTGTTATTCTGGCTGTGAATAGGAAATTGAATTAATAAAAGAAGTAAATAAATAATAGTTTGTAAAGGAAATTTTCTTTTTACTAAATACCGGCAAACCATATAAATTTTTGGTGACATTTTTTAAATAATAATGGAGGGCATTTCAGCTCTTACATTTTGCCTTTTCACTTATTAAAGAGGTTAGGTGACTACTCGCTCTTTATTTAATTTTTCTTTTAATACTGTTATAATTTCATCAAGATATTTTTCTTCTTCAATATCAATAGCACAGGATGGACCATTATAAAATTTTTGAACTGGAGCAGATAGACTTACCACAGGATAATTTTCTATAATTTCTTTAACTTTTTCTTCTGGTAACATTATTATAATCCGAATTTTCTTTTTGCGAACTTTTATAAATGCAATATTTCTATCAGAACGAATTGATACATAATAACGTTGAGGATTAAATAACAAATTAGAATCAAACTTTAATATCTTACTCTTAAGATTACTGTAAATTTTATTCGTTTTATCGCTTACACCATCCAAATGATATTCTTCGGTATAATTTGAAGTCACTTCTTCCTTTTCAACTCTTTTAATTGAATCAGCATCAGCAAACTGAATATCTCTAAAATCAGGATTTAATGAATAAAGATAATCTTTGTTTGAATAGAATTTTTTTAATATGATAAGTTTTACCATTTTTCCCCAAGTATCAGTATATGTATCTATTATTTCTGGCAGCTCATCTTTTTCTTCATCAATGACGAGTAATATATTTTGGGAACTTTCAATGATATCTTTTATAGATTTATATATTTCTTTCTCACCTAAATATTTTTTGAATTCTTTCTTTAAGCTATTATCACTGCTCACTAATGAAAAAAGTTTTTCAATTAGTTCGGATTGACTCTGCTGATTTTTAATAAAGGCAAAGAATTTTGTTACTTGGGGGAAAATGTGTTTATAAAAATCGTGAGAAGATAATTCTACCTCCACAATATAAAATTCAGGATTATCCGGTTCAGAGAAGTCAAATAAAAAACCATCAGGGACTGTAGCACCAATGAATTTAGAATCAATCTTCTTTTTAGATTCTACAAAAATAGACTGCGTGCCAAAAAACAATTGAGCATTTTTTATTACATCTGATTCAATATCTTCTTCTTTTAGATAAAGGTATTCATAATATTTTTGGTTTTGATTAAATAATACCATTTGAAATTACTCCACTTTTTTATTAAGCAACATAACAGCGTGTTATGTTAAACCACAACAGCCAATGATTTATTTTGTAAGAACAATTCACTGCTCTTAACTTTTTACTTATTTAAAGATGTTATAAACCTTTAATAAGAAAATATTTCCTTCAATGAGATTGGATCTATAATTACAATTTTATTAAACTACCTCTGTTCAATGAATAATTTTTTAATTCAGCAAAATCTTCTTGATCTATATCTAATCCAATATGATCAATTAATAATAACCACCAATAATGATATTTCGACTTATATTTTTTTATTTTTTCAGATTTCTCAGCAATACAAAATGAAGTATTTTCAACCAACAATCCAACTAACCATCCTCCACTATCAAAGTCGTGATTGATACCCAAACGAAATAAGTTTTCATGTTTTTTTGTTGCTTCTATAAACCGAAGTGAAATATTTTGGTTAACAATATGTTTTGCGGGAAAGAATTTTGGATTACTTAGGAATCTCTCAAGTGTGTCTTTAATCTCCTTTTTAAGAACTTTTGTTTTTTGTGTTATAGGGCGCCTATAATCAATTGCTACAAAATATGACTTATCATTCGATGAATATGAATTAAAGCAATTCTTTAGTAATTGATGTATTTTAATGGTAGCTCTTTCAATACCTTCAACTTCCAATCCTTTAAAATAATTTTGATTCAATCTTCTAACTTCTATAGCAAGTTTATTTTCAAATGCAAAATCTGGAGGGCAATTTCCTTCTGGTTCAAATTTTGGAATTCCATTACCAAGAGTTTTTAAATATTCTAATGCTAATTTTTCGTCTTTATTCATATTTTTATATTCGATCTGCTTTCCAAGGATTCCCGCTTTCTTCTAAAAAATGTCCAACTATAACAAGCTGTTTAAATTTCAGCAAAATTTTAATTTTTTTCAATAAAAATTTTTAAAATTCAAAAAGTAATATTTTACCTTTAGCAAGGAATAAGAGTGGTATTTAATTTATCTTCATTTGATTTTCCATTTCGGTATCCATCTATTAACAGAATTCTTATATCCGATATAACTCTCTCCAAATCTTCTCTCAAGTCCAGGTTCTTCAACAAAAACAACAAACAAATGAAATAGAAAAAACAGAATTACAGTTAGAATTAAAATTGATATTGAATGATGATACAATCCAAATCCAACTAACAAAATAAATCCTCCTATGTACATTGGATTACGAACATATTTATAAGAATCAATCGCTACAAACTCAGTTGGAGGATCAAAAACTGCAGGAGTTCCCTTCCCTCTTAAAATAAATACCAATACACAAATTAAGCCTAGCATTCCACCTAAAGTTATTAAGACAATTCCAACTGGTCTTGTCCATAAAGGTAACATCAAACCAATTCTCTCATCATAAACACGAACACTCAAAGCTATCCAGCCAAAGAAAAGGATAAATGCAGGAACATAAATAAATGATCTTAGAATATTAAAAAGAGTTTTCAATTGGACATTACTGGATTTGATTTTAAGAAGTACGCCCGGTAGGATTCGAACCCACAACCCTCAGATCCGAAGTCTGATGCTCTATCCAGTTGAGCTACGGGCGCTTAGAATTTACAATTAACAATGTATAATTTACAATTTTCCCAAGAATATTTTCATCACTTCATTCAATCATTTAATCACATTTCTTTTGTATTTTCATCAGCATAAGATTTAATTTCATAGCAAGGACAAACTATAACATAATGAATAAATATCTTCATAATCACAAATCATATATACATTGTACTCCTGACGGAGTACTGATTTCTCCTTTTACCTGCTACAAACATTCAACTCCTCTGGAGTTAGTCAACTTTTTTATAGTGTCGAAGTTAACTCCGTTAGGAGTTATATGTTTGTAGAACAGAAAATATTTAACTCCTTTGTAGCGGTCAACTTTTTTATAGTATCAAAGTTAACTCCTTAGGAGTTATATGTTTGTAGAAAGAGAAAAAACAAAAGAATATGAACTCCGGAGGAGTTCAATGTTAATAACAATTCATTTGTTTATTTCTTTTCCATTTTGCTAAAGATTTGTGAACAAAGACTAAAACTTGGATTTAAGTGAATAAGAAATCAGTCATTCGAATAAGTCTTAAAAGCTGGCTTCTTATAATTTCTCTGGCAATAGAAATTCTTTTTATAGTTATTTTACCCATTATGTTAATTAAGATTCAGATTTAAATGCTTTTTTCAAAAGAAAGCCTGAGGTTTATGCGTTCTGCTTTGAAAGAAGCAGGTAAAGCATTTGAGATGGGTGAGGTTCCAATCGGAGCAGTTATTATACATAATAACCAGGTAATTGGTAAAGGTCATAACCAGGTTGAAACTCTGAAAGATCCAACAGCTCATGCCGAAATGATTGCAATAACTGCTGCAGCAAACCATATTGGTGACTGGAGATTGAATGAATGTGATATTTATATTACCGTTGAGCCTTGCATAATGTGCACAGGAGCAATACTTAATGCAAGATTAAGAAACCTCTTCTTTGCCGAATTCGACCCAAAGTTTGGAGCCTGTGGTTCACTTTATAATTTACCAGTCGAAAAGAAATATAACCATATAGTTAATGTTTTTTCCGGGCTCTGTGCAGATGAAAGCCGTAAGCTGCTTCAGGAATTTTTCAGGAGTTTAAGAGATATTGAGAAACAGAATCCGGAATCTTATTCTTAATGCTTATCAAAAATTTATCGTATCTTGAATAAAAGCTTTAATAATAATAATTTGCAATAAATTATTTTAAGGTTTTTATGCGGATAATTCTTTTCGGTTCACCAGGGGTTGGTAAGGGAACTCAAGCCAAAATTCTATCAGGAAATTTAAACATACCTCATATTTCAACGGGAGATATTTTAAGATCTGCATTTGATAAAAAAACTCAGCTCGGTATTGAAGCAAAAAAGCTTATGGATAAAGGTGAACTTGTTCCTGATAATATTATGATTGGGATCATTCGCGATACTCTGCAGGAAGAGAAATGTAAAAACGGATTTATACTTGATGGCTTTCCAAGAACAACAGCTCAGGCTGAAGAACTGGAGGAACTGTTAAATGAACTTAATATAAATCAAAAAAAAATAATTGATATTACCGCAGATGAGGAAGAAATAATCCAGCGTCTTACTAACAGAAGAGCCTGCAAAGTATGTAACCGTATATTTGTTTTATTTGAAATTGAAGGCAGGAATACTTGTCCTAGCTGTGGAGCAAAAGATAGTTTTTATCAGAGAAGTGATGATAAGGAAGAAGTTATCCGGAAAAGGCTTGAAGTCTTTAATAATACAACTAAGCCTGTCCTAAATTATTATGAAAAAAATAACAAGGTAATTTATGTAAATGGGATAGGATCAATAGAAGAAATTACACAAAGGATCCTGGAAAAAGTTGAATAAGAGTTCAAGTTCAAGTGTAAGTTCAAGAACATGCATTCATGCAATAAATCGCTTATTCTATTTTTTGTTTTAGTACGCCCCTGTAAACTTTTCCATTTTCAATTTTAATAATCTTAGCATCATACTTCTTTACAATCTCATAATTATGAGTAGCAATAAGAACTGCTGTACCTTTCGAATTTATTTTTTTGAATAATTCAACTATTTCATAAGAAGTTTCAGGATCAAGATTTCCTGTCGGCTCATCTGCAAGTAAAAGAAAAGGATTATTAATGATTGCCCTTGCAATTGCAATTCTCTGTTTCTCCCCTCCGGATAATTCATCAGGTTTGCTGTTTTTCCTATGGCTCAAACCAACTTCCGAGAGAGCATTGAATACTCTTTTTTTAATTTCAACTCTGGGAGTCCCTGTTGCCTCAAGAATAAAAGCAAGGTTATCGGAAATTGTTCTGTCACGCAAGAGTTTAAAATCCTGGAAAACAATTCCAAGCTTTCTTCTTAAGAAAGGTAATTGATGAGGTTTTATTGTTTTAGAATTATATTCCCCCACCTGAACATTACCAGACTGCGGAAAGATATTCATATAAACAATCTGAAGTATAGTGCTTTTACCTGAACCACTCTTTCCAATTAAAAAACAAAAATCATTGTCATCAAGCTCAAAATTCAGTTCTGTAAAAACAGTCTGATTAGGATAACCGAATTCGACATTATTAAATGAGAGCATGTGCATTCCTTATAATAAGGCTTGAGGTATAAGGTATAGGGAATAAAGGTATAAGGTAAAACTTAATTTAAACTCAAAATATTTTAAAAGATATAATACCATATACCTTTATACTTTATACCCCTATACCTTTTTTAACTATAAACTGAACTCGTTTAGAATTTTCTTTAGCTTCCCTGAAAGAAAAAGCTTCAAAACAATTTAATACAAACAACTCTGCTTCATTAAGGAGATTGAAATAAACCGGGAAGGGATAAATCTTCTGCTTATGAACTTCTTTATAAATAGTTCCATCCTGCATTTTTATATCAAAAATGTTGCAATGAATTTTACTATGTTTATTGTAAATGCTGATATGATCGTATTCAACATTATTGCCTTTCCCGCTTTTTTCATGATTAGCAACAAACAATTCACTGTTTCGTTCAAGACTGACATCAAAGGTAAATATTCCATCATCGTTAAGAATTTTTTTAACTTCAATAAATAATTTAAGAAGATCTTTTTCTTTTATAAGATAATTAACGCTGTCGAAAGTGGAATAAATGAGGTCAAATTTTTTTTTAAAAGGTAAACTAATCATTTCACAACATACTTTAGAAAAACCGCTTTGTTTACTTAAAAGCATTTCAATGCTTTTATCCGTTACTAAAATATTCGAATAATACTTTTGAAAGATATTTGAGAACTTACCGTTTCCACCGGCAAGTTCTAATACATTTGCATCTTTATAAACTAAATCCTTACAAATTTTATGAACATACTTTGTCCACAAATCATAATTTACATGATTCATCAGGTGATCATAAACCAATGCAAGTTTTTTATACGGTTTTGTTTTTATTTTTTTCATTCTTTTTTCTGTTGAATGAAATCAACCTTGCATATTTATAAGCCTCAAAAATACTTCCTTCGTCTGCACGATTTTTCCAGGCAATATCATAAGCAACACCATGGTCAGGTGAAGTTCTTACTATATTCAACCCTGCTGTAAAATTAACTCCCGAAGAGAAATTAATCATCTTAAATGGAATCAAAACCTGGTCGTGATACATTCCAAGTATAAGATCAAAATCTTTATATTTTTTTGAAGCAAAGAAAGCATCCGGAGAAAACGGGCCTTCTATATTTCTATTAAAGGTTTTTATTAAAGGTTTAATTATTTTTTCTTCCTCATCACCAATTAATCCATTCTCCCCTGCGTGAGGATTTAATCCAAGGACTGCTATTCTTGGATGTGGAATATTCAAATCATTTTTTAGAGATAAAGTAATTGTATCCAAGGATTTTCTCAGATGTTCTTTAGTAAGTAATTGTGAGATCTTTTTAATTGGATGATGTATGGTTAGTAAAGCTGCTCTCATATTTTTAGATAAGAACATCATTACAAAATTTTTTGAACAAGACCATTCAGCAAGTAATTCAGTATGACCAGGAAAAGAAATTCCTGCAAGGTTAAAAGCCGTTTTTGAAATAGGAGCAGTAATTAAAGCATCAGCAAGTTTCTGAGAAGTTAATTCAAACGCATGCTTAATAGATTCGAAAGAGGTTTTACCTGAAGCTGCAGTTGGTTTACCAGGAGTAATTCTTGAATTACCAATATCAATTACCTGAACAGGAGCTATTGAACTCTTGTCAAGTTTCTTTACTATTTCATATTTGAATTTTGGTTTTATAAGCCGGATTGTTTCAGAAAAAACATTTGAGGGACAAACAAAATAGATGCAGGTGTTTTTATTTCTGTAAATTCTGTTGAGAGTTTTAATTACTATTTCAGGGCCAATACCATTTATATCACCACAGGTAAATACAAACTTTCTCATTAACTGCTTTCTAAAGAAAACTCTCCGACACCTTGCTTATCTACAAATACAAATTTACGCTGCGGTTTTATATAAATCCATGTCTCAACAATCTTTCCCTGTTCATTGGACGCTCTTTCAACCTGGTCTGGCTTCCCAAACTTAATAAATATTTTTCCCCTGTCAGTATCTATCCCTTTTACTCCTGTTAAAGATGCGAAATTAATTTGAGCGTAATCTACCCTTGAATAATACTCAGCCATCAACTCATTAAATTCTGTACCAGGAGATGGATCCAATTTTTTCCAATAATCTACAAGTCCCTTATATAATTTTTCCTCATCCAAATTAAGAAGAGAATCAATTATGGATTCTTGTTCAATATGCTTTAATGCTTTTATCGCAATTTCAGGATCTCTTAATGAAATCGGTTTGTTATACCAGGAAACAAAACTGTTGAATTTGATTTCTTTATCTTCATTCACAATTACGGAAAAAGGTCCCTCTTTAAGTTTGCTGCTTATCCCATTAAGAATAAAATTTTTTGTTTGCTGATATTTACTATTTGCAATCAGGATTTTACCCGAACATTCCTTGAAACTTATTGATGAAATAAAAAAATCCGTTAAAGTTCTTTTAATAATTGTATCATTATGACTTACAACTGTAACATTTATTTCCTTTACGGATAAATCAGATACAGGAATTATTAAATTGTATTCATCAGAATTGAAAGGAATATTTCCATCGAAGTTAGTCAGTTTAAAAAAATCCTCACCTTCGCAATTAACTTTTTTAGAATCAACAATAAGGAGTTCAGTTTTTCTTTTAGATTTGTTTACATCAAGTATGTTTTTCCCAATTTCAAATTCGCGCTTGGAATTTTGATCTGTAACAATTGGGTGAATATTATATTTGCCGTCAGGCAGGTTTAAACTAATCAGTCCTTCTGCAAATAATTCTGAGGAGTTTGTTTGGTCAAATGATGCAGTCTGAATTTTCCAATCTTTAATTTCCCTTTTTATAAAATTGAAATTCGTATCGGTGATTTCAATGTCAATCCTAATTTCAGCATTATAACCGTTATCATTTTTTAGAAAGACTATATTCTGATAAGGTAATTTAAAAAGGTAATAGATGGTTGATAAAGAATCGCCAGGCAAAATTAATGTTTGGGTGTAAATTGGTTTTTGAACCGGCAGTTGTTCAAAATTAAGCTGTCTATAACGATCAGGCTGGCTGAATAACTGTATAGGTAAAGCAAGAAAAAGAACAAAAAATATTTTCTTCATGAATTCTCTAATTTTAGCAGCAAAAATACCTGATATAAATTGGTTAACAAGGAAATAAATCTGCCATAAAAACTTGTTTTGAAAATCCAGATATGAATAAGAAAAGACTTAGTTATTCATATTATTAAGAAATTCTTTATTGTTTTTTGTTCCCCTCATTTTATCAAGCAAAAACTCCATCGTCTCAACCGGATTAAATTCGCTTAATATTTTTCTAAGTATCCAAATTTTAGCAAGATCATCTTCTTTTAAAAGTAATTCTTCTTTACGAGTACCAGATTTGTTTACTTCAATTGCAGGGAAAATTCTTCTATCACTAAGATCCCGGTTAAGAACAATTTCCATATTTCCGGTACCTTTAAATTCTTCAAAGATAACATCATCCATTCTGCTGCCCGTATCAATGAGTGCAGTTGCCATAATGGTTAAGCTGCCGCCATCTTCTGTATTTCTTGCTGCACCAAAAAATCTTTTTGGCTTTTGAAGCGCATTAGAGTCAACACCACCTGAAAGAATTCTTCCGCTGTGAGGAACTACAATATTGTGTGCCCTTGCTAATCTTGTAATACTATCAAGAAGAATTACAACATCTTCCTTAGCCTCAACCATCCTTTTAGCTTTTTCAATAACCATATCAGCAACCTGTACGTGCCTGTCAGCAGGTTCATCAAAAGTTGAGCTTATTACTTCAGCTTTTACAGATCTTTCCATATCTGTTACTTCTTCCGGTCGTTCATCAATTAACAAAATAATTAATTTTATTTCAGGATGATTTCTTGTTATAGAATTGGCAATCTTTTGTAAAAGAACAGTCTTACCGCTTTTGGGAGGAGATACAATCAAACCCCTTTGCCCTTTACCAACCGGTGTCAGCATATCCATTATTCTCATAGAATATTCTCCTGGCGCAGATTCAAGACTCATTTTCTTAGTCGGATAAACAGGTACCAGGTTATCGAATAAAGTTCTGTCACGAATAGCATCAGGATCAAGTCCGTTAACCGCCTCTACACGAAGCAAAGCAAAGAATCTTTCACCTTCTTTTGGTGGTCTTACCTGTCCGCTGACAAAATCTCCTGTTCTTAAAAGGAATTTTTTAATCTGAGATGGAGATACATAAATATCGTCTGGTGACGGTAAGTAATTATAATCTGATGATCTTAAAAAGCCATAACCATCAGGTAAGACTTCCAGCACTCCTTTTGAGAATGTAAGTCCATCTTTGGCAGTCTGGGCTTCAAGAATTTTAAAAATTAGTTCTTGTTTTCTTAAATCGCTGTAGCCGTTTATATTCAGATCTTTGGCTATAGTGTTTAATTCAACAATTTTCTTTGACTTGAGATCGGAAATATCCATTGGCATAGTAGAATCCCTATAATCCTTTTATTTGTTTGAATGGTTTATTTTTGATTACGCTAATTAAAATACAATTCATTTCAAGATTTTATCGGATATGAAACGAGGTTATTAATTTCTTTCGCTAATGTTTTAATATTATTTTGATAGGAACACGAGGTTTAATCCAAAAATACAGCGAAATAGATTGAATGTCAAGCATTTTTATTCAGACGTAATAAAGATTTTATATCTCCAAGCAGATACATACTGCCCAGCACCACAAGACATTCATCTTCTTCGGCTTTTGTCTGGAAATCCAGCATAAAAGAAACCGGGTTATCCTGCGATTTAACCTTTATGTTTACCTCATTTGCAATGTCATTTAACTCACCTATACTAAATGATCTATCAATATTAACTTTAGTAATATAAATTTCATCAAAATGATCCCTTAACTTTAAGAACATTTCCTTTACATTTTTATCATTTAATGCGCCAAAAATAATAGTACGTTTTTTGTACTTATATTTTTTGAACTCGCTGATAAAATTAGTAATACCTTCGGGGTTATGTGCAGAATCTAAAATAATATCAGGTTTAGTACAATAGAATTCATATCTTCCCTGGAAACCTGTGTTTGATATTACATTTCTTATTCCGGTTTCAAATTTTCGAAAGTTATCAAGATTTAAAGTTTTTGAAACCGCAAGAGCGGCAAGTGCTGCATTATATTTCTGGTAATCTCCTTTTAAAGGCATAGTCCATTCATCAAATTCAATTTCTTCTGTATAGAGCTCGAGTGAACCCGGTTTTTCATTTGTATAATCTTCAATTTTATAAAGCATGCTTTTTGTTTCTCTACATTTTCTTTCTATTACTTCTCTAGCCTCATCGGGCACCTTGCCAATGAAAACTTTATTATGGTTTTTTATTATTGCTGATTTTTCTTCAGCAATTTCCCTGATTGTCTTACCAAGAATCTGGGTGTGTTCAAGACTAATAGAAGTTATCATAACAGCATAAGCATTAAATACATTCGTTGCATCAAGTCTTCCACCTAAGCCGGTTTCAATAACCGCATAATCCACTTTCTGATCTTTAAAATATTGAAATGCGAGTGCAGTTGTCACCTCAAAAAAAGTAAGCTTATGTTCTTCTATAAATTTCTCATGTTTTTCAAAAAAATCTGCAATAACTTTATCAGAAATCTGCTCACCATTTATAACTATTCTCTCATTAAATTTTACAAAATGAGGTGAAGTATATAATCCTGTTTTATATCCAAATTCCTGCAGTATGCTGGCTGTAAATGCTGAAGTGCTTCCCTTTCCATTTGAACCAGCTATATGAAATGCTTTTAAGTGTATTTGTGGATTTTCTAAATGTTCCAAAAAAGATTTTATATTATCAAGACCAAGCTTAATTCCGAAAGTATGAAGAGCAAATAATTTATTTAATGTTGCTTCTATATTCATGGAATCAAATAATAAATGAACCTGTTAACTCAGAAATTTTTTCTATTCCTTGTTTCATACAAAAATCTTCAAGTCCTTTTATAATTGTAGTTGCAGCTGCAGGATCAATAAAATTTACAGTTCCAAGCTGAATAGCTGAAGAACCGGCAATAATAAATTCAATTACATCCTGCCAGTTCATTATTCCTCCAATGCCTATTATCGGAATATCTACAGATTGTCTAATCTCCAGAACTTTAGCAAGAGCAATTGGTTTTATTGCTGGTCCTGATAGTCCCCCATTAACATTATATATTTTAGGTTTTCTTGTAATAATATTAAATGCAGTTCCTACAAGTGTATTTATTGCTGATACTGCATCTCCTCCCTCTTCTTTAACAACTTTTGCAAAGAGGGAGATGTAGGAAACATTAGGAGATAATTTCATAATAACAGGTTTATTTGTAACAGCTTTTACTCCTGCAGTAATTTTACCGACTGCTTTTACATCATTGCCAAACTGCAAGCCGCCTTCTTTTACATTTGGACAGGAAACATTTATTTCAAAGGCAGTTATTGCATCTTCTTGTGTAAGAATTTTTGTACATTCTACATATTCTTCATAAGTGCTTGCAGCAATATTGCAAATTAAAGGTACATCAAACTTTTTAAGGAAAGGAATTTTTTCTTTAATGAATTCTTCCACACCAACGTTCTGCAAACCAATTGCATTTAACATGCCGGCTGGTGTTTCGACAATTCTCTGAGGCGGATTTCCTTTTCTCGGCTTAAGGCTTAACGATTTAGTAACTATCCCGCCAATTAAATTCAAATCAATAAACTCAGACATCTCACTACCATAACCAACTGTACCTGAAGCAAGTAAAACAGGATTCCTGAATTTAAGCGGTCCGACCTGAACTGAAAGATCCGCTTTCTTCATATTACAATATCTCTCATATTAAAGACTGGACCATCCTTGCAAACCAGTAAATATTTATCCGGGTGATTTACAGATTCAATGGGACATCCCTGGCAAATACCAAAGCCGCAAGCCATTGCACATTCTGTTGAAACTTCACAATTAAGATTATGTTTTATAGATAATTCTCTTAGTTCTCTAAGCATTGCGTTAGGTCCGCAGCCAAATATTTTTATTCTTTTTGACTTTAAATTCTCCACATTTTGTTCGAGCAGTTCAACAACATTACCTCTTATTCCCAGAGAACCATCATCGGTCGAGATAGTAATATTTTTCATTCCATAGGTTATAATATCTTTATCTGTTTTCCCCCCAATGAAGGAATGAATTTCTTTACTCTTCCCAATCTTTCTTATAAAATATGGAAATGGGGCAACTCCCAAACCACCTGCTACTAATATCGCAGTATCGAAATCTCCTAAAAGATTAAATCCTTTTCCTAATGGTCCAAGAATATCAATTAAATCTCCTTTATGTTTATGAGCAAGGATTTTTGTACCCTCTCCAAAAATATTGAACATTAAGAAGATAAAATCTCCTTCAGCATCGCAAATACTAAATGGTCTTCTCAGAAGTGGATAGTTTGAATCTGAAACTTTAACATTTAAGAATTCACCAGGATTTATAATTGAAGCAATTTCAGGAGAAAAAATTTTAAGAATAAAAATATGATTTTTAAGTTCGATTACTTTTTCAACGAGTGCTTTAATTATAAACAAACTGTAACCTTATTGAATATAAAAGGGAGAATACCATTGTTGAAAATTTTGTTTTAGTTTCAAGGCAGGGATTACTCTTCATAAATAAGAAATTTAACTGTTCAAATTTAAATATTCTGAATAACAGTTGCGAATATTTAACTTTTATTTATTTCCTTCTAAAATTCACCAGTCTTAAGCAAACAAGATCCTGAATGTTTTCTGCGAGCTTAACAGGCACAGTAAAATTGTTTGCTATAATTGAAAAGGCAATCGGTTCATTATCCCCTGTATAAGCATAACCAGATAAGCTGCGAACATAAGCAAGGTATCCGGTTTTTGCCCTTACCTGATTTTCTGCTCTTGTACCTTTCATCCTCGTTCCCAAGCTGCCATCAATTCCTGCTATAGGGAGTGAATTAAAAAACGGTATATAATAATTACTTTTATACATGAAGTTAAGAATATTAACTACATGCCTCGGAGAAACAAGATCTAACCGTGAAAGTCCGCTGCCATCAACCATAACAAGGCTTTCAGGATTTATTCCCATTTCATTTAAGACACCTGAAACAGCTTTTACTCCATTTTCAACAGTTCCATATCCTTCCTCTTCAAGACCTATTATTTTTAAAAGCTGCTCTGCAAAAAAGTTCTGGCTGCTTTTATTTATTACTTTAATAATATCTTTTAAAGGAAGAGAATAATTAACAAAAAGCTGTTCCATTTTAGAAAAATCAATTGATCCTTCAACATCATCAATATCAACAGCATATCCTTTAACTTTTATTCCTTTCCTTTCTAAAACTTCTTTTAGAACAACCATTGCATATTGAGTTGGATTATTGACTGTTGCATAAGTTTTTATAGAATCTCTTCCTGCTCTTACCGTTCCAAAGATATTGATAATATTTGTTCCTCTTTCCCGGTAAACATCTATTAAAGCTGTTGTATCTTTTGAAACAACAGAGAGATCATTAACGAGAGTAACATACTTTGTATCAGGAGAGATTTTTATTTTTGCCTGGTTCGTTACCGTGTCAACTGAAACAACTAAGTCAACACAATTGTCATTAAAAGAAATTGCACCTGAAGGAGCACTGAACCAGTAAGTTTCATAATCCCACGACCAGCCTGAACCTAATCCAACGTCATCGAAAAGATTATCATCGCCTATTATGTTTCCTTCAATCTCATCAATCCCGAATGCTAAAAGAGAATCAGCCCAATTATTAAATACTTTGTAAACATCACCATTATAAAATCTTCCTGAGATTGTTGGATCTCCACCTCCCTGAATAATTAAATTACCTTTTAGTATAGAGCCATCCATTGTACCATTCATAAAAACAGAAGTGGAGAATTTATATTCACTGCCGAGCAGAATTAATCCTGCGGCTGTGGTAAACAACTTCATATTTGAGGCAGGATGAAATAATTTATCCTCATTCCTTCTATAAAAGTATTCTCCTGTTTCCAAAGATTGAATTAAAACACCCCAGTTGGCGTTACTGAAATTCGGATCGTTAAAAATATCATCCATCTGTGTCCAGAATTCCGGGATAGTTGAGTAAGAATAGTTTGGAAGTGTATCTGATGAAACAATTAAATTCTTTTTTTCCTGAGAAAAACCGGATGTAAAAAATATTATAACGATAAATAAGAAATAAAATTTATTTAGCATATTGTTTATAAATTCCTTCAACTTCAATCCTTGTTAATTTACGATAAGCACCCAACGGGATATCTGCTTTAACTCCGGCAAATTTTTTTCTATTTAACTTTAATACTGTATATCCTAATGCACCAAACATTTTTTTTACAAAATGATTTCTCCCTTCAACAGCAACTACTTTTACATTTTTTCTCGAAGAATCATTAATAAAAACTTTTATAAAAACAGCGTTCCTTCCGTCCAAACTTACGCCTTTCAGCAATTTAATTCTATCCTCTTCAGCAAGAGGATTATCTATCTTCACTTCATACTCTCTTGGAATCTTATTCCCGGGATGGGTTAACAGATTAGAAAACTCACCATCGTTTGTTAAAAGAAGAACACCTGTTGTGTTGTAATCCAATCTGCCGACAGGGTAAATTCTTTCTTTTGTTTTAATAAGATCAACAACAGTTTTTCTTTGCTTTTCATCATCGGTTGTTGTAACTACACCTTTTGGTTTATTTAGAAGAAAATAGAGATGCTTTTTAGGATGAATTTTTTCTTCATCAACCATTACTCTATCTTTTTCATCATCAACTTTGTAGGCAAGATCTGTGACTACTTTATTGTTTACAGAAACCCTGCCTTGTAAAATAAATTCTTCAGATTTTCTTCTGGATGTGATCCCGCTGTTGGCAATATACCTGTTAAGTCTGATCAGCATTGTCATCCGTTCCGGTTTCATTTTCCATAGAATCTTCAAGAGTATTCATCATTATTTTTCTTTTTTGTTCGATAAAATCTTCATCATTCATAATTTCTTCAATCTCCCTTGGTTTTGGCAGGTCACTCAATTTATTCAAACCAAAATATTTTAAGAACTCATCTGTGGTTGAATACAGTAAGGGTCTGCCAACAGTCTCCGCACGTCCCGAAATAGTTGTAAGATTTTTTTCAAGAAGAGTGTTTAAAATATAATCAGAATTTACTCCGCGAATAGATTCTATTTCCGGTTTTGTGATCGGCTGCTTGTAAGCAATTATAGAAAGAGTTTCAAGAGCCGCCTGGCTTAATCTTCTTTTTGATTTTTCTGAGGATAAATAACCGACATACTTTGAATAATCTTTCGTAGTTGCAAAAAGATAACCATTTGCAATTCGTAAAATTCTAAACGAAAAATTTTGTTCTTCATAATTTTTATTCAGAAGATCCACGGCTTCTTCGATTTCATCTGCTGAAACCTGGACATCTTCTCCATCAATAACTTTTATTGCTTTTATAATTTCATTAGCAGCAATAACATCATCAGATGAAAATATCAATGCTTCAATTACCGAGTTGTAAATTATTTCCATTTTAATTATCTCCCTTTAACAAGAGGAAATCATTAAACCTTTTTGATTCTTTCAGTTTAACTCTCCCAATCTTTACCAATTCCAGCAGCGCTATAAACGTAACTATTATCCTCATCCGCTCTTTCATATTTTCAATAAGCGTAAGAAAGTGAACTTCATTATTTATTTCAAGAAGGTTAATTATATATTCAATCTGTTCATCAATTGAAACACTTACTCTCTGTATCTGATGAACAGGTTCTTCTTTTAATCCTTCAAGAACCTGTTTAAAAGCCTTTGCAAGATCGTAAACGGTTACATTTTTCAGAAGAATTTCATATTCAGGTACTGCTACTTTTTCATCGGCAGAAAAGTTTCCTCTGAAGTTAAGCTTTCTTTGGTTTGATTCCATGTAAGCAAGATCGTCAGAAACTTCTTTATATCTTTTATACTCAAGCAGGGCTTTAACAAGCTCTGCCCTTGGATCAATCTCTTCCCCCTTTTCATCAACTTCTCTTGGCAGAAGCATCCTAACTTTAATGTGCATTAAAGTAGAAGCCATAAGAATAAAATCCCCAGCAAGTTCAAGATCAAGCATCTTTATAAGATTTACATACTCAAGAAATTCTTTTGTAATTTTTGATATAGGGATATCATAGATATTCAGTTCATCTCTCTTTATAAAAAAGAGAAGCAGATCTAATGGTCCTTCAAAATGTTCTAATTTAATTTTATACAAGGTTAACCCATTTTCATTTTTTGCCGGACTTCATGCATAGTTTCTTCTGCAGTAATTTTAGCTTTTTGTTCGCCTTCACTTAAAATATCTTTAACGATGTTGAGATTATTTTCGTAATATTTTCTTTTTTCAATTATTGGTTCAAGGAACAAAGAAATTTTTTCTGCACATCTCATTTTACAATCAACACAGCCTAAGGTACCCGAACGGCATCCTGCATCAACATCAGGCACTTCCTCAGGATTAAATTTTTTATGATAAGCATATACAAGACAAATATCAGGATTACCCGGATCACCTTTCCTGATTTTTTTTGGATCAGTAACGGCTTTTCTCATTCTTGCTTTTACTGTTTCCGGATCATCTGATAAAAGTATTGCATTATTAAGCGACTTACTCATCTTGGCATTTCCATCAATGCCAGGCAGTCTTGCAAATTGAGTTAACAGCGGTTCAGGTTCAGGAAAAACTTCTCCATACTGGTTGTTAAATTTTCTTGCGATTTCCCTTGTAATTTCAACATGAGGAACCTGGTCTTCTCCAACAGGAACAGCTTCTCCTTTATAAATTAATATATCTGCTGCCTGAAGCACCGGGTAACCAAGATGACCAAAAATAACATTTTCTATATTGAGATCACGGACCTGATCTTTTAATGTAGGATTCCTTTCTAACCTGCTAACTGTAATAAGCATCCCAAAAATTAAAGCAAGCTCTGTATGTTCTTTTATTTGAGACTGCCTGAACATTGGACTTTTTTCAGGATCAAGTCCGGCTGCCAGCCAATCTATCAGCATTTCAATTGAGTTATTATAAATATCTTTAGTATTTAAATCTGTTGTAAGAACATGATAATCAGCAATTAAATGATAACTTTCATATTCATCCTGAAGTTTAATCCAGTTTTCCAAAGCTCCAACATAATGACCAATATGAAGCTTTCCGGTTGGACGCATTCCACTAAGTATCCTTTTTTTGCGCATCGAGAAGATTTTATAAAAAATTTCAGTTAAAAATAGTAATAATGTGAGTAATAATCTTGCAAGTAAGAAGAAGAGATTAAATTTTCAAAACAGGGCTAAACCAATCTAAGCAAACCTCCGAGGTTTCCAAAATCTCGGAGGTTTTTGTAATAAATTATGATAAGTAAAGATAAGGCTTCCAGTTTTCGTCGAGCTTACCAACGATATGTTTTATAAACATAATATGGCTTGGCTTAAAGGGTTTGTGGTGCATTTCCATGCTGGCTTCCCATGGCGTTCTATCGCCTTTACGATTATTACAAATTGTACAAGCACAAATAAGATTTTCCCAGCTATCATTTCCTCCTTTTGCACGGGGAACTATATGATCTATGGTAAGAGGTAAATCACTTCTGCCGCAGTAGGCGCATTTAAAGCCGTCACGCCTTAAAATATTTTTTCTTGTTAATACAACCTTTTTATAAGGCACATGAACAAAAAAACTAAGGCGGATTATACTTGGCCAGGGAAAGGCTCGGCTAACAGTTCTTAAAGCTTTTCGTTTATCATCAACAACAAGTTCGGCTTTACCAAGATAAATAAGAACCATTGCTTTCTTGATATTACAAACGGTCAATGGCTCATAACTTTGGTTTAAAATTAATACTTTGGCATTAAGCTTTCCATTAATTCGTTTAGAGGGTTCGAAGACTTACACCTTTTTTCTGTTTTGTAAACTGATTTTTATTCTTAAAAATATTCTTATAATTAAAAGAACAATTGCAAAAGATGCAATGATAACACTTAATTCTCTGGAAATTTCTAAAGCTAACATAATAATTAAAAGAACGAACACTACAACGAGTGAACCGTAATTAAAAATATTATAAAATTTTTTATTCAAAAGAACCTTCTCTTAAACCCATTTTTAAAAAAGGTTTTAATTATTGGAGTAAAAAATAAGGAAATTGAAAGGAACTTTCCAAATAAATTATTGGTGCTAACTCCTCTAACCCAATTCCTTAAAGGAACTGGGTTAGTTTGTTGAGTAAAATTATTTTACCAGCAGCATTTTTTTAACATCAGAATACTTTTCAGATCTAATTTTATAGAAATAAACACCACTTGTAAGTAAAGATGCATCAAACCGGATTTCATACTTCCCTGCATTTTTTTCTTCATTAACGAGTGTTTGAATCTCTCTACCTAATATATCGTACACTTTAAGTGAAACAAAACTTTTAACAGGTACGTGGTAAGAGATAGTAGTTATTGGGTTAAAAGGGTTAGGATAATTCTGCGATAGTTCATAATCAATTGTAGAAAATGGATTTTCACCAGGAACATCCAAAGTTCCATCAAACCATTGGAAAATAGTATTTAACACCTGGGTTCTTGTAACACTTGACTGGCTATCATCTATGCCTTCAAATCCAAAACCCCAGAATATAATTTTTGCACCATCTGGTTTTTCAATCCATCCTCCTGCAGGTTTAGTTCCACTACTCTGGTAAGTAAGAGAAAAATGAAATGATGAATCTAAAATTGTTAGTACATCGGGATTCACCTGGTTATTAGCTCCGCCAATTCCCCTTATTCGTAAACTACTAAACTGATCTCCGAATAAATCACCGGGAATACCATATGAATAATTCGGAAGGAACATGTTGCTCTCCCAACCTATACCAATATCATTATGAAGAAAATCAGGATATTCATTTTGCAAATTATCTGCAAGTGCTTGTCCTGTAAACATAATTTTTCCACCATTAGCGATGAAAGAAGAAAAGGAATCAATTTCTGCCTGTGTAAAGATATTTTCAAATGCTTTGCTCGTAAAGATTATAACAGCATCTCTTCGGGAAATGAATTCAGGAATATTATTGTATGATTCTTCATAATTCTTTCCAAGTTCATTAAAAGATGATATATAATAACTATCATATGATTTCTGTTCCGATTTAGAGATTAAGAGAGTTTTTGGAATTCCAATTACTACATCAACCGTGTCCTCAATTGTATTTCCTTCACTTATTATTTCATATCTAAGTGATAAAGTATTGGGATTAAAATTTGCGGAAACACTAAATGCTGAATCTATTGTTAAAGTTTGAGTAGCTTCGCCATTTATTGGCTCAGAATATTCGCTATTAATAACAGTAATTTCATTAACAGTTAAAAAATATCTCACAGTTGTATTTAATGAATTTGCGGGAGATATATTATTTAAAACAAAATTCACATCACCGGTTTCATTAGGTTCAACTCTTCCATTCTGAATATTATGCTCGCTTATAGTAACACTGTTAAGTTCCAGGTAAGGACGGGTTCCAATATCTAAATCAGCAATCATGTTCAATCCATCTTGTCTGATATTCCTTAAAGAAACAAACGTGTTTTGTAAAGAATAATCTTTACTATTTGGATTTGTATTTATATCAAAACGGGTATTGTTTGTAGATCCGGGAAAAGGATCACCGGTATCTCCCCTGCCTGACCCATTATTTAAATTTCTATATCCATCAGCTTGTTCCAGATCTACGAGATAATGATTTTCATTCTGGTTACCATTCATTGCATCATCAACATGAAAAATTAAAAAACCAGGACTGTATAAGTTTGCATCAAAATGAATTTTTTGCCTGTTTTCTATAAGAAAATATTGTAAACCAATAGTACCATTTTTCCACATTCTGTATATAACAGGATTTTCTTCAACATTTTGGACAACTAAAGAATCTATAGCATTTGTTACATTTATTACATTTACCCAGCCTAATTCTTTTTTGCACCAGGCACTCATGTGAACAGGAGTATGAGAAGAGTTGCCATCACCGCCATAAGATCCACCTGCCATTAAACACCAGTTCCCTAATCCTTCAGAAGAATTATCAGTATCATATAGATCGGGCAAACCGAAGATATGACCAAATTCGTGAGCAAAAACTCCGATATTAATTAGAGGTCCGTTAGAATTACTCCCACCATCCATTTCCGGTTGAATAGCATAATCACCATCAATAATAACATTTTGCCCGGAAACAGGATCTATATCGTTAGTTGTAAAAGTCTGCCCACCTGTAATCACTCTGAAATTCCAACGGTGAGACCAGATATTATTAGCACCTTGTTCAGCACCGGCACCTGCATGTACTACCGCAAGAAATCCAATATGTGGTTTGTTCTGGGCATCATAGTACTGTATATAATCTGCAAAGTTAAGAGTTGAATCTGCAATCATTACAATATCCAAAACAAACCTTGGCCCTCCCTGAGTTCCCAAACCATTGTTGTTTCCTACATATTGCTCTAAAGTTCTCGGCATATTATACCAGCCGCTGCAGGTACCTGTAAAGCGGAGTTGATTATAGGAAATTTCCGAATAAAAATCTGTTATAGTTCCTGTAGGATTAGGTCCGTCAAACAAACGTTCCTGCAAAGCTTGCTGCGTATAAGTAGCCGATAAATTTGTATACTGCCCCATAAGTGTTAAAGCAAAAACTGTATCTTCTTCTAAAATTTTATCTCTTATAAATCCATTTGAAATTTGCTCTCTTAATTCTTTTCTTTCCCTGAACAGTTGAGCGTAATAACCCTTTGAGTATTGACCCTGAACCATTCTGTGAAAATCTATAAAACTCTGAGGAGGTTTCATTCCCGGTTTAGGTGGGATGATTGCGTAAGTATAAAAACTTGAAAGTATAAGAAAAATGAGCAATGCGGACTTTTGCATAAAATTCTCTTTCTTTAATTAAAAGTTTAATTGAATTGATACGAAGATAATTATTAAAAATCAGAAAAGGAAAATAGTTTTTAACTTGCTTTATAAACTATTGCTACACAGGCAACATAATCTCTTGAGTGGCTCATTGATATTTTCAGACTTTTCTCTTTAGAAAGGAATTTTTTAAGGTTTCCTTTGAACTTAACTTCGGGCATACCGTTGGGGGCATTTATTATTTCCATATCCTGCCAGCTTAAATCGCTGTCCCAATTAGAAGAAATAGCTTTATAAATAGCTTCCTTAGCAGCAAAACGGGCTGCAAGGTGCTGGTATTTATTCTTTTTACCAAGACAATATTTTAATTCATCGGGTGTGTAAACTTTTTGCAGATACTGATCACCATATTCGTCTACACTCTGTTTTATTCTGTCAATTTCAATTATGTCTATTCCTATGCCTATTACCATTTGAATCTGTTTTTGTTAGTGATAAAAATAAAGGAATAAAAACAAAAAGCCCAACCAAATATTTACAAAAACAAGCTAACCATTTTGGTTTTACTCTCACCCCTCAACTTGAATGAGTTCATTAGCATTGGCTGGTTATATTACCTTCCATTTTTATTAAAATTATCAAGTCTTTGCCTTTCTTTATTGAAATCAAGATTGCTTAGTAACTTGGGAAAATATTCTTCCAAAGTAATGTTAATATTTTCATATTTTTCTAATTCTTCATTTAAATATGGACATAGAATCATTCCAATTTTATATTCTGAATAAATACTTTTAAGAAGTTCATCTTGACTTTCATTAAACAATTTTGCTTCCATTCTTTTATCGATAGTTCTTACCAGGCAATCTTCAAAAAATTCAATCCAATCTTCATAACCTAATTCAGCTTTATTGATACTATTGATATCAGAATATTTATTTATCAAATCAGTATTTCTTTTTATTATTTCACCTATTGGATAATGAAGCGCTTCGTGATAAAAGGAAGACTCAGATGGATTACCATCAGAAGGCCCGGTAATTATATAAATTTTTCCATTGACTTTTAATGTTTGTGCAGTAAAGTAAAGCATAAGAGGTATTTTTTGGAAAGATATATTGTTAGCTTTTTGCGCAAAATAATCATTATTAATACGGCAGTAATTTGTAATATCTAACAATGCTTTATTTGCATACGGTTCATATTTTTGATTTTCTTCTTGTATGATGGGTTGATATTGTTTCCACAATTTTTCTATATCGTAGTCGTGGTAGAATTCTATAAAATATTCTCTTAACCCATCAACCTTGGAAACAGATACAGAATCTAAATCAGAATTTTTATAATTGATACTAATGTTAAAGTCTGGGGGGCCGTTATTTATAAGTGCATATGGTCCATAATTTGTCCAACTTTCGAGATGGTTATCATAAACATATTTGTGAATCTTATTAAAGAACGCAGAGTCAATTTTTGCATTTAGAATATTTCTAACATCAATTCTAATCGGGTTCATACCCTCTTTTCTCCATTCTGCATCATTGCCGGCAGCATTCATAAAAGCATAAGAAATGAATAAACGTTTATCAATGGTGAAATCAAAAATATTGTTCTGCGCTTTAGTAGCAGAAGCAAATAAGAAAATTAGAATTAGCATATTTTTCATATGGCAACCTTAAGGTAATATAACAAGTTTTGCCTAAGCCGCTGCCAAAAACAGCAAACTTAGACTTGTTAAATAAAAATTATAATTAGAAAAATATTTAATAGGAGAACAAAGTTGAACAAATTATTTAAGAGAAACCAACCAAGCCGAGAAAGTGAAAAAGCCAACGGATGCGAAGCAGTCGGCTTGAGGCAATGGTTATATGTTTTTTAATTAAACGTAAATTATTTATGAAAGTGTTCTTTGATATAATTTAAGAGGGAGGCTCGGAACATTGAACCGTGGTTCATCAGACCATTGGGTTGTATTCTATTTTAACCTCCCGTTCCAAGCTAAAATCTCAAGCAAGCGATTCTTTGCTGATGAAGCTTTGAAGAATCTCTCGCCTAATTTCTCTGCTTAGACGGAAACGAGCTCCCTCTTTATAGGCGCACTTGGCGCTGTCATATTAACCTCCTTATTTTTGATGTAATTGAGAGTTAATCTATAGAGAGGGGATGTTACTCCCTCAAAAAAATTAAAGAACACTTTTTATAAATAAGATTTTCTTAAAAACATATAACTATTACTTATACTGCCAAAATTCTGTATAACACGCCGGCAGTAAGCATGTTATATTCCTGATAAAACTTTTATTACAATTTAATTTCAAAATATTTTGCCGCATATCATGCCGAATATTAAAGTATGCTATCTAATGGACTTCTTACACCCAATACAGTTTTCAAAACGTGTGTATATATCATAGTTGTCTTAACTGATTTGTGCCCTAATATTTCCTGTACCGTTCTAATATCGTGACCGGAATCCAATAAGTGTGTTGCAAAACTATGTCTGAAAGTATGTGTTGAACCAGACTTATTAATTCCGGCTAATCTGATTGCCTTCTTAACTTCTTTCTGGATTACACTTTCATGAATGTGATACCTGTACTTCTTTTTTGTCTTTTCATCATAAATTAATCCTTTTGCAGGAAATAAATATTGCCAACCAAACTCTTTTGAAGCATTTAGATACTTTTTACTTAAAGCATAAGGCAGTGTTGTTTCTCCTAAACCACTTTTCAAATCTAGTTGATGAAGGTTTTTTACCTTTCTTATCTGTTCTTTCAGTTGTGGAACTAACTTTTGTGGCAATACAGTTATTCTGTCTTGTTCACCTTTTCCATCTCTTACAATAATTTGATTCATTTCGAAATCAATATCTTTTACCCTTAGTCTTAATCCCTCTGAAAGCCTTGAACCGGTTCCATAAAGTAAACTAATAAATAGCTTCGGAATACCTTGAAGATTATCAAGAATATCTTTTGATTCTTTACGGGAAAATATAACTGGTAAATGTTTTATTCTTCTGGTTCTGTTAATTTCATTAATAAAATCAATTTCTTTTTTAAGAATATTTTTGTATAAAAAAAGAATTGACTGTAAAGCTTGATTCTGTGTTGAACTGGATACGTAATGATTATTGGCCAGGTCGTTTATAAATGTTTTAATCTCTTGGGTGCCCATTTCAATCGGATGTCGTTTGTTATGGAAAATAATAAAACGCTTAATCCAGTTAAGGTAGGTCTTTTCGGTTCGTATGCTGTAATGCCTTGTTCTTAATTCCATACGAACTATGTCAAGAAGCTTAGGCATCTTTGCCCCGCATTACTCCTGTAATATTGTAATTATAACTTAAAATTTTGTTGTCAAATAAGCAACGAAAAAATAATTTATTGTTTCCGGATTGTAAGAGCTTTCCTTTCCGCCATGGTGCAGCTGTGACGACCAATTGCCAGGCTGTCACGGTCGTACCGTGACAGAGAGTATATTATTCTTAGGCTGGTTTTAAAACCTGAAGATTACAAATACTCAAGTGCAAGGAACTATATAAATAATGATCAATCTATAATACAAGTAAATACTTAGATGGGAGGAATATACTCACCTTAATTATTCTTTCCGTCACGGTACGACCATGACGACAAGGTTAAAGAACTTTTCAAAAAATTACTTTTTCAAAAAACATATCTTGAGAATATGCAGGGACAAGGCGTCGCCTTGTCTCTGCTGTCTAATATCTGCAATAATATCTGAATTTAATACCCACTAACTCCGCCATAACCTCTTGGATCTGTTTCACCCCAGATAAGATTTTTATCATCAATCATAATTCCTTCAACTCTTCCAAGATCAGTTTCTCTTCCAAGCTTATGCCCAAGCTTTATTAAATTATCTTTTACATCTTGTGTAAGAGCAAAAGGCTCATAGTCAATAGAATCAGGCAGCCATTGATGATGAATTCGGGGCATATCAATTGCTTTTTTAATGTTCATTCCGAAATCCAGACAGTTCAGCACAACTTGCAGAACAACTGTAATTATTGTTGAACCGCCGGGTGAACCT
This sequence comes from Ignavibacteria bacterium RBG_16_34_14, assembly GCA_001802865.1. Lineage (GTDB taxonomy): Bacteria > Bacteroidota > Ignavibacteria > Ignavibacteriales > Ignavibacteriaceae > RBG-16-34-14. The sequence goes on from MHAF01000019.1 coordinate 35,723, forward strand.
AAAATTAAATATGGTTTACCTTCTTTAAGAATAATAGTTGGTGCCATTGAACTCAACATTCTTTTACCAGGTTCAATTGCATTTGCTTCACCCCCAATTAAACCATAAATATTCGGCTCACCGGGTTTAGAGCTGAAATCATCCATCTCATTGTTCATCAAAAAACCTGCACCATCAACTACTATTTTATTCCCGTAAGAAGAATTTATCGTTGTTGTTGTGCTTACAGCATTTCCATAGCTGTCATAAACAGAGTAATGAGTTGTCTCATTGCTTTCAAGAAAAGAAATTTTATCTGATGGTGAAATTTCAGAAGAAGGAGTTGCTGTATTTTTTATCTTTTTAAAAATCTCTTTTGCATATTCTTTGGATAAAAGAGAGTTTACAGGAACTTTATAAAAATCAGGATCACCTAGATGTTTGGATCTATCTGCATAAACATATTTCATCGCTTCAACAAGCTTGTGAATGTAGCTGCTGCTTCCCCATTCTTCTTTTGCGAAAGAATAATTCTCAAGAATGTTAAGGAGCTGAATCAAGCAAACACCGCCGGAAGATGGTGGTCCCATTGATATTATTTTATAACCTCTGTAAGAACCTTTAATGGGTTCTCTTTCAATAGGCTTGTAAACTTCCAAATCATTGAAAGTAATATATCCACCATTTTTCTGAATCTGATCAACAAACAATTCTGCAGTTTTGCCTTTGTAAAATCCATCTCTTCCTTTCTCTTTAAGCTGCTTTAATGTCCAGGCAAGATTCGGCTGGAAAAATCTATCTCCCTCTTCATAGGGTCTTCCTCCTTTAGAAAAAACATTCATTGAAGATTTATACATGCTGAAATCCTGAAGATTATAACTGAATGATCTTGCTGTGTGGTAATCGAGAATGAAACCTTCTTCTGCAAGTTTTATTGCAGGTTCTAAAATTTCTGCAAGTGAAAGAGTTCCATATTTTTCCAAAGCATAAAGTAAACCTGCTACACTTCCGGGTACACCAACAGACGTAACTCCTGAATTACTAAGTTCAGGTATATAATTCCCTTCTCCATCGAGATACATATTACGGTTAGAATTCATCGGAGCTTTTTCACGGTAATCAATTGTTGTTTCTTTCCCATCAGCAAGATGAATTACCATAAATCCTCCCCCACCCAAATTTCCTGCCGATGGATAAGTTACAGCAAGTGCAAAACCTACTGCAACTGCTGCATCAACTGCATTACCGCCTTTCTTTAATACCTCAACACCAACTTGTGAGGCAAGCATATTTGCAGAAACAACTTCTCCGTTTTTATAAGGTGAAGGTAATTGGGAAAATAAATTTGATATTGAGAAAAGAAGAATTAAAGAGAAAAGCTTTTTAGAAAATATCTGCATCTATTTTTAATCCATCTTCTTTAAGCTGTTGAAGCATTAGTTTTGTTAGTTCATTTAGCTGCTTTAGTGATTGGGTAAGATCTTCATAAATTTTTTCATCATAAATAATTTTACCAAGATTATTTTGTTTTGCATTCATCTCATCTGTAAACTGGTTCAGCTTTACAATCAGTTTATCTGTATTCTTTAATACTGATTGTAATTCATCTACTGAAGCATTCATCTTCTCTTTGTTTGTTTCCAGAAATTTTTTTGCCTCCTCTGTTAGTTCTGCTGAATTTGATGTTAACTGCTTTAAACTATTCCGATTCTCATCTATAAGAATGTTAAGTTTTTTTGTTACTTCACTCAGGTTGGACATTGAAGATTTAATATCATTATTAAGCTGCTGGTCCGTTAAATAATTATTTAAAGAAGTAAGAGTAATTCTTATATCAGAAATCGTTGAAGTGAAATCCTCCTGGAAAGTACCGACCATTGACATGACCTGCGGAACATCTGCATAAAACAAACCTTGCTGTAATTTATTATAATCAATTTCAGTTTGTGAAGTACCCGGAGAGATTTCTACTTTTTTTCCACCCATCAAATCGAGCATTGAGACCGCAAACTTCGCATCTTCTTTTAAATGAATACTATTATCAACCTTTAAAGTAACTATTACACTTTCTCCATCTATTCTTAAATCTTCAACAAAACCTTTGCGTACTCCGTTTACAGTAACAGGGTCGCCGATTTCAAGCCCTGATGTATTATTGAATTTTACTTTAACGGTATTTTCAGTTGGTGTTAGTGAGAAATTTTTTGCCCATCCCAGAATCCACAACAAAATAATTACTCCGAGCAGGACAGTTAAACCAACTCTTATTTCAGTTTTCCTTTGATCTTTCATTTTGCTTCATTTTCTTTGATTAATTCTTTAAACTTTTCTAACTCGGGTTCATCAATAACGCTGTCCTCTGCCAATTTACCCAAATATACTGCAAGCCAATCAAAATCTTTATCAGTAATTTTATCTGCATTTTCTATTTTTTCTGCGAGATAATTCTCTAAAATACTTTTTAATGAATCTTTTTCCGGACCAGATTTGACATAAGCAAAATCATCTTCAATATCGGACATAACCAGGTCTTTTATTATCTTTTTACCCGGTTTTACTAAATCATCAAGATGGTTCTGGATAATATACAGGATTGCTGCAACTAAAACAGTTAGTATTATAATTGATTTTATGAAGCAGCCTTTTTTCAAAAAATTATTCCCCTTTTATTTTTTTAATCAGCACTTTGTTAATTCGTTTTCTTGTCACTTCTTTAACTGTAAACTTAAAATTTTCCAGATTAAAATTATAGTTTTCCTTCGGAATATGACCAGCCTGGTTTAAAACTAATCCGGCAAGTGTATCAAAGTCTTCAGTCTCCACTTTTATACTAGTGTTAAGAAGTTCATTTAATTCATCAATGGAAATCCTTCCAGAGACAATATATTTATTATCTTCAACCTTGATAACGGAGTTTTCTTCTTTATCATATTCATCTCTAATCTCACCTACTATCTCTTCAATTATATCCTCTAAGGTTATTAAACCAGCAGTTCCGCCGTATTCATCAACAACAATTGCAATATGCATTTTCTTTTCCTGGAATTCATACATAAGGTCATTTATCATTTTAGTCTTTGGTATGAACATAGCTTTGCGGGCAATTTTCATAATATCAAAACCATTTAAATTTTTATTCAGCAGATATTTAAGAATATCTTTGGCATAAATAATTCCAATAATTTCATCAAGATTTCTCTTGTAAAGAGGAATTCTGCTGTGCTGCGACGATTTTATAATTTCAATTAACTCAGGTAATGTAGTATCTGCGGCAACGGAGATCATATCAACTCTCGGTGTCATAACCTCTTGCACACCAACAGATTTAAAGTCAACTATACTCTGAATTATTCCATGTTCTTCTTCTTTAAGAGTCCCTATCTCATGCCCAAAATCTGCCAACTCAGTAATTTCTTCAGGCGAAATAGCTGCTTTACCGTGGTCAAACTTTATTTTCGCAACAATAGACCTTATCAACTCTGTTATGGTTTCTGAAACCGGATAAATAATTATGCTAAACCAATAGAGCGGAATTGAAATTAATTTAGCAACTGTAAGTGGATTTTTTGCCGCCCATAACTTTGGTGTAAGTTCCCCAAAGATTATTACAAGGATTGTTAATAAAATTATCTGGAGTGTAAATACAAATTCTTTAGATAAATTTGTGGCTTTCAGAATATCAAGTGCAAGTGATACTGCCACAATGGATGCAGCAACATTTACAAAAGTATTACCTATTAAAATTGAAACAAGTAATCTTCTTGGATGTTCAATTAGGTCCGAAAGATATCTCTCAACAAGAGAATTAATACCTGAATTATTTTTTAGCTTTCTCTTGTCGAGAGAAAATAAAGCCACTTCGGATGCAGAAAAAAACCCTGAAAGGAGCAGTAAAATCAGAAGAAAAATAATTCTAACTTGCCAGTAAATATCCAAATAATAATTTCATTCCTACTCTGTTAAACTTATACTTAAAACGGAAGATCATCATTTTCTTCAACGCTTACATCAGGTTCCGAAACCTGTGCTTGAGGTTCTTCTGCTATTCCTGAGGAATCAAGCGGGATTAAGCGTTCAGAAATTACTTCCATCGAATAACGTTTGTTGCCATCCTTATCTGTATAATCCCTCTTGGAAATCCTTCCTTCTACATAAAACTTTCTTCCCTTTTTAAGGTTTTCCTTAAAATAATCCGAAAGATTCCATGATTTAATGTTATGCCATGTTGTTTCATCTACCCAGTTTCCATCCTTCCCTTTATACCTATTATTTGTTGCAAGAGTAAAAGTTGTAACGGAAAGATTGTTAGTTGTAAACCTAGTCTCACAATCTTTGCCGAGATGACCGATGAGCATAACCTTATTTAATGAAAAAGCCATTGTACCCTCCAATCTGTGGTGAAAATTATTTTCAATTTAAGTAATAGACTGAATAAATCTACTATTAAAAATAAAATTTAACAACAATAAATGTTTATTATTTACCAAATAATATTGTAAAATTTACATGAAAATAAATGAAGTTTTCAGGTAAGAATCAAATCATTTCTAAAATCAAGACACCCCTCTCTTATATGAGTAACAAAAGAATACAGTAGAAGTTGGTTTTTTCAAAAACTTTTTTAATCAAAATGAAAGCTTTTTGATTGCATAGATTTTGATAAAAATAAGCAATAATTAAGCAATAACACCGGAGATATTTAATGAATACAGGCCAATCGCTTATAACTATTGCAGCAATGATGCTCTTGTCTATTACTGTCCTGAGGGTAAATAATAATTTGCTTAGTACTAATTCAACTTTAATGGATACAAAATTTGGTGTTCTGGGTGTTTCACTTGGTACTTCACTAATTGAAGAAGCAAGCAAAAAAGCTTTTGATTTGGCCGGAAGTGATGATGCAATTTCCGATATTAATCTTTTAACAGCTCCGGGTTCTTTAGGCCCAGCGTCTGGTGAAATGTACCCGAATTTTAATGACTTTGATGACTATAATGGTTTTTTAGATACAATTGATACAATGCCTTCAGCAAAATTCGTCTTAAAATGTGAAGTCTGTTATATTGATCCGGCAAACCCGGATATTAAAGTAAATTACAGAACCTGGCATAAAAAAATGACTGTTCAAATTACAAGCCCTAGCATGGGAAATGATGAAAAAAGAGATACTGTAAAATTATCTTCAGTATTTAGTTATTGGTACTTCAGATAAAGGAAAGGTGAAAGATGGGATTTAGTACTATAATAGATATACTTGGTTCAATGCTCATTGGTGGTACGCTGCTGGTTATCTTGTGGAGACTTAATGATGCCACAACTGCCAATACATATAATTATAGCGGTGAATTATCTCTTCAGCAAAACCTTGCTACTGTAGCTACAATCATTGAACATGACTTCAGAAAAATCGGTTATTGTGCAAATTGGAATATAATGCCTGACTCCGGCAGAATTTTTTTAGCAGATACCAGTAAAATAAAATTTCTAACTGATGTTCAAAATGATGGCGTTATTGACTCAATGTATTATTATCTTGGACCAACCAGCGAACTAAATATGACCGAGAATCCCCGAGACAGAGTTTTGTACAGAGTCATCAATAATGAAACACCGGTTAAATCAAATCTCGGAGTAACCCAATTTTATTTAATATATTTTAACCCGTTGGGTGATACAATTCCTTTTCCTATTACAGAACCTGACGAAATAGCAACAATGGAAATTAATTTAACGGTAGAAAACACATCTGCATATGATCAGCAGTATTCAAGTGCTTTCTGGCGGCAGATAAGATTAGTTGCAAGAAATTTAAAAAACAGATAAGGAGAAATTAAGATGGGAGGAAAAGCTGCTCTACTTTTAGTTTGCGGTTTTAGCCTGCTTTTTATGGTGGTTTCAAAAAATTTTGGAAATATTACTACCCGTGCAGTTGATAATGAAGTGAATTATAATGATGAGACTGTTGCACATAATATTGCTGTTAGCGGTGCTAATATGGCTGCCAACCAGATATTCCTTGATAATAAATGGGATGAAGGTTACGATAAAAGAAGTTTCATGAATGGCGATGTTGATGTGGTTGTTGAGGTTCTTGATGCATTCCAGGACATAAGAAGAATAACATCTACAGGTACTTTCAGAGATGTGACTCACCAGGTACAGGTTACATTATCTCCAAGCAGATTTTCTAAATTTGCTTATTATTCTATAAATGAGGGCGGAACAATCTGGTGGACAGGTAATGATACTGTGTGGGGACCTTTTCATACTCAGGATTATATGAGGGTAAAAAGCCATCCCGTTTTTTATGGTAAAGCAACTACAAAACGGAAGTTAATTTATTATACCAGCAAAAATAATGATTATCCAAAATTCTATGGTGGTTTTGAGCAAGGAGTTGATCTTCCTCTTCCCACAGATGGTTTAACACCAATCGAAGCTGTAGCTGATGATAACGGATATAAATTTATTAATAAAGACACCGTATATCTTACATTTGCTGGTGACAGCATTAAGTATAGGTATCAATGGAACACAACCGATACAACTGTACTAACTGCTTCATTAGCACCAAACGGTGTTATATTTGCAAAGAATTCAGTTGTTAGATTAAAAGGAACGGTGAAGGGTCAATACACAGTTGCAGTTTCAGGTTCAAGTGGTAAAGGCAAAGTCTTTCTTGATGATGATATTGTTTATTCCCAAGATCCTCGTGTTTATCCGAATTCAACAGATTTGTTAGGAATTGTAGCTAAGAACCATATTTTAATTACTGAAAATACAGCCAATAATAATAATATAAATATTCATGCTTCAATGTATTCCGAAAGTTATGGATTCGGAGCAGAAAATTATAGTACGAGACCTGTTAGTGGAAACATAAATTTATTAGGTGGTATTATTCAGAATATAAGACAAGCTGTGGGAACTTTTAGCGGAACAACAACAACGCATGGCTTTAATAAAAGATATAGATATGATGAAAGGTTAATGCACAGTTATCCCCCGGCGTTTCCCGGAACCGGCAAATATGAAATTGTTTCCTGGTTAGAATAATATTTTTGGGGATAATGCAGAGGCTCTGGTTTTTCAGAGCCTCTTTTTATTTTAAAGGAGATATAATCCATGCATCTTTAAATTCTTCTTCCTTCCTCAATTCATCTCTTACTTTTTCAGCTTCATTCCTGTTATTAAATTTAGTTTCTAACCTAACAACAAAAAGATTAACATCATCATTAAATGAAACTGAAATCTCTCTCCCAAGTTTTTTCCTGCATTGTTCAGCAAAATTTTCTGCATTCTGTTTTGAAGTAAAAGCACCCAACTGAATTAAGTAATATATTTCTTCTTTTGGGGTTCTATTCTCTACATCATGCTTGGTAGGCTCATTTTCTAATTCATTCTCAGGAATCTCATCAAAAACATAAGTATCCTTTTCTTCATCCATTTCCTCCTTCCTTGTTTCTTCAATTGAAGAGGAACAGGAAATAAAAGTGATTATTATAAAGAGTAGTGGTAATGTATAATGTCTAATCAATTCCCTCGACATAATTACATCAGATTGTAACTATTGCACTTAATATAGCTCTTCTTCTTAATAAGGAACCGCCAAGTATTTCGTAGTGCATATTATCAAATATATTGTAAACATTTAAGTTCAGGCTGATATATTTTGTTAATAAATAGGTTCCTGAAATATTAACTACAGTATACTCAGGTATATTTGAATCCCTGAATATTCCTGCTGCCCATGGATATGTTGGAATATATTTTACATTAATCTCAGCAGAATGTCCTGCAGGATGAATATAAGTAACACCTCCGTTTATTTTAAATTCCGGAGTATTGGGCAAAAGAATATCATTAGAACCTTTCTCTATAACATCAAATTTAAATAATGAGAAGTTTGAATTAATAATCCAGGATTCCGAAATATAAAAATTTGCTCCAAAGTCAAAACCATATTCATCAACTTTGCCGGCATTATTATAAGACCAGTAATTATATGTAATCTGCTCAATCGTATCGCGATAATTTCTTCCGGTTGGACCTAAATCTGTTATAAAGTTTTTTAATCTGTTAAAATAAATATCAAGTATCATAAACAATTGATTTGAAAAAACTCCTTTGTAACCTAATTCATAACCAGTTATTTCTTCGGGAACCAGATTAGGATTTCCAATATAATGTGCAGAGCTTGCCGCTCCGGGATCAGGAGGTCTTCTAACATTCAAAAATTGCTCAGAATAATTAGCAGGCTGGAAAGCCTGGTTATATGTAACTCTGAAACTTTGATTTGTGAAAGGATTCCAGACTATTGCTGCCTTAGGTGAAATCCGATTATTATGAAGTGTGCTTCTATCCCATCTTGCAGCTAACACCGCTTTTAGATCTTTGGTAATTGCATATTCAACCTGGGAAAAAATACCACTTGTATTATCATTTCTTTTTTCCAGCATTAAGGTTTCTTGGGTATCAATATTAACCATACGATGAGAAACTCCGAATACCAAAAATAATTTTTGCTCGAGAGTATAAAAACTATATTGAACTTCACCATGGTTTATAAAAGCATCTTGAATAAGATTTAAGCCTGTTGCAAGAGATTTCTCAGGCTTTATATTGAATCGCCCATTTGACCAGAATAAAACATTAAAACCGTGTCCATTGTAGTTTATTCTACCCCATGGTCTTGAAGCTTTTTGAACTTGCACTCTACCTATACCCGTAACAATAATTTCATTCTCTACCTGTGTATATCCACCCTCAAATGTAAAAATTCCACTATCATCAAATTCATAATCCAATCTGCCGGAACCATAAATTGATCTTATAGGATCAGTATTTAAATCAATCTTTTCATTATTTAGATTCGGATCCAAACCCGGATATTCAAAATTTTTATTTTTTCTGCTTTTAGCTAATGTTTCTCCCTGATAACCGCCCAAATTAATTCTGTAGCTCCAATTACCAAGGATACCTGAGTTCTTTATATCACCTCTTATTGAATTATTTTCACCACCTCCTAATGTAATTCTTGTTCCGGGGTTTTGTTTAGGGGGAATTGAACTTATATTAATAACACCATTGTAAGCATTTGCTCCATATAAAGCAGAACCAGGTCCTCTTATTAATTCGATTCGTCCAAGATCTTCAAGCGGAGTTGACAGAGCATTCCACTCTGTTGCACCAAGAAAAGCAGTTCCCAAATCTCTTCCATCCAACAGAATCAACAGTCTTCGGTTTAATGAACTATTGAATCCTCTGACATTTATATTAAAATCAAACAAACCACTTTGAGTTATATCCACACCTGTCGAATTTTCTAAAAGGCGGGCTAATTGCGAATGACCTGAATTTCTTCTTATCTCCTCAGCACCAATAACAGTAATTGAAGATGGTGCTTCAGTAATTCTTTCTCTTTTAAGTGAAGCTCCATAAACCAGTACTTCGCCAAATTCAACTGCTTCCTTTGTTAATAAGAAATCTTGCAGTGTTGTGCGTCCTTCAATAATATTTATAATTCTATTTTGAGAATGATAGCCAACTGTGCTAACCAAGACTTCATATTCACCTGGGTATATATTATCAATTCTATAATTTCCTTCTTCATTGCTTGCTGTACCAATTGTTGTATTATTCAAAAGAATATTAACAAAAAACAATTCCTCTCCGGTTTCAGCATCTGTTATTTTCCCGGTTATAGAACCCGTTTGTGCAGAAATAAAAAATTGAGAGAACAAGATTATTAATAAAAAAATAACTTTAAAATATTTTACTGAAATTAACCTTGATAAGATTTTTTCCAGGATTTTCATTTTGGATTCCAATTTTGTCTGAAATTATAAAATTAAACCCCGCACAAATATTTAAGCGGGGTTTTATTTTGATCATTAACTTTATCTTACTAAAAGTTTTTGGACGTCATGGTTTGGGATTTTCCATGGTTTTCTGCATCACCTATTAAAATAATTTTAACGGGACCAACATTTGGTGCAAGCCATAATATAGCTGTTGTTCCTATAGATATAGCGGTTGTAGAACTGCCAAGGTATATTTTTCTAGTAGCAGTGAGCTTGTAGGTTTCGTAGTTGGTTCCTGCAATTGTGAATGTTTCTTTTGTTTCAAACTTCCCTATGATTTCAAACCTGATGGGACCAAGAGTTGCAGATGTGTAATTCTTTGTATAAGCAATCCATTCTCTTCCTACTCCCATTGTAGATTTTGATAACCCAATCCAAACAAGAGAATCACCTTCAATACCTGAAGTAGAATCACCTGGTGTATTGTAAATCTTTTGACTCCTGAATAAGAAACCCAGATTTGTAAGAAAATCAAAATTGCCGGTTGATGTATCCTTCTTGATATAAAATTCCCTTGGAACTGTTAATCCAACCGCAGGAATATTGGTAGTATCGTAGATGATAACAGGATTTGGTGGAACATTAAGTCCAACTTCCCAGGTTGACTTGAAACCTATTTCTGTTCCTGCAATAGGAGTTTGAGTATCATTAAGTAATAAAGTTCCCTCTCCATACGTAATTACTCTACCGGAAACTAAAGGGAATAAATCATCAAGAATTGGCTGAATCTCTTCCGGAGAAGTTGTTTCATCTTTACAATCTACAAACATAAAACTCATAAGAAGAAGAATAAAAGAAAAGAAAATTAAATTTATTAAATTTGTCTGTTTCAAGTTTTCCTCCGATTAATTTTTTATTTGTTATTGAGCAAATGTAATCTTAATGATTAGAAAATATATAAGCAATCAAATTCTATTCAATTATCATCAAAGGTGTACCTTTTTCAACAGCCTGACCTTCTTTTATTTTAATTTCTTTAATTTTCCCTGAAACTGGTGACCGGATATCATTTTCCATTTTCATAGCTTCAAGTATAAGTAAAGAGTCTCCCTGCTCAATCTCCTCACTAACTTTCTTTTTAATTTTCAAGATCATTCCGGGCATAGGAGATTTAATTGTTGTAATTGAATGTTTAACTTTTGTTTTTTCTATTAGATTTGCAGCTTTTTCTTGTATAGCAGAAAGAATTTTAATTTCTATTGTCTGGCCTTTAAGTGTTACAAAAAATTCTTCACTTCCATTTTTTATTGCTGTAATCAAATAGGATTTATTATTAACAGATAACTTATACGAGTTCCCATTTAATTTTGATAGACTATAATTATATTCTTTACCATCAATTTTAGCTTTATTCTCGCTCGCAATAGATACTCTAACTTTTTTTTTATTAATTGTAACTACAAACTCATTCATCTGTCTGTTCCAGCCATTTATTCATTGTAGTTTGTATTTGGGATGTTAAGACTTTTCCATTTGAAATTGCTTCTTTTTTTAATATTGCAGAGAATAATGCGGCGATTAATTCTGTATCCGAAACTTCTTTTCCTTTTTCTTGTTTATTAAGATATTCTCTTTCAATATAATTGATATCAAAACGTCCTTCGAGAAAATCCTTTTGTTTAAATATCCCTGAAAGAAAATAAATATTAGTTATTACTCCTGCGATATGATACTCCTCCAAAGCTCTTTGCATCTTCTTAATTGCAGTATTGCGATCTTTTCCATAACAAATAACTTTGGAAATGAGAGGATCATAATAGAGTGAGATTTCTGAGCCGGTTATAAAGCCTCCATCTATTCTCACACCCGGACCAGATGGTTCAATATATTTATCAATTCTTCCTGTTGATGGAAGAAAATTATTTCCAGGATCTTCTGCATAAATTCTGCTCTCGATAGCATGCCCATTTATTTTCAGTTCATTCTGGATAAAACTTAACTTATTTCCGGAAGCAATTGAGATTTGTTCTTTAACAAGATCAATCCCGGTAATCATCTCAGTAACAGGATGTTCAACCTGCAATCGGGTGTTCATCTCTAAGAAATAAAAATTCTTCTCTTTATCCATTAGTAATTCAACTGTACCGGCATTATAATAATTGCATGCTTTTGCAGCATTTATTGCAGTCGCAGTTACCTTTTTTCTTGTTTCAGAATCAATAAAAGAAGAAGGAGCTTCTTCAATTATTTTTTGATGTCTTCTTTGAATTGAACATTCTCTCTCAAACAAATGAACATAATTACCATGCTTATCAGCTATAACCTGAACTTCAATATGACGAGGAGATTCAATATATTTTTCAATGTAAACATCTTCGCTGCCAAAAGCTTTTAAAGCTTCTCTTTTCACAGCATCAAAAGAGTCTTCAAATTCTTTTTCCGATAAAATTTTTCTCATTCCTTTACCTCCACCACCAGCAGAAGCCTTTAACAGAACAGGATATCCAATTTCTTTACTGATTTTTATTCCTTCTTTTACAGACTTTAACGATTCCGTCGTGCCGGGAACAATCGGAACACTATTCTTCTTCATTAAACTTCTGGCTTCTGTTTTGTTTCCCATCATCTTAACAGATTTTGAAGAAGGTCCGATAAAGATTATTCCAGCATCTTCAACAGCTTTTATGAATTCAGAATTCTCAGCGAAAAAACCATAACCAGGATGAATTGCATCAGCATTAATTTTTTTTGCAAGATCAATAATTTTTTCTTTGTTAAGATATGATGAAGAGGCTTGTGCTTCTCCAATGTAATATGATTCATCGGCAAGAAGTGTGTGCAGGGAATGTTTGTCAGCATCAGAATAAACAGCAGCGGAAATTATTCCCAGCTCTTTACAAGCTCGAATAATTCTTACAGCAATCTCTCCCCTATTAGCAATTAGAATCCTTTTTATCAAATATAAATCCTCTTTATCACTAAGTTATATTAAACAATTATTCTTTTGTGCTTGAATGCATATTTGCATAACTGGATGTTTTACAAAAAAATATTAAGAACAATCATGCATCCAAGCAATCATGCTTTTTCTTGAACTTGAATTACTTCAATTCGGCAATCGTAATTCCCTCACCTCCAACTTCAATCGATGCAAAGTAAAATGTTTTTACTTTATTATGGTTTGAAAGAATTTCTTTTACAGTTTTCTTTAATGCACCGGTTCCTTTTCCATGAAGAATTTCTATTCTATCTAAGCCTGCTGCAAAGGCATTATCTATAAATTTTGTTACCTCAAACTCGGCTTCTTCAGGGCGTTCTCCTCTAATATCAATTCTCATATCAGCTTTAACTGGAATATAGGAATAATCTGTTACTTTCTTTTCTTCAATTTTCACTGCCTTAGATTGAACGAGTTCTTTTAGTGGAACATTCATTTTAACCTTACCAACCAGAATAGATGCTTTTTTATTTTCATGAAAAATTTCAAGGATTTTGCCTATTGCAGAGGTTCCTTTTACTGAAACATTATCACCTTCTTTTAACTCTTCAGTCTCAATTAATTCTGGTTCCTCTTTAATCAAATTTAAGTTTTTTTCTTTTATCTCCTTAATGATATTCTGAGAAGTTTTTATGATTTCCTTATCTGCTTTAGATTCTTTTAATTCCTTAACTATTTTTTCAAACTTTGTGTTGATGTCTCTTATATACTCTTCAGCATCCTCTTTGGTTTTAGCAAGTATATTCTTTTTTTCTCTTTCAAGCTTATCAAGATTTTGTTTATAGAGATTTGATAAACCTGTTAATCTTGAATTCTCTCTTTCGGTCTGTTTTAATTTCTCTTCAACTAATCTTGATTTTGTTTCAATATCAACAAGAAATTTTTCTACTTTATGCTTATCCGAATCAAGATAATTTTTTGCAAGAGACAGAAAATCTTCTTCAAGCCCTATTCTTCTTGCAACTTCAAAAGCATAACTTGAACCAGGAATTCCCTGTTTAAAAACATAAGATGGTTTAAGATTTTGAGCATCAAATTCCATTGCAGCATTTTCAAATCCTTCCTCATCATTTGCAATAAGTTTTAAGCTTCCATGATGAGTTGAAGCAAAGACAAGCGCTCTTTTATTCCTAAGCATAAGCAGAACAGCAACTGCAAGTGCCGAACCCTCAGTTGGATCAGTTCCTGTTCCTATTTCATCAAGAAGAACAAGAGAATCGGAATCAGCTTTATGAAGAATATTATTGATGTTGGATAAGTGAGAACTGAAAGTTGAAAGGTCATCTTCAATTGACTGCTCATCTCCAATGTCAATTAAAATATCATTGAAGCAATGAAAGTTAGAATCAGGGCTGACAGGAATATGGATTCCACTCTGAAGCATTAGTGAAAGAAGTCCGACCGTTTTTAATACAACTGTTTTTCCACCAGCATTGGGGCCAGTAATAATTATAACATTCCAGTCTTTATTTTCAAGATTCAAAGGAATAGTTTTTTCCCTGCCAAATTTTTTAACAAGAATAGGATGTCTCGCATCTTGAATGAATAAAGGTTGAGTATTTTCTACTGACGGATACGTAGCAATAATTTCAATTGAATATTTAGCCCTCGCAAAGAGAGAATCAACATAACCAATTGTATCGTGTGTTTTCTTAAGGTCGTTAGCTACCGATCCAATTTTTTTTGTCAGTTCTTTCAGGATTCTTTCAATCTCTCTTCTCTCTTCAAATGAAAGTGAAACAATATCGTTATTCATTTCAAGAGTCTCTTCGGGTTCAATATAAACTGTCTGCCCGGAAGCTGATTCAGAATGAATGAAACCTTTAATATGTCTTTTATGTTCTGCTTTTACAGGTATAACAATTCTACCATCTCTTAAAGTAAGGTAATCTTCTCTTATTAATTCTTTTTCTTTTAGTACTTTAGTAAGCCTGTTAACAGAACGGATTAGTTCATCCTGTTTCTCCCTTACTTCTTTCCTAATCTCCGAAAGCCTCGGGCTCGCATTCTCCTTTATCTCACCGTTTTCATTAATTACCTTTTGAATATGATGTTCGAGAACTTTATCTACATAAAGACGATTAGATAATTGAAGTAACCCCGGAGCAGTCTCACCATTTCCTTTTATATATTGAAGAAAATTTCTTGATGTAATTATTAATCTTAATACTTCAAGTATTTTTTTACCATCAAGGACTACTCCTTCAATTTTACTTTGTGATAGAGAAGTGTCAAGATCAGGGATGAAATTAATTGGCGGAGGAATATCCTTAATTAAAATTTCTTTTGCTTCACCTACAAGACTTCCTTCTACAAGAAAAAGTTCAGGATTATTTACCGGTACAAGAGATTCAATTATTTTCTTCCCTTTTTCAGTTATACAATAAACCAAAATGTACTGGAGAATTTTAGAAAACTCCAGCTTATCAAGTACAACTCCTGAAATCATTTTAATGTATCTCTGTCTCTTATATAATCCTTAATCATTTTTTTAGGTTCAGCTTCATATTTACTTAAAAGTTGTATAGTTGCCGGAATTATATTAAATACTTTTTCATATAAAAATGAATTATTCTGCGATTCTTTATCAGGCATATTAGAGATATTAAGAATGATAAGAATTGCACTTAAGAAAAAAAGTATTTGTATTCCTCCTACAAAGCCGCCAATTACCTGATTTACAAGATTATTTACTTTATCAAAAGGATGAACAAATCTTTTAATTACTGAGAAGATAAAGATTACGACAAGAAAAATTATAATTCCCGCCATAATTTCGGAAAGATAAATCTCAATTCCTGTAATTGATTCTATTATTTTACCAAGACTGAATGCAAATGTTATAGCCAGAAAAATTGCTAAGGCAAAACCGATTAGACCGATAAGTTTTCTAACAAATCCATCCTTAAAACCAAGAATAAAACCTATAAGGATAATGACAATTAATATTATATCCAGAATACTCAAGCTTTCCCCAGGTATTTTTCTACTTCCTGTTTAACGATTTTACCATCAGCTTTTCCTTTCAGTTCTTTCATAACCGCTGGCATTAATTTAGGGAAATCCTCTTTTGTTTTTGCATTAATTTCCGCTGCAATTCTTGCAATCTCTTTTTGTATCTCTTCTTCAGAAAGCTGCTTTGGAAGATATTCCATAAGGATATTTAATTCAGCCTGTTCTTTTCCAGACAAATCAGTTCTCCCTGCATTCTGATATTGTTCAATAGATTCTTTTCTTTTTTTAACAGCGGAACTTAACAGCTTTATTTCTTCTTCAGGATTAAGCTGCTTGTTTGCTCCGCTCTTTTCAAACTCAAGAATTAAGGCACGAACAGACCGGATAGTTTCGAGT
>MHAF01000020.1 GCA_001802865.1 Ignavibacteria bacterium RBG_16_34_14
GTACTCATTTATTTTATCCTAATTGTCTTTTCAAAAATAGGTATACTGAAGTTACGTTTCAATTATTGAAATTCTTTAAAATTAATAAGTAGTCTCCCTTTATAAAAGGGAATGATTGCTTTTTATGAGATTACTTGACTTTGGAAATTATTTCTTATTCTTTTATTATAGATTAAAGGAAAGTCTTTTGAGAGGATTCAGATAAAGAAGAATCCTTCAGAATTACTTTCAGGTTTGAAATTGTGAAACGGAGGCACAGCAATGAAAACCTTTAGAATCTTTCCAGTTTTTATCTTACTCATTTCTATATTCTTTTCTAAATGTGATACTACAGAACCACCACCACCACAGGAAAAACCAAAAGTAATTTTCTTAAAGCTAATTACTGTAAGCTGCACTGAAGCATTTATTACCGTTACAGCAAACGATACTCTTTTACCTGTTAACATAACTTTGTACAAAGATAATGCGGCTTTATTTAACTTTACTCTTACAACTACTGACACAACAATAACAGATACAACTCTCCAGCCAAATAAAATTTACACTTACCAGGCAAAAGCAGAAATAAATAGTAAGACTTTAAAAAGCGATACATTACAGGTACAAACCTTAGATACAACAAGCCACAACTTTACCTGGCAAACGTTTACTTTTGGTGACCCTGAAGCAGGAAGCAGTGAACTTTATGATATTGCAATAATAGATGAAAATAATATTTATGCTGTAGGTGAGATTTATATGCTGGACTATCTTGGTCAGCCAGATCCTTTATTATATAATATTGCTCATTGGAATGGAATTGAATGGAATATTGAAAGAGTAACTATAAATTTTAGGGGTAATAACATTACTCCATCTTTAAAAGGGATATTTGCTTTTTCCGCAAGTCAAATTTGGCTTACTGGTGGTTTAGTTATTTTTGGAAATGGAACAGATTGGATACCATATGATGTAAGACAAATAACTGGATATGATTCACTATCTTTCACAAAATGTTGGGGCAGTAATTCTACAAATATGTATTTCTCTGGTTTGAATGGTTCATTAACTCATTACGATGGACAAAACTGGCAGAAAATAGAAAGCGGATCAATAGCAGATATTAGAGATATTTGGGGAACTATAGAACCTATTTCAGAATTTCTCAAAATACTTGCAACAGCGTCCGCTATAAATAATTATAAAATATTAACTCTAACAGCTTCATCGTCCAAAGATACTTTGGAGTGGCAGGCAAATAAAAGCCTATCAGGAATATGGCTTGATGGAATAAGAACTTTTACAAGCGGCATTGATATATGGAAAAATGAAAAAAATAACTGGCAGCAGTTAACTTCAACAGGATATTTTTTTACAAGAGTAAGAGGGAGTAACTACAATAACATATATGGGATAGGTCCTGATGGAATAGTTCATTTTAACGGGTCAAGCTGGAAGATCGTAAATGAAACCCCTGGAGATATAACTTTAATAGCAGGGGATTGCAGTAATAATATGGTGGCTGCAGTAGGTTTCACATCAAGTGGAGGTCTAGTAGGTAAGGCAGCCATAATGATGGGTACATTAAATAAATAAAATAATAACATAAAATCCTTGGGAGGTTTTAGTATGAAAAAATTATTTCTTTTTATAACAATGTCAATTTTTAATCTTGCCTCAATATATGGGCAAAGCGGCTGGAATGTTGACCTCAGAGTTGATAAGGAAAATTATATAACAAATACCGAAATAAATTTTGGTATTACTGCAGATTTATATTATAACACACCAGTGATTTGGCAAGTGGTGTTTACATTTACTGGATTCAGGTGAATGATTATGTTTCGGTAAAGAAGATGATCCTACTACGCTAAAGCTTCGGAGGATAAATGCTGTTGAAATAAAGATAGTCAGTAATATTTTTTTATCATTAAAAAGCCCTTTGTTCAATTGAGCAAAGGGCTTATATTTTAACCTTCGAGGTTAAATCCGGAGAAACAATGTTCGGTTTACTTGGTCAGCATCATTTTCTTTGTCTGAACAAAATCACCAGCCTGCAATCTATATATGTATGTTCCGCTTGCAAGGTTTGAAGCATCGAAGTTTACACTGTGTACTCCAGGTTCGCTTAATTGATTATCAATCAGAACCTGAACCTGCTCTCCAAGCATATTATAAATAACAAGACTTACATTAACAGGTTTTGCAATTTCATAATTGATTGTAGTTGTCGGGTTAAACGGATTCGGATAATTCTGAGACAAAGCAAATGTGAGCGGAGCTGCAATATCTATTTCAATAATGTTTGAATAAGTAAATTCACCGTTAAGGTCAATTTGTTTCAGCCTGTAAGAATAAACTCCTGTTTCAACTTTGGCGTCAACAAAGCTGTAAGAGTGAGGTTCAGTTGTTGTACCGCTTCCCTTAACAAACCCTATTGTTACAAAGTCTTCTCCGTCGCTTCTCTGAATTTCAAATCCACGGTTGTTTAGTTCAGTAGCAGTAGTCCATTTCATATGAACATCACCGGAGATAAATGATGCGCTGAAAGAAGTTAATTCAACCGGAAGTGGAATTGAAGCTTCATCGCAGCCCATATATGGAAAAGTTAAGTTTCTCAAATCTCCATCTATGTCATCAGTAATTCCAGCAATTGGTGTTCCTGCTAAATCAAAATCACCGTTAGAAGTACCTGTTAAATGTAAATCAGTTGTTGAAACAAAGAAGACCTGTTTAGAAACTGAATTTGCATCCCCTCCCGAAAGTGATTGCCAGTCTGCGAGTGTTGGGGCTGCAGTAGTATTCCAGAAACCAACATTACCATTTGTTAGACTTACCGGATAAAAATCATTATAGTTTGATGTTAATGTTCCGCTGGTTCCACCCCTGTGAATGCAGTATGTAGCAAAATCAGGTTCATCACTAACAACAATATTGTTTTTCACTTCATTAGTCCCATCAAAAACATAAATTCCCTGATAAATTACAGACCCTGTTCCAATATCAGCAAGGTTATCCATATATATTGAATTATAATAACAATTTAATGTAGCAGTAGAGGAAGAATTTTTTACTCCTCTTAAATAAGCTGTGGGATTAGCCCCAGTTAATTCAAATCCGTATATCATATTATTGTAAACATTATAAGTACCGAATGATTCTATACTTATTGCAGTATTGCCCACGTTGGTTCCACTGGTCATTGAGGACACTTTTGATATGATATTGTTATAAATATTGACAACAGATCCAGTATCAACATCAACTCCATATATAGCTTCATTTGTGGTATTTGCAACAATGTTCTGGTTAAGAATTACTTCATTATTAAAAATATTATGGCTTCCTGCCCTGTAAAGAGAAATACCTCTTCTCTTCCCTTCAATTCTATTATCCTTTAAAGTGATATTATAAGGATAATTAAGAAGAGGAGGAGTTCCGGTTTGATAGCATCCATAACCCTGGGAACTTTGAGCAACACCATCAAAATTTCCATTGAGATGATTGTTCTCAAAAAGCAAATCATGAGGAACCCAATCAACACCAAGATAATTTCTTGAACGTACCATTACTGCACCGATAAATAAATTACCGGAAGTGCTTACGGTCTGAGGTTTGTAATAGATATTAGTATTCTTTACAACAACGTTTGAAACATCACCAACTATCACCAAAGGCATAGCATTCCTGTGAGCAGTCGTAGTTGTCTGTATGGTTAAGTCTCTTGTTGTACCCCTAGCTGTATTTGAACCATCAATTACAATATTTTTTGTAGTTCGCAGACTATCCCAGGCAATATTTCCTTTACTTGGAATACCAATAATTAGTGCACCGGATGGGCCTGAGGTTCCATCTGTTGGATATGCAAGAGTGATAACAGGCTGAGTACCAGTATAAGGTTTAAAAGTAACAGTGAATGGATCCGGGTTGATTGCTAAACCCAATCCATATCCTACTGCTGGTGTAAATGGTTCAAAAATATTACTTGTAATATAGAAATTGCAATTCCCTGTAAAGGCTGCATCATTCATTACATCAAAAGCTTCTCTAATAGTTGGGAATTCAGGATCGCTTCCGCCAGGACCAGTTCCAGGATCACCAATGTAATAGTCACCGGAAAGCGGTGGTAATGCTAATGTAACCTGGTAAGCACCAAATCCATTATTGCTACTTAATACATAAACGTTGAAAACCCAATCACTAACCCACCGCACAGAAATATCACCTAAACCTCCGGCAGAATTTGTACCAAGAGAAGGTGTGTTAGCATATAAAACTGCATTAGCAGGATTTCCATCCGGTACTTTTACAATTCTTGCGTGTTCCAGTCCGGCACCAAATGCAACAGTAGTAAAATACTCATCACCAACCAATGTTCTCATAAACCTTATTGCATTAGAACCTGTCCCGACAACTGCTGTTGGAACTGTTCCTATTAATGTTCCTGCTGAATTAAATTTTTGGGCATTTAAACCTTGAGCATTATAATAAAAATCTCCGTTTGGTAATGGACCAACAGAAGCACTTCCATTAAACACTCCAATGTCTATTACCTGGGGAGTGAATGTTGCACCATTATCAGTTGTTGTAAATTTTAGAAGATTACCATTAGTTGCTGAAGATGCTGCCCAGATAACTATGGAATTATCAGCGGTTGACCCGGTAACTGTAAATTTATCACCATATCTGGTGGCAGATGTCCCTAAATATTTAATAACAGGAACCGGGGCTGAAATCTCAGAATCATATCTGTAAACTCTGAATGTATCTGTTGAAGCATTAGTTGTTAAATTACAAACAAAGATTTTACCATCAGAAGAAACTTCAACATCATTTAAAGGAAATGTACCGCCTGAAATGCCGGTTGTATCAAGAGCACCAACTGAATCACCTGTAGTTGCGTTGAAAATAAATATCTGCTTTCCTCCATAAGTTGCAGAACGGGTAACAATAAATAATCTATGGTTTGCTCCTACCAGTCCATATCCTAAACCACGAGTAACACTTCCGGTATTCCAGACAGTATTAGTACTTGTGGCAGCGGACTTTTCCCATAGGGTGGTGACTTGCGAATAACCAAGACTCGCAGTTAACAATAATAGGATTAAAAAAAGAAAAAGTTTTTTCATAGATACCTCAACTTATTGTTTTGTTAAAAATTTGGAAGGATTAAGAAGTAATATGAAACTTGCCATTTGGATTCCGAATTTATAAAGTTCAAACTACTCTAATAGAACTTAAACAGCTAATCCAACTTATAAAAAATCTATCTGCAAGTCCATAAAAAAATATTTTTATTAATAGATGAGATGTTCTAAAAAAACTTAAAATGTGGGTATTAATGCATCGGGGAATAAGGTACATGGGAATAATAAATTTCACACCCTTATACCTTATGTTTCAACATCCTCAATTAATTTCTTTAACTCTGTGGATTGCTCATAGAATTCCTGCAAATCTAGTTCTTTTAAATAAACCATACCATGTGCTGCCCTTACTCTCGGAACATCATGAGTGAGGAAATAATCTTTTCCAAGACAAGTTCTTATAGTTTGATATTGCTCAACCTGAATTTTTTGGGCTAGCCGGCTGAATGGACCATCATATTCATAGCTTGGAAAGCTTGCAGATTTCTGAGAACCATAGCTGTTCATAAAGATATCATCAAGAATTGCCATTGAGTTTAAACTTACCGGGACATAAACGTTTGCTTCTGCAGGATGGAAACGGTACCAAACATTTCTGTAACCCCATATTTTAATATTCGAATTACCGGTTTCCTTTTCATAAAGCTTCAATGCTTCACTTGTTGCCTGTAGAACTTTGTAATGAGTATCAGGTCCGCTTCCCTCAGGATCTAATGCTACTGTTACTATTGTAGGTTTTACCTTCTTCATCAATTGCAGTATAGGAATTACATCTCTGTTCATCTCAGGTGTTTCTGTAAAAATTTCTCCCTGGTAAAATCCCAAACGCAAGTGAGGCACACTTGAACAATTAAAACCGAAATAACCCCATACAATTTCCTCCTCCCATTCGCGAAGCATTCCTTTTAATTTCTGAACATGAGGTATATCCTTTTTTCCGGGGTATTGAGTTGAAAAGTAATTTATAAGTTCATCAACTCTGTCTTCAAGGTAATTAAGATTATCCTCTTCATATATCTCAGTTATATTTCTTAGCATTCTCCTTGAAACAGCTTCTATCTTCATTGTTTTACTATGAGCTGCAAGACCATCAAGATATAAATTTACATCCCGGTTTTTTCCTTCAGAAAAAGCGGGATCGAAATAGTGTTCTAAAAATCTTGATCTGAAATCTTCATGGCTCAAAAGATTTTTAAGATCATTAAGCAGTTTAAGCATATAAGCATTTGTAACTGCTGTAAACCCGCTTGTTAAAGTTGCAAAGTAATGCTTGTTATTCGGATTTCGCACAAGATGATTTATCAGGGGCAGGTAACCCAACATAATATCATCGTGATGAGGACCGGTATGAAGAAACACTTCATTATTGAAAAGCTTCATACCATATTCAAATCTTTTTATTATCGCATCATAAATGAACTTACCGGTTTCACCTGCTGATTTTTTTGTCTTTTTAAGAATAAGTTTTCCAAACTTATCTGACTTATAATCTTCATCTGTTAGTTCAAGAACTGATTTATTTTTAGCAACACATAAATTTACTACCGAACGCTCAATTGATGCTTGTGATATCTTCTCTTCTTTCTCAACATCTTTGTATCTTCGTTCAAGTAATCTCAGTGCAGCGCCATTTGTCAAATAGAAACGAGCATTCTTTAATTTCTGAAGGACAGTTGCAGGGTAACGGTTGGCAGAAGAATTTTCAATTGAGTCTCTCACGATATTTGCTTTTGCCTCACCCGCAGCAATAATAATTGCCACAGCATTTTTATTAAAAGTTATGGTTTCAAGACCGATAGTAATAACCAATCTGTTTCTTGCAATTTCAATTCCACCAAGATCAGTTGAAGCAGCTGCTTGCGTTTCATAGTTGGTTTGCATTAAGCGAGTAGTTGAGTAATGATCGCTTCCTTTAACATTAAAGCCAATGTGTCCATCAGGTCCTATTCCTCCAAGGAAAAAACCTATTCCTCCCATCTCTCTTATTTTTCTTTCATAGTTTGTACAGAACTCATCAACAATTTCAATAGTTTGTTTCTGAAGTCTTTCCAAACGTGTACTTGCATATCTTGTTCTTAATGAGAGGTCAACAATCTTATCAGGAAAGATTTCATCAAGAGGAAGATTTTCTGATGTGCCTATTTCATTCACATTTATAAAAAGAGCAAGTTTCTTATTCAGTTTAAGATTATTGAAATAATATTTCTGAATGTAGTAATAAAAGCTGTTATGCTGGAAAGAATCAATCGGATAGAATTCATCAATCTGAACGAATCTTAATTTATCAAGACCCGGTTTTTTTCTAAAATCATTACCAACTTTATTTAGCTCTTGTTGAATCTCGGTTTTATCCCAGTTCTTAATAATATTTGCAACCCATTTAATGAAATGTTCAGGAGTTTTACCAGTTGGCAGCGAAATTACTCCATCAGGATTTTCCTGAATCCACTCAATGAATCTTAGTGCAGTAAGCTTTCCAAGCTCGGGAAAATTACTTACCTGGATTACCGGAATTTTTTCTGTAGGTTTATAATAAAGTTCTCTCCCAGATTTTTCAAGATAATATTGTTCTACTTTTGAAAGCATTTGATTCTACCTGCCAAAAAAAAAATTAATAACAGAAGGGAAATTATAAAATTTATGGTATAAAGGTATATGGTAGTGTTATAAACGAATTAACCCCAATATTATAATATAGTTATAAAATATTGACGAAATATTTTGCCAAATTTAGTCAAGATTTAAGAGCAAGGATCAGCGAATTTTTGATTTAATATGTAAAAAATCACAAATCGTTAATCTTTGTTCTTAGATCAAAAAACGGAGAGTCCCGGTTTCGCCGAATCAAGATATAATAATACCCTATACTTTATACCTCTTTACCTCAAGAAAATATCTTCGCTTCCCAAGTATCTACATAATCTCCTTTTAATTTTGAAGCAGCTTTTTTATCAAGCAGTACAAACACCTCTCTGTGCATTTGTACTACTGAAGCAGGACACATTGCTGTAACAGGTCCTTCAACAGCTGCTCTAATTGCATCTGCTTTACTCTCACCATTAGCAAGAAGTAAAATTTCTTTTGAATCCATTACTGTTCCTACACCCATTGTAATAGCATACCTTGGAACTTCATTCATTTTTTTAAAAAACCTTGCATTGTCTTTCCGGGTTTTTTCAGTAAGTGTTTTTATTCTTGTACGTGAGCCGAGAGAAGAGCCAGGTTCATTAAATGCGATATGCCCATTAGCACCAATTCCAAGTATTTGAATATCAATTCCACCGATTTCTTTAATTCTCTGTTCGTACCACTCACAGAACATATCAATATCTTTAGCCATACCTTGAGGTATGTGAGTAAATCGTTTATCAATGTTTATATGGTTAAGGAAGTTCTCATACATAAAATAATGATAGCTTTGATCATGAGAAGGAGGCAGCCCAACATACTCATCAAGATTAAAAGTTGTAATTTTTGAGAAGTCCAACCCTTCTTCTTTGTTCATTCTTATTAATTCTTTATACAAACCTAATGGAGTGCTTCCGGTAGCAAGCCCAAGAACAAGATTAGGTTTTTTTCTGATTCTGTCTGCAATAATCTTTGCTGCTTCACTGCTCATTTCTTCATAATTTTTTTTGATAATAACGAGCATACATTTTACCTTTTAATTTATTATTGTGTAAAGTCGATTCTCCTTTGGATTATTTACTATTACGACATTTGTC
>MHAF01000021.1:0-57137 GCA_001802865.1 Ignavibacteria bacterium RBG_16_34_14
AGTGCGGAGGAATTTTATAGTTGGCAGGGATCTTTGCGCGAACCGTAAAAGGTCCGGTTTTCATATCTCCTTCCAGCATAGCAACCTTCGCTCCTTTTGGCAGAGATGCTGGTCCATCAACCCATGTTAAATCGCTGGGCACATGCATAATATGTGTAGTTTTATGCTCGTCCATTTTTTTATCCATTTTTTCCTGTGCGTGGAGCATAACTGGTATGACGAGAAACAATCCTATTAAGAAAAGACGTAATGGCATAGTAACCTCCTTATAATTAATCAGTTAAAAATGACTAACACGAAAAATATGATTTTTATTAATTATTCCGCTTGTAAACCACTAAGTTATATTTAGAATTTTTAATTCAAAATAAAGTTAAATGTAATGTGTTATTCAACACATAACGGTTTTTACAAATGAGGAAAAAACTTTTAGAAAAAATTACCCCTATTGTAAGTCTCAATTGATTCAAAAAAATTATTTGTCTTCTCTCTTCTCAAAATCCAGCGAAACAGAATTGATACAATAACGTAAACCAGTGGGTTCAGGTCCATCATCAAAAACATGCCCAAGATGACTACCGCATCTTGCACACATTACCTCTGTTCTTATCATACCATAGCTCTTATCTTCCTTAAGGATAACTTTGTCTTTTGCAAGTGCAGTCCAGTAGCTGGGCCAACCACACCCCGAATCATATTTTTTATCCGAACTAAAAAGTTCATTTCCACAGGCTGCACATTTGTAAATTCCCTTCTCAAAGAAGTGATCATATTTTCCTGTAAATGCTCTTTCTGTTCCTTTCTCTCTTAAAACATGGTATTCTTCCGGTGTAAGCTCTTTCTTCCATTCCTCTTCTGTTTTTACTACTTTATTTTCCATGTTTTCTCCTTTGGAATTTTTAGTTGAGTCAGACATCATTTGATTAATATAAGAACCCGCAGCATTATCTGATGTTTGTAATGCAGCATATACGGTAATCAGCAGCAATGGAATTAAAAATAATAATTTGGGTTTTGTTCTCATCATATAAACTTTCTTTAAATTTTACATATGAATTATAGTAAAAACAAACCACGCATTCATCACAAAAAGTTCACAAATGAATATATAGAGTAAAACAAGGAATTTGTTTATAATTACTACCAGGATTTAAGGAAATTAAAATGATTAAAAAGATTTTCAGATACTTTATTTTGGGGGCAATAATATGTCTTTTATTTCAATCTCCTATTAAAGCACAATACACAATCGAGAAACATTATGCTGGTCCATCAATAGGCCTCTCCTTTTTAGGTTCATCATTCCAATTTGGCGGCAATTATGAGTATGCTATTAATATTAATAACTTTGGTAATATTGGTATTGGTGGAGTTTTAAGATACTGGGGTTACAGCGATAGTTTTACCGGTGGTAAATGGAGCTACACAAATATTCTGATTGGTGCACAAGGGAATTATCATTTTACAATTCGGGGGAATGAACCACTTGATCCTTATGCCGGGATTGTTCTTGCTTATGATGGCGGCTCGGTTAGTTATAGCGGACCGGGGAGAAATTATCCGACACCTTCGCATGGTGGTTTATGGTTTGGTGTGCAAGGAGGAATAAGGTATTGGTTTAATTCAAATCTTGCTGTGACCGGCAGGGTTGGTTTTGGAACATTAAGCTATGGTGCATTGGAATTAGGACTGGATTTAAAATTCTAAAAGACAATTCCTCAGAACTGAATTAAGAAAGCCTTTAATGAATTTTCTGCTCCCCTGAACGGGATTTCTTTTTTATAGAGCTGTAAATAAAATAAAAAATTAATCCGGCTGCTATTACAATGGTTACATCACGTACTTCACGCCATGCACTACTAGAAAGTAACCATACACAAAGTAAAAGAGCAGTGATTGAAACAAATGTTCCCGCCGGTATTTTGAATATTGCTTCTCTTTCTTTACTATTGCGACGCAGAGCAAGCAGCCCGCCACATGTTGCAATGTAAATTATTAATCTTGTAATTGTAGTAATAGTAAGTGCGGACATAAACGTATATGATAATGAAATTGTAAGAATTGCAGCCGATGAAAGAAGTATTGAAAGGTATGGTGTATGAAAACGGCTATGAGTTGCTGAAAGAATTTTTGGAAGTTGTCCTTGTTCTGCTAACGCAAAAGGAAGCCGGGTAGAAGCGAGCATGGCAGAATTTAATGCGCCCGACATGGAAATGAGAGCACCAATTGAAATAATCGAAGCTCCTGCTCTGCCAAGAAAGCGGAAGCTCGCATCAGTAAGTGGTCTTTCCGAATTTGCCAAAGCAGGTAATGTGCCAATGCATACAAATTGTATTAAAACATAAAGCATCACAACCACACCTAAAGCCATAAACAACGCAAAAGGAAAATTTTTTCGAGGGTCTTTGACCTCTCCTGCAGTTATTGTTGAAGCTTCAAATCCTGTAAATGCAAAAACTAAAAGCATTACAGCTATTGAGAAAGAACTGTAATCCGGAGAAACTTCAAAAGAGTAATTTTCAAAATTGATAAAAAATATTCCAACTAAAATAAAAAGTATTAGAGGAGTCAGTTTACCTATTGTAAAAATATTACTAACAATAGCTGTTTCCCGCACACCAAGAATATTTATTATTGTGAGCAAGACAATGATACCTGTTACAATAATTGTACGCCAAAATTCCGAACTTGCTTCAGGCAAGAAAAATGCAAGATAGTTGACAAGCAAATTACAGATAGTAGCAAAAGCGGTTATTCTTGTAAGCCAGGCTAGCCATGCAATCTCGAATCCAATGAATGGACCAAAGGCTTTGCGTGCATAAAGATATGGCCCACCAGTTTCTGTAAAACGGCTGCTTACTTCTGCAAAACAAAAGATTATAAAGCAAATGACAATTGCACAAACTAAAAATGCAACCAAACTATATGTATTTGTGAGGCTATAAATCTTTGCCGGCAGTCCAAAAATACCTGCGCCAATTGTTCCATTAATAATAAGAGCAACAAGATCCCACCTGCGGATCCCTCTGATAAGACCACTATGCGATGTTGACTTTATAATTGAAAGTTCCTAATGAGATTGGATAATTCTTTTTAATATATCATTTTATCTGAAACTCATTTTTAATACAAATTATCTCAAGCGATAACAAAAACAATAAGATATTTGAAAAAGAAATAATATCGATGTGAAAAATAGCCATGACAATTCAAGATTGCTCAAGGGATTTTTCATCAGGAGCGACTATATCGATCAAAAGGGCATATAATGTATCCGTTCTGTTGTTATTCATTTGACATACATAAATATTTTATTTCTTTTTATACATCATAATTAAGAATTGGCCCTAACCACTTTTCTATTTCTTCTACACTCATTCCTTTCCTTCGATGATAATCCAAAACTTGATCTTTCCCAATCTTACCAACATCAAAATATTTTGATTCTGGATGAGAAAAGAATAACCCCGATACAGATGCAGCAGGATACATTGCAAGATTTTCTGTTAAATTAATTCCCGTATTTTTTTCAACATCAAGAAGATCAAAAATAATTTTCTTTTCGGTGTGATCCGGCTGGGCAGGATAACCTGGTGCAGGTCTTATTCCCTGGTAGGTTTCTTTTATCAACTCAGTGTTAGTGAATTTTTCTTCAGATGCATAAGCCCAGTATTTTTTTCTTACTATTTCATGTAAGTGTTCAGCGAAAGCTTCGGCTAACCTGTCCGCAAGAGCTTTAACCATAATTGAATTGTAATCATCGTGTTCTTTTTCATATTTCTTAATGAGCTTTTCAATACCAATCCCTGCAGTAACGGCAAAAGCACCAATGTAATCGTCTTTACCGCTCTCTTTGGGAGAGATAAAATCAGCAAGTGCTAAGTTAGGAAGTTTATCAGACTTTGGTGTTTGAGAACGCAAAGTATGTAAAACTCTTTTAACTCCTTCGCGAGTATCATCGGTATAGATTTCAATATCATCACAGCCAACTGTGTTGGCGGGGAACAAGCCAAACACCCCATTTGCCTTAAGTAGTTTTTCTGAAATTATCTTATCAAGAAGTTTATTTGCATCTTCATAAAGTTTTTTAGCCTCAACTCCATACTTTTCATTTTCAAAAATAGCGGGATATTTCCCTTTAAGTTCCCAGGTAAGAAAGAATGGTGTCCAGTCAATATATTTTCTTAAAGTTTCAATAGGGAAATTTTTTAGAACCATTATGCCAATAGTTCCCGGTTTTATAATTTTCGCTTTACTCCAGTCTGTTTTGAGATGATTCTCTCTCGCTTTTTCAATTGTAAGATATTTTTTCTCTCCAATCCTTTTTAAATGATTTTCTCTAAGGTGTTTATACTCATTCTTAATTCCTTTGCTAAAATTTTCTTTAACCGATTTATCTTCTTTTAGAAGGTTGCTGACAACCGGAACACTCCTTGAAGCATCCAGAACATGAATAACCGAACCGCTGTAGCTTGGGGCAATCTTTACAGCTGTATGAATTTTAGAAGTTGTTGCACCACCAATCAGCAGGGGTAATTTAAATCCTCTTCTTTCCATCTCCTTGGCAACATTAACCATTTCATCGAGTGAAGGTGTAATTAAGCCGCTTAATCCGATTACATCAACTTTTTCATCAATTGCAGTTTGCAGAATTTTTTCTGCAGAGACCATTACTCCTAAATCAATAACATTATAATTGTTACAACCCAAAACGACACCAACTATATTTTTTCCAATATCATGAACATCGCCCTTTACGGTCGCCATTAAAACTTTTCCAATTTCGCGAGTGTCATTCGCTTCTGATTTTTCCTTTTCAATAAAAGGGATCAGATAAGCAACAGACTTTTTCATAACTCTTGCGCTCTTTACAACTTGAGGCAGAAACATTTTACCCGAACCAAACAAATCGCCAACGACACTCATTCCATCCATTAAGGGACCTTCAATAACTTCAATTGGTTTGGGATAGAGCTTTCTTGCTTCCTCAGTATCCTGCTCAATGTAATCAACTATTCCTTTTATAAGTGCATGGTTTAATCTTTCCTGAACAGAAGAATTTCTCCATTCATCAACTTTTATTTCGGTTTTATCTTTCTTCTTAATATTTTCTGCAAAATCAACTAATCTTTCGGTGGCATCTTTTCTTCTGTTAAGAAGAACATCTTCTACAAGAACAAGAAGATCTTTTGGTATCTCTTCATATACTTCAAGCTGCCCAGAATTAACAATTCCCATATCAAGCCCGGCTTTAATAGCATGAAAGAGAAAAGCAGAATGCATTGCTTCGCGAACGATATTATTCCCTCTGAAAGAGAAAGAGACATTACTTATTCCGCCGCTAACTTTTGCATGCGGAAGATTTTGCTTTATCCACCGGGTTGCTTCAATAAAATCTACAGCATAATTATTATGTTCTTCAATTCCTGTTGCAACAGTTAAAACATTAGGGTCAAAAATTATATTTTCGGGAGTGAAGCCAATTTCTTCTGTAAGAATTTTGTACGCTCTTTTGCAGATTCCTGTTCTTCTTTCAAAAGTATCGGCCTGACCCTTTTCATCAAAAGCCATAACAATTACTGAGACACCATATTGCTGTATTTTTTTTGCACGTTCTTTAAAAACTTCTTCGCCTTCTTTGAGACTGATAGAATTAACTATACCTTTCCCCTGCAAGCCTTTCAGTCCTGCTTCAATTACGGTCCACTTTGAAGAATCAATCATAAAAGGAAGTTTAGCTATATCCGGTTCTGCAGAAAGAAGATTAAGAAATTTAGTCATTGCCTCTTCTGAATCAAGAAGACCTTCATCCATATTAATATCAAGAATTTGTGCACCTCCCTCAACCTGATTTCGTGCAACTGCAAGCGCTCCCTCATAATCTCCTGATAAAATAAGATTGGCAAACTTCTTTGATCCGGTAACA
Source organism: Ignavibacteria bacterium RBG_16_34_14 (assembly GCA_001802865.1). GTDB lineage: Bacteria > Bacteroidota > Ignavibacteria > Ignavibacteriales > Ignavibacteriaceae > RBG-16-34-14. The sequence continues at coordinate 5,927 of MHAF01000021.1, forward strand.
TTTGTTCTTTCACCAATATTTACAAAATTTGTTTGGGGATGAATAACAAGGGGTTCAATCCCGCTTAGTCTCAAATATTTTTCAATAACAGGAATTTTTCTCGGCTTACATTTTGCAGCAGCCCGAGCAATTTGTCGTATATGCTCTGGGGTTGTACCACAGCAGCCGCCAATAATATTTGCAAATCCGCTTGAAGCAAAGTCCTCGATCATTTTCGACATCGTTTCTGGAGATTCGTCATATTCTCCCATCTCATTAGGCAAACCGGCATTTGGATAAACACTTACATAAACGGGAGCTTTGTCTGCCAATTCCTGAATGAACGGTCTCATCTGCTTTGCGCCTAAAGAACAATTCAAACCAACACATAAAAGATTTTTCGTATGAGAAACTGAAATTAAAAATGCCTCTGTTGTTTGTCCTGATAATGTTCTTCCGCTAAGATCTACTATGGTTCCCGAAACAATGATTGGAATATATTTTTTAACTTCAGCACAATATTCTTCAAGAGCATAAATTGCAGCTTTTGCATTCAATGTATCAAACACTGTTTCAATTAAAAGGATATCTACTCCGCCATCAACAAGACCTTTTGCCGCATTATAATATGCTTTCATCATCTGATCGAATGTAACTGCACGGTAACCGGGATCATTTACATTTGGAGAGAGAGACAAAGTTTTATTTGTCGGTCCTAAAGCCCCCGCAACAAAACGAGGTTTACTGCCGGGATTTTCTTTTAAGAATTCATCAACAGCCTGCCTTGCGTTAATTGCTGCCTGATAATTTAATTCATACGAAAGCTCTTCAAGCTTGTAATCAGCTTGTGAGATTGCAGTAGCATTAAAAGTATTTGTCTCAATTATATCTGAACCGGCAGAAAGATAGGCTTTATGTATTTCCTTAATGACCGAAGGCTTCGTTATACTTAAAAGATCATTATTGCCTTTAAGATCATGTGGCCAATCTTTAAATCGCTCACCTCTGAAATCATCTTCTGATAAGCGATATCTCTGAATCATTGTTCCCATAGCACCATCGAGAACAAGAATTCTCTCGTTTAATAACTTATTTAATATTTCGAATGTTGAACTCATATCTTTTATTTAAAATGAAAAACCTCTTCCGATGATTAGAAGAGGTTACAAATGCATCCGTCTTCATCTCATCTTTCCCCCGAACAATCGGGGGCAGGAATTAGCACCTGACATCCCGGTAAATCGGGATCGGTTGCTACGGCGTCTTCGGGCCTGTTCCCTCTGCCGTTCTTGATAAGGATAAATTTTTGAAAGAACTAACTAAACTTTATTTCAAATATAAAAAATATTCCTGTCTTGTCAATTATAATAATGATAATCCTGTTTCTTTTGTAAAGGCAAACAAATATAATTAAATTAGATTCTATTAAAAACATATTGATTATAACAATGATAATTGTAACGGGCGGCGCAGGCTTTATAGGAAGCGCAATTATATGGCGTCTTAATACTATTAATTTTGATGATATAATTATAGTTGACAGCCTTGGCAATGAAGAAAAATGGAAAAACTTAGTTGGATTGAATTTCAGAGATTTCATTCATAAAGATGATTTTATAAATCTGACAGAGACCTCCGCTCTTGAGATTCCAACTGCTATTATTCATATGGGTGCAAATTCCTCCACTACTGAAAAAGATGCTGATTCTCTCTTAAGTAATAATTTTGAATATTCAAAAAAACTTGTCGAATATTGCTTAACAAAAGAAGTCCGGTTCATTTATGCTTCATCTGCTGCAACTTACGGAGATGGCTCTCTCGGTTTTGATGATCGCGAAGCAGACATGCATTTATTAAGACCATTAAATATGTACGGTTATTCTAAAATGATGTTTGATCTCTGGGCTTTGAAAAGAGGAATAACAAACAAGGTGGTTGGATTAAAATATTTTAATGTTTATGGCCCAAATGAATATCATAAAGGAGATATGCGTTCTGTTGTTCACAAAGCATATGAACAGATAAGCGATACAGGTAAAACAAGATTATTTAAATCTGCTGATCCAAAATACAAAGATGGCGAGCAGATGAGAGATTTTATTTATATAAAAGATGCCGTTGATATGACTCTCTTCTTTCTTGAGCATCCAGACAAAAATGGTTTGTTTAATATTGGTTCCGGTAAAGCAAGAACATGGAATGACCTTGTTAATTCACTGTTTAATGCTATGAATAAAAATGCAGAGATAGAATATTTTGATATGCCTGCTCATCTCCTTGAGAAGTATCAATATTTTACTGAAGCTAAAATGGATAAAATAAAAAAAGCTGGCTATTCCAAACCTCCAATGTCGCTGGAAGATGGAATAACCGATTATGTTCAAAATTACCTGCTAAAAGAGAAATTTCTTGGCTGGTAGTTATCAGTTATAAGGAACATCCTCGTCATCATCAAGAAGATCCTCGTCATCATCAAAATCAAAATCTTCTTCATATAATTCATCTTCATCCGATGGTTCATCTTCAAAATCATCCTCTTCTTCAAAGTCATCTTCTTCCTCCTCAAACTCATTATCTTCGCTCTCGTCATCAAAGTCATCTTCTTCTTCATCTTCTTTACTTTTTTTCCTGCTCATTTTAGGTTTAAAATTTCTTTCATCTTCCCCTTCCGGAAAATGAAGCATAGATTCGGGTTCCGGTAAATCTTTTTCAGACTTTATATCCATATCCTCTGTTTCATTTTGAATACTGACCATTATAATATTAATCCTCCTGCTGAATATTATTTTGTGTTTTAAATTCTGTTCAAATATTTCTAAAATTAATTAAAGAGACAAATATATTTTATCTTTATATTTGAAAAGTATGAAATAAATTTGAACAAGAAAACATAATCTCACGAGATAATAGTGTCAATACATTTTTCAATAAAATATAATTAAAATCTTATTATGAAATTGGCAACTCTTTGTTATGTAATGGACAAAACAAATAATAAAACATTAATGATACACAGAATTAAAAAGAAAGATGATTACCATGAGGGAAAATGGAATGGTTTGGGAGGAAAGTTTGATAAAGGCGAAAGCCCTGAAGATTGTGCAATAAGAGAAGTGTTTGAGGAATCTGGTTTAAAGATTAAAAATCCCCGGATGCATGGTTTTATTACCTTCCCGAATTTTGACGGAAAATACGATTGGTATGTTTTCATCTTTACTGCAGATAATTATGTGGGTGAGCTTATTGATTCAACAGAAGGAAATCTTGAATGGATATCAAATGATAAACTAACTTCATTAAATTTGTGGGATGGCGACAAAATATTTATGGAATGGATCTTCCGGGATAAGTTTTTCAGTGCGAAGTTTAAATATGAGAAAGGAAAGTTTATTAATTATGAGGTTTTCTTTTATTAATAATGAATTCTCCTATGCAAACCTTCTCTCAAAAAGCAATTAACTTTTTTACAAATCTAAAATCTCCAAAAACTTTACCTGGAAATATTAAAGTATTAAATCCTTACAAGGTTGAGGACGTGAAGATAATAGTTAAGGAATTTTATAACCGATTTTTTGATGACACCAATGAAAGAGTTTTTATTCTTGGAATTAACCCTGGAAGATTTGGTGGCGGAGTAACCGGAATTGCATTTACAGACCCAATTGTACTCGAAGAATACTGCGGAATAAAAAACAGCTTAATTAAAAAACCCGAATTATCAAGCAGGTTTGTTTATTCTTTTATCAATGAATTTGGCGGAGTGAAAAAGTTTTATTCAAAATTTTTTATGGGTGCTGTTTATCCTCTTGCTTTGCTGAGTGATGGAAAGAACTATAACTATTATGACAGTAAAGAACTTTACCGGATCCTGAAACCGCATTTAATTTCTTCTTTACAAAAGCAGATAAATTTTGGCGCAAGAAAGGATATTGTTATTTGTCTTGGAAAGAAAAACTTTAACTACCTGAATGAACTTAATAAAGAATTTAAGTTCTTTGAAAGCATAATAATATTAGAACATCCACGTTTCATAATGCAATATAAGTTAAAGAAAAAAGAACAATACATTAAAAAATATATTGATACTTTCAATTCCTGTTATTAGTTAGATGCAGCACGACCGACTAACAAGCATTATCTAAAATTGCTTCTACTTCTTGCTTTTTATTTTGGTTTTACTTTTCTGGAAAGAAAATCTTTAATTATTTTATTTACAACCTCTGGTTTTTCAAGTGGAGTTATATGTCCTATACTCGGAATAACATGATATTCAGAGTCTGGAATTGATTGAGCCATTTCCTCCATAATGTAGGGCGGTATTAGTTTATCTTTTTCTCCACAAATTAGAAGTACGGGGATTTTTATTTCAGAAAGAAATTCTGTTGTATCTGTTCTTCCTGCCATTGCAAGGAGGCATCCTTTAACTCCTTCCGCTGAAAAGCTTAAGCTTCTGCTCAATGTTTCTTTATAAATATTACCCGGTTTTGTAATTGATTCATCAGCAAAACAGTTTGGAATAAATTCTTCAATAAATCTTTTCACACCAAATTCATTTATTTTTTTTATTCCCTCGGCTCTTTTCAATTTTGCATCATTATTATCAGCAACAGATTTAGTATCACATAAAATAAGGGCATTGAAAAGATTCTCATTTTTTTCAACTGCTCTTTGGGCAATATATCCTCCCATTGAAAGTCCGCATACAACAGGCTTTATAAAATCATTTTCTTTTATAATATAGTGAATATCGTCCGCAAACATTTCTATAGTATATTGTCCATCCCCTACGGCGGATTCTCCGAGACCCCTTAAATCATAAGAAATACAAAAATAATTCGAACTTAATGCTTCTATTTGAAAATTCCACATATTATGATCAAAGGGGAATCCGTGAATAAAAATTATAGATTGGTTATTTGGATCACCCTTTGGAAATATTACAAAATTATTTTTATTTAGCTTCATACTTCTAAATTATTTCAATTTAAAACCATTCGGAAGGGAAAAATATGAAATTAACTGTTGCTATTTCTCTAATAATTTTATTAACTGCAAGCTTATATGCACAGCAAGATACAATTATTTTTTACAAATGGATACCTTAAAACAGTATGGAAAACCTCCATACCTAATACCATAAACTTCCCATTTAATAAAAATTATTTATAAATTGAATCAATATTCGTAATACAAGATTTATTCTGTTAATAATAGAACTAAGATGAGAGACCTATATTTAAAAATAAATTTCCTTATACCTATATACCATATACCTAAAACTGCTTTATGAAAATTGCTTTTGTCTCTTCCGAAGTTGAACCTTACGCAAAAACAGGTGGACTTGCTGATGTTGCGGGATCGCTGCCAATTGCTCTTGAAAAGCTGGGCTGTGAAGTAAAGGTTTTTATGCCTAAATATTTTCAGATTAATGAAGATAAATATGAACTTCACTTTAGCTGGGATATTGGTGAAATGCTGATAGGGGTTGCCGGCCATACTAGATCAGCTCATCTTCATCAGGCTACACTTCCAAATTCAAATGTCCAGATAAATTTTATAGACTGCCCTCACTACTATCACCGCGGGCATATTTATACTAATGATAGGGATGAAGACGAAAGATTCATTCTCCTTTGCAAAGGAGTTATTGAAACCCTTCAAAGAATGAAATGGGTTCCTGATATTATTCACTGCAACGATTGGCAGACAGGTTTACTTCTTCTTTTTATAAAGGATAATTATGGTTGGGATCGTATGTTTGATAAAACAGCATTTCTATTTACAATCCACAATATTGGTTACCAAGGAAGATTTCCAAAAGACACAATGTTCAAAGCTGAACTTAAGGGCGACTACTTTTACCCCGGGGGGCCTGTTGAATTAGATGGAACGGTTTGCTTTATGAAGGCTGGAATTCTTTTCTCTGAAATAATCAGTACTGTAAGTAAAACTTATGCAAATGAAATTATTACTCCAGAATATGGTGCGGGAATGAATAATGTTCTTCTTACAAGAAAAAATGATCTTTATGGAATAATTAATGGCGTTGATTATAGCATATGGAATCCTGAGACTGACAAATTAATTCCATTCAGATATTCAAGTAATTATCTTACAGGAAAATTGAAGAATAAAAAATTCCTTTTAGAACATGCCAATCTCCCTTTTGATGAGAATGTGCCGTTAATAGGAATTGTCTCAAGGATGGTTACACAAAAAGGATTTGATATTTTTGCCGATGCTATCGGAAATCTTGTTAATCTTCCGGCTCAATGGGCTATTCTTGGAAGCGGCGAAGACAGGTTTGAAGACTTATTCTTAAACATGACTCATCATCTGCCGGGTAAAGTTTTTACTTACATAGGATATAATAATGAACTTGCTCATCTAATTGAAGCTGCTTCAGATATTCTGCTGATGCCATCCCGTTATGAACCTTGCGGTTTAAACCAGATTTACAGTCTTAAGTATGGCACTGTCCCTATTGTAAGAAAAACCGGGGGACTTGCAGATACTGTTCATGACTGGCACGAATACTTGGGCAATGGCGAAGAAACCGGAACAGGATTTTCATTTAATGATTATTCAAGCTATGCACTTTATACCACCGTGGAAAGGGCAATGCGAACTTTTTATGATAAAGAAACCTGGAGAAAGATCCAAAGAAATGGAATGGCTAAAAATTATTCCTGGGATAAATCTGCAAAAGAATATATAGAGCTTTATAAGAAAGCTATAGAGAAGAGGAGATAACTTTTTAACTATATACTATGCTGCGTTTTACAAAAAAATATATTGAAAATATTTTCAGGAATTCAGATTCTCCGGATGAGCTTTTCGATACATTCAAAATTGCGTTAGCTCAAGGGATTCGGGATTCAAATATTTACAGATTGCTGCTTTGGAATAAGGCATTATCCCCCGATGAAATTATGATGTTTGCAGAAAAAATCTGTAAAGAAAATCCCGAATTATGTTACCAGATTTATTCCTGGGTTGGAAGAATTTTTTCAACAATTTCGGTTTATAGTGAATACAATGAAAAAGCTTTTGAATATTTTAAGAAGGCCGCCAAATCAAATCCCGCTGCATACGAGCCTTACATTTCAATCACTAAACTTTACAACGATGATTTAAATCTCCCGGATTTAAATCTTATAATAAAAGCTGTTGAGAAAGGATTAGAAACCGTAGATAAAAAAAGTAAGCTTTGTTTTACAATTTCCAAACTATATAAATTAAATAGCGATATAGAATCAGCTAATGCCTACCAGAAGCTTGGGGAAAAATACCAGCGGGAAGGGAAGTGAGTTTCAGCTGGCGGTTAATAGTAGTATCCTATGGAAAAGTAAAACAAAACATCTCCCCAGCTTATTGGATTATCCGGTAAGTCTTTTACAAATAGAAAGCTTCTTCCAATAGAAAAATCAGCAGGGCCAATTGGTGTTTCTAAAGAAATGGTTCCGCCAATTCCATGTTTTAAATCTTTAAATCTTATCTGTTCCTGTTCTTCCCAGGTTGAGCCAAGATCATATCTAAGACGAAGATATGTATCAAAAAAAATCTTGAATGGGAAGTGAAGAGTATACTCTAAAGAGCTCAGGAAAATTTGCCTTCCTCTAAACTCATTATCTCTCATTCCAAAGAAAGAATTTTGACCACCAAGAGAATATTGTTGGCTTATCGGCAGTGTCTTATCACCAAACCCCATCATTACTCTTGGCGCCAATGTATGAACATCGTTAATAGTGAAATAACTTTTATAATCAAAGCCAATATTAGTAAAACCTATTTCGCCGCCAAGAAAAGATGAGGCTGTTTCATAAGAACCGGTAAAATAAACTCCCTTGGTTGGATATGGATACCTATCCTGCGAATCTATTGTTGAATTTACCTTAAGACTAACAATTTTAGTTTTATATGGATCCTCCGGCGATTTATCCAGGTTTTTTATTTCATCAAACTGGTATTTACCTTTGAAAATAAGGTTGCCGAATTTCTCAACCTGGGTCCCAACAGAAACGGACGATCCATAATAAATTTGCCTGTATTCCCCAATCCTTATTCTTGAAAAAGATTTCTCTGATGTTGTTGGTTCGTTTGTATAAACATGAACATCCTGAAACTGGTAGTATGCATCTATTTTGTAAGTAAGATAGGTATTAAATATTCTGTTTGCTCTGTGTTCCAAAATGTATCCTCTGTTTCTTGTCCCCCCATAAAGAAGAAGTCCAAGCTCGGTTGCTGTTCCAAAAAGATTTTCATCTCTTAAATCAAAACTAAATTGCGCATGATATTCATTATCGGCCCTGAATCCCAGTCGTAAAAGCCCTGCTGTCCTTTCAAGTACTTTAAGAACAACTATATTTCTCTCATTTTCTTTTTCAACTGTAAGAATTAAATCTTCAAAAAGATTAGTGCTTCTAAGATTTGTAAGCCCCTGCGATATTTCCTGGTAAAGGAAATAATCACCGGCTTTAACAGGAAACTCTCTTGTTATCACATTTGGGTTTGTGGTTTTATTTCCCTCAACTATAATTTGAGAAATAATCCCCTCATCAAAAGATAAAGAAAGCCTCCCGGTAACTCTATCAAAATTTATTTCTTCAAGTGCCGCAAGGGAATACCCATTAGAACGGTATAAATTTATTATGTCAACAATTAATGAATATGTTATTTTCCCATTATAGCTTCCACCAATATATTTTCCTGTTATTAAATTCACACTATCTCTTTTGGGAATTGTTATTCCGAAGCATTCAATTTTTTTAATTTCGGGATAGTATTCCGGTACAAAGTGCAGCTCTGTATGTTTTCCTTCATTAGAAATCTCTGCTTTCAGATCTTTAAAATCTCCTTTTTCAAATAATGAATAAAGATCCATTTTTATTTCACTTAAAGAAACAGAGTCTTCGGCGGCATATTTTTTAAGAAGTGGCTCTTCCCAAGGATAAGCAGAATTATTATTTTTTATATTTGTAAAATATTTTTCTTCCTCTGCGAAAGTGATGTTTTTATACTCTTCTGAGTTAATCTTATTTTGAATGTCCTTAAGTAACGGCAATGTGCTGAAATACCCGGTTGCTACAACATTATCAAGATTATCAAAATCTGTTGCTGATCTTTCTTTTACATCAGGAGAAATTACAACATCCGCAAAAGATAGTTGGTTTTCATTCAGCAGTTTCATAGGAATGCTGATCACCTGATCGGCAATTATCCAAGGAAGCTCGAGATCTTCTCTTGAATAAAGCTCGCTGGTAGTATTAACAGCAATCACTATGTTAGCACCAAGTTCCAAAGCAATTTTAACGGGAATATTGGCCACCAAGCCACCATCAACTAAAATTAAACTGTCTTTTAAAACCGGCGATAAGAAAAAAGAAACGCTTGAGCTTGCTCTCATTGCCTGGCTTAACGAACCTTTATCTAAAATAACCGGTTCGCCTGTAATAAGATTTGTGCAAACTGCTCTGAATTTTATTTTAAGATCATCAAAACTGTAAGAATGAACCGGTGCCTGCAGTGTTAACAAGTTAAGATAATTTGAAAGCTTATGCCCGGTATTAATTGAGGTTGGTATTATAGGCGAAAATCCATCGAGCCTTATTGTTAAGATTGCTTTATCTTCTGTAATTTTTTGATCTACAAATAATTCTCTTCTGTCGGTTTCGGCAGCAGGAGATAATAAATCATCCCAGTCTGTATTTACTGCAATTGAATCAAGTTGGTCAATAGAATAACCTGCTGCATAAAGTCCTCCAATAATACTTCCCATACTTGTACCAACTATCATATCTATTTTAATGCCTGCTTCTTCAAGAGCTCTTAAAACGCCAATTTGCGCCAGACCTCTAGAACCTCCGCCGCTTAAAGCTAGTGCAACAATTAGTTCCCTTTTGGGAATTTTTTCTTCAAGACCAAATGGAAGAGAGTTTGTTCTATAATCTATTCTAACAGTATATGGATTTTGACCCAAAGATTTGGAAAAGCACAACAGGAATAGGAAAATTATTTTGGTTAATACTGACATTTACTTAGAGAGATATTTTATGCTGCATAAAAATAGCATATTTCTATCCCTTTAATAAATATAATATGGGGAGACCTTACCTCTTTTTTCTTTGCTGCTGCTGCTTTTGTTCAGCTGCTTCCATTAGTCTTGACATAAATCCTTTTTTCTTCTTAGGATTTTTTACGGGCTCAAGCACCATTCCATCATGCTTGTGGTTTATGTAATACTGCTGACCAATAGAAAGAATATTGAACATGAAATAATAAAGATTAAGTCCCGATGGGAAGCTCATAAAAAGGATTGTAAGCATTACGGGCATTATATAAACAAGCGCCGCCTGTTTTGGATCTTTTATGCTCATCTTTTGTTGAACAAAAGTCGTAATCCCCATTAGAAGAGCAAGTCCGGCAATTTGGTCAATACCAAAAATCGGAAGTTTAAAAGGAAGTTTTGCTATTACATCTGGCCTCGAAAGATCCGTAATCCACCCAACAAAGTGCTGCTGTCGAAGATCAATCGCAATCTGGAACAATCCCCACAATGCAATGAAAATCGGCATCTGAAGAAGCAACGGGAAACAGCCCCCTGCTGGATTGACTCCATATGTGGAATATAATTTCATCGTTTCTTTGTTCATTTTTTGCGGATCATCTTTAAATTTCTCTTTAATCTCATTTATCTTTGGCTGAAGAAGCTGCATCTTTTTCATCGACTGCATGCTTTGTTTTGTAAGGGGATAAATAACTATTTTTATAATGATTGAGAAAACAATTATTACAATGCCATAATTAGGAATGAATCCATGAAGAAAGTTGAATAGGGGAAGAAGCACAAACTCAGCAACTGGTCTTACAATAAATTTTAAACCAAAAAAGCTTCCGAAATCTACTATCGCTTCAAAATGATTTTCATATTCCTTCAAAATGCCATAATCTACAGGACCAATATAAATGTTAAAATATTTTGATTCGATGTCTGCGTTTTTAAAAGGAATTATAAATCTTCCACTGTAAACTTCTTTTATGCCGGCATTATCTGTCTGCTCTCTATATCCTTTAATGTAAGCTCCATCAACGCCTGAAGGATCCTGAGGGGCAATGATTGCAGCAAAATATTTGTTTCGTATTCCAAGCCAATCAACTCTACCAGTAAAATCTTCTTCAACTGTTTCACCAACATCTGAAGCATCTATAATTACCTGTTCCTCTCCATAATAAACACTTGCGTTTGAAAAGTTTGCTTCATCAACTGAGTTTTCTTCTACGAATCTAATTCCACTCTGCCAAACAAAATCATAAGCATTATTGCTTATAATGTTATTTAATCCGATTAACTGAATGTTAGAAAGAATGTTGTATTTGTTTCCATAAAAGGTGAACATCTTTTTTATTTCGCCATTCTCACCAGCACGTACAGAGAATTCCAATGTTAGGCTGTCTGTATCGGTTAGTCTATAACTATCTCTATCTGCAGTTGAAGAAAAATTAAGTTTGTTGGTGTTTATTGCTTTTCCATCTGTTGTAACAAAAGCAAGGTCGTAAGGATTGCCCATTGAATGATTTATTAACTGCACCATTGTTTCATATGTTGCGGTGTCAGCTTCTGCAGAATACCAATTATTAAATTCCTTAAGAAAATACTTCCTTAAATTCGCACCGCGAGTTGATAACTCAATTACGGCAACGTCATTTTCAACTGTTATAATTCGCTCTTGTTTGTCTACATACTCAAAATATTTGCCAAGGCTCTGCGTATCTTTCTCGGCTTCTTTAAGATCAATCTCCCTCTTCTGTTCAATTGTTTTTGCTATAGTGTCTTTTAGTACCTCGGTAGTATCTTTTTGTTGGATTACCTTTTGGGGTGGAGGTGTTGGTGTATTTAAATACAGCCATATAATCAGAATTGCCCCAATAATAACAAATGCTAATATTGTTTGTTTATCCATTTTGCCAATGCCATTCTTCGGTAAAATTCCAAACTTTAATGTATGGGGTCATATCCACCTTTACTGAAAGGATTGCATCTTAAAATTCTCCATGCCGTCTTTATTCCGCCTTTGATAATACCATATTTAGCAATAGCCTCTATTCCATATTCAGAGCAAGTGGGATAAAATCTGCAGGATGGCGGTAAAACCGGAGATATAATTTTTTGATATCCTTTGATAAGAAATATAAATAATCCTTTCATCACAATGTTTTCTTTATAATGCTCAGTGCTTCTAAGACCCCCGGAACAATTTCATTTAAACCTATCTTCTTGTTTTTCTTTTCACTCAAAGCATATGCAGAAAAGATAAGTTTAATATTTTTTCCTGCATTTATACTTGATGAGATAATTTCCCGCTTATTCAATCTATATGCTTCTTTAATTAATCTTTTAACCCTATTTCGCCAGACAGCCTTTCCAAGTTTTTTTGAAACAACGGCGGCTATTTTTACAGCCTTTTCGGAATTTTCTTTTATAAGATATATGGCTTTAATTTTTTGATCGCTGGATATTAATATTTTACCGGAAGAGTAGAGTTCATCAAAATCTTTTTTACTTTTTATTCTTTCTCCTGAGGAAAGACCCTGTTGTTTCTTTGGAACCATCTCTTTGCGAAAAGCAATTATTTCTCATCGCTAACAGTTAATTTTTTTCTTCCTTTTGCTCTTCTGCTTGCCAGAACTTTTCTGCCATTCTTGGTCTTCATCCGTTCTCTGAAACCATGTTTATTTTTTCTTTTACGATTGCTTGGCTGATATGTTCTTTTCATAAACTTGCCTTAATTGATTTTTCCTTAAAATTAGATTACAAAGATACTAAATAATAGAATCTCTGCCCAAATTTTAAACTAGTAAAAAATTTTTCTGTTTCAATGAAGAATTAATTTGCACGAATAAACTTTACTTCATATTTTTTGTAACAAGAGAGGCGCAATAAAATCTGTGAATATCTTGTGGATAATTTTTATTTGTGAAAACGTTCCACAGAATTCACTTTACCGCCCGCTTAAAATTTAAATTCATACTTTGTGTGTGGTTTTTCAAAATAAATTCTGTAAGTATCTATGCATAAGGGGTTTCCCTTGCCGCATGTAATGTTAACATGTTGTGGATATCTTTTGGTGATTTGTTAATATTACGTTGCCGTAAGATAAATTCCGGGTTTTTAATAAAGATACTTGTTGTGGATAATTAAAAAATGCTTAATGCCCATTCTTCGAATAAACAAATTTATTCCGAACCAACTATTATCTGGAAAGAATGCTTAAAAGTTATAAAAGGTAACGTAACTTTAATGACATATAACACTTGGTTCTTGCCTATAAAGCCGCTGGAACTAAATGGCAATACTTTAAAGGTGCAGCTTCCCAGTCAATTTTTTTGGGAATGGATTGATGAACATTTTAATACTTTAATTTCAAAAACAATTCATGATGTACTTGGTTCCGATTCAAAGCTTGCTTATATAATTAATGAAGAGAGTGATTCGGGATCACATTTTATTTCTAAATCCTCACCTATAAATAAAGTTACAGAAAAGACCAAACAAAAAAATTTTGAGTCTCACTTAAACCTCAGATATACCTTTGAAAATTTTATTAAAGGAGAGGGGAATCAACTTGCAAGAGCCGCTGCTTTGGCTATTAGTGATAATCCTGGTGGGACCTCATTCAATCCCCTTTTTATTTATGGTGGAGTGGGATTAGGAAAAACTCATCTTATTCAGGCCGCCGGAAATAAAATTCTTGAAATTAATCCCGATAAAAAAGTAATCTATCTTTCATCCGATACTTTTACTGTTGATTTCGTTGAATCAATTCAGTCCAATAAAATAAATGAGTTTTCAAACTTCTACCGTGGAATGGATGTTTTAATAATTGATGATATCCAATTTCTTATTGGAAAAGAAAAAACACAAGATCTTTTCTTCCATATTTTTAATACTCTTCACCAAGCAGGAAAACAAATTATTTTATCAAGCGATAAGCCGCCCAAAGAATTAAAGGGTTTGGATGACCGCTTAACTTCCCGCTTTCAATGGGGATTGTCAGCAGATATTCAACCGCCCGAACTCGAAACAAGAATTGCCATACTTAAAAGAAAAGCAAATGATTATGGGATGAATATTTCATCCGAAATTCTTGAGTATATTGCCAGTAATATAACAAATAATATCAGGGAGCTTGAAGGATGCCTTATAAAATTGCTTGCAAATGCTTCACTCAATTCGGTAGCAATTGATTTTGAACTGGCAAAAAAAATAGTAAGGGAAATTGCAACAGATAGAAAAGTTAGTGTAACCGTTGAAAATATTACAAAAATTGTCTGTTCTTACTTAAATATAGCCGAAAATAAAATTAGAGATAAAACACGTAAGAAAGAGGTTGTTCTTGCAAGACAGCTTGCAATGTACCTTTCAAAAGAATTAACTAAATCTTCTCTTAAATCTATCGGTTTGCAGTTTGGAGGAAGAGATCATTCTACGGTTATACATGCATGCAATTCAATCGAGGAATCTATGGTCAGAGATCCTTCTATGAAAGACCTTGTTAAGACAATAAAAACTCAGATAGAATTAGTCTCTTCATAAAAATTTAAAAATACTCCCATATATATTTTTTTGGCTCCTTAAATGGAGTTTTTTAATTTTAAATTTGTTTATATATCTTTCTCAACATGTTAATAAAGTGAATTTATTGTTTGTTTGTTGAGGTAGTCTTATAATCCCTTATTTATTAACAAATTTTTGTTAATAAGTTTTTAAACTCTGTGCCCGTTTAATCGGGTAAAATTTATGAACAAAGATTTCAACATTCTTATAATTATAATAATATTTTTTAAACATGATTTTTAAATTAATTATGTAATGTTGTTATCTTAGTAACGGAAATTTTATCCATGTTTTATGATTTATACAACTCATATTTCATTGAGATTAGCACTACATTTTAGTATCTTTACACGATCAAAAAGGAGATGTTAAATGGAATTTAAAATTAATAGCAAGATGCTAGAAAAGCACCTTTCTAAAATAATTCCAGCTGTGCCATCCCGGACACCCATGCCGGTTCTCGAGAATTTTTTATTTGATTTAAAGGATGGTTTGTTAACTGTTTCTGCAACGGATTTGGAGATATCATTAAAATCCTCTATTAATGTTCCTTCTGATGAAAATTTAAGAATTGTGGTTCCGGCAAGACTCCTTTATGATGTAATAAGAAACTTAGGAGATGTTCAAATAACATTTAAAACAGAAGCTAACTCCAAACTTACTCTTTCAACAGAAACAGGGAAGTATAACTTAAGTTATTCCTCACCCGAAGATTTTCCGGAAATACCTGTAGTAACAAAAGAGAAAGAAATAAATCTTAGCGGAACCGATCTGAAAAAAGCACTGGATCAAACATCTTTTGCAATGAGCAAAGAAGATATGCGTCCGGCAATGACAGGAACATTGTTTGAACTTTCAGAAGATGGAGTTCGATTTGTAGCAACCGATGGACATCGCCTTGTAAAGTATGTTAATAAAAATCTAAAATTTAAAAAAGATGAACAGTATATAGTTCCAGAAAGAGCAATATCTGTACTTGCAAAATTGCTTGGTGAAACAGACGTAAAAATTTATTTAAGCAAAACCCATGCAGCATTTAACTTTGGCGATCTTGAATTTATTTCCAGGTTAATCGGCGAAAAATATCCGGCATATAACAGCGTTATACCGCTTGAGAATGATAAAATTTTAAAAGTAAAAACGGTGGACCTTCTTTCTACAATAAAAAGAATGCTGCTTTTTTCTACTGCCAATTCAAAACAAGTTAAGTTTTCTATAAAGGAAGATGAGCTTGAAGTCTCTGCAGAAGATATTGATCATGGTTCCAACGCAAAAGAAAGCGTATATTGCGAATACAAAGGAGAAACGATGGATATAGGATTTAATACTGCCTATGTAAACGATATTCTTTCTCATATAAATGATGATGAAGCTATTTTTAAACTGCATTCTCCTACAAAAGCATGTATAATTGAGCCCGGAGAAGTTAGTGAGAACGAAGAACTTATGTTGTTGCTAATGCCGGTACGGTTGAACAATTAAAAAATGATATTGAAATCCATTCAATTAAAAAACTTCAGAAAACATAAAAATATTTCTTTAGACTTTTCAAACAAATTGAATTACATTATCGGAGGGAATGGAGAGGGTAAAACAACAATCCTCGAATCAATTTTTTATTTATGTACAACAAGAAGCCATAATTCAAAATCAGATAGCGAAGCTGTTACCTTTAACGAAAATGCATTTGAAATTTCTGGAAGTTTCAAAGGAATGACAGAGAATAATTCAAAAGTTTATTACTCCCTAAACCAGAACAGGAAATATTATTTTAAAGATGATAAACAAATTGTAAGGGCCTCAGATGTTGTTGGAAAATTCCCTATAGTTTTGCTTTCTCCCGAAGACCATTCAATTACACAAGGTTCCCCGGCAGAAAGAAGAAAGTTCGTTGATTCAGCAATTTCACAGGTCAACGAAACTTACCTGAGAAACCTTATTGATTATAATAAAATATTAAAACAGAGGTCATCTCTCTTAAACCAATTAAGAGAAATAAGAAGCAAAACTCTAATTGAAGAACTGCAAGCCTGGTCCGCGGTTCTTTTACAAACAGGTTCATATTTAATAAGGCAGCGGAAAAAATTTATTGATGAGTTTAATGAATATGTAACCAGCTCTTATGAGATAATAATGGGTCATGAAGAAAAACCGGTAATAAAATATTCTTTTTTTAATGATTATAAGAGAGATGATATAGAAGAAGAATTCAAAAGACAATTGGAAGAAAGAAAAGAAGAAGAAATAACCAGAGGAACTAACCTTGTTGGACCACAAAGAGATGATTTTATTTTTAGCATTGATGGGTATAACTTAAAAACTTATGGTTCACAGGGACAGCATAAAACTTTCCAGGTCGTTTTAAGATTTGCAGAATTTTTCTATTTAAAGGAAATAACGGGAACAGAACCAATATTTCTTCTTGATGATGTATTTGGGGAACTTGATGCACAAAGAGCCGAAAGAATAAGCGATTATTTGACAGGAGTTGGGCAGGCATTCATAACAGTAACAGATCTTTCTGATTTTTCTTTCCTGAAAAGGAACAAATCTGATAAAGTTATAAAATTGAATCAGGGGCAGGTAATGTATGCATAACAAATTTGTTAGTATTAAAGAAGCTTTAAACACAAATCCGGAACTTTCAAATATCCGTAATATTGTAAAGCAATCGGAAGTGGTTGAAAAATTCTTTTCTGTTTTTCCCGAAATGGAAAAAGTAGTAACGCCCGTAAGAGTAAACAAAAAAGTTTTAATGTTAAAGGTTGAAAGCTCAGTCTTAAGAAGCGAATTGAAATTTAACGAATCGTTAATGGTAGAAACGATAAATAAATTTTTTAATGAAGAAAGGGTCAGATCAGTAAGATTTGCATCATAGACAATGATAAGTTAAACAAGAGTGGAAAAAACATATGTCAAAAAATGAATATAGTGCGAAAAGTATAAACGTTCTCAAGGGTCTTGAAGCCGTAAGGAAAAGACCAGCAATGTACATTGGAGACGTAAGTGCAAGAGGACTTCATCATCTCGTAAATGAAGTAGTTGATAATAGTATTGATGAAGCCATGGTAGGTTATGCAGATAAAATTGGTATAATTATTCATAAAGATGAAAGTGTTACGGTAGAAGACAACGGAAGAGGAATTCCTGTAGATATTCATCCCGAAGAAAAAAGATCTGCGCTTGAAGTTGTAATGACGGTTCTGCATGCCGGAGGAAAGTTTGATAAAGATTCGTATAAGGTTTCAGGTGGATTACACGGTGTTGGTGTTTCCGTTGTTAATGCACTTTCAGAATCTTTAAAAGTAGAAGTGAAAAGGAATGGGGCGATTTTCTTTCAGGAATATAAAAAAGGCGTTCCTGTTAAACCAGTTAAGGAAATCGGTAAATGCAAAAAGAATGAAACGGGGACAACGGTAACTTTCATACCTGATAAAGAAATTTTCAAAGTTACTACATTCAAGTTTGATACTGTTGCCGAAAGAATGAGAGAACTAGCTTATCTTAATAAAAACATCACAATCAAAATAAAAGATGAAAGAAACGGAGGCGAGGAAATATCATATCATTTTAAAGGCGGAATAGTTGAATTTGTACAATACCTCGATGAAACACGCCAGCCCCTGCACAAAACAGTTTATGTTGAAGGCGAAAGAGACAACACGCCCATAGAAGTCGCTTTTCAATACAGCGATAGCTATACAGAGAACATTTTTTCTTATGTAAATAACATTAACACTCACGAAGGTGGAACTCATCTTGTAGGATTTAAAACTGCTCTTACAAGAACTCTCAATAATTATGCTTATAAAAACAATCTTATTAAGGATAATAAAATCACTTTAACAGGAGATGATTTTAGAGAAGGATTAACAGCTGTTATTTCTATTAAAGTAGCTGAGCCCCAATTTGAAGGACAGACAAAAACAAAACTTGGCAACAGCGAGACCAAATCCGCAGTTGAAACTCTTGTGGGGGAGAAACTCGCAGAATTTTTGGAAGAGAATCCTCCTGTTGGAAGAAAGATACTTGAAAAATGCCTGCGGGCTGCTGAGGCAAGAGAAGCAGCAAGAAAAGCAAGAGACCTTGCAAGAAGGAAAAACGCTTTAGATAATATGAATCTTCCAGGTAAACTCGCAGACTGTTCAATAACAGATCCAGAACATTGTGAGATTTATATTGTTGAGGGAGACTCCGCAGGCGGTTCTGCAAAGCAGGGAAGAGACAGAAGATTCCAGGCAATCCTTCCTCTGAAAGGGAAAATTCTTAATGTGGAAAAAGCAAAGATCAATAAAATTCTGGAGAATGAAGAAATAAAAGCTATGATATCTGCAGTAGGTGCGGGCTTCGGAGCCGAGTTTGATCCGGGGAAAGCTCGTTATGGAAAAATTATTTTAATGACCGATGCCGATGTAGATGGAAGTCATATCAGGACACTTCTTCTTACATTTCTTTACAGGCACATGAAAGATCTTATTACCGCGGGGAAAGTTTATATAGCACAGCCGCCGCTTTATAAAATCAAAAAAGGGAAAGAAGAATTTTATGCTTATGATGATGATGAAAGAAAAGAAATACTGAAGAGACTTAAAGTAAACGGAAAAGCAGAATTGGAAACCACCGAAACTATGGAAGAAGGAGCAGTAAAAGGAGTTTCCATATCAAGGTATAAAGGATTAGGAGAAATGAATCCTGAGCAGCTTTGGACAACAACCATGAATCCCGAAACAAGAACTGTCTTGCAGGTTACTCTTGAAAGTGCAGCTAACGCCGATAAAATTTTTGAAACTCTTATGGGGGATGCTGTAGAGCCGAGAAGAGAGTTTATAGAGAAGAATGCTAAATATGCTAATCTTGATATTTAATGAAGTAAGTTTATGAAAAAGCAGAAAACACATATTTTAATGCTGGGAGAAGATGATCCCAAAAGAGAGTTGGAATTTGAAGTTGCATTTCAACTAAGTTTAACGGTTGAGCAGCGATACAAGAGGATGAAGAAATTATTCAGCCAAACTATAGATACTATAAAAAAACATGACTATCCAAAAACTCCTGCGATCATTAGTAGAACATAAGGTAATATTTGTAGTAATTGGCGCATGGGCATTCCCAGCGTATGGTTATACACGCAATACATACGATATAGACATTTTTTTTAATCCGACAAAAGCAAATGTACAGCGATTGATAAGAGCTTTAAAAAATGTTGGATATGATGGCCTGGAAGATTTAACAATTGATCAATTGTTAAAACGAAAGACGCTTTTTCGTCAATATGTTTTGGATACCGATATTCATCCGTTTGTAAAAGGGGTAGAGTTTAAAGGGGTCTGGAAAACAAAAAAAGAAGTGGAAATAGAAAAAGTTAAAGTATTTGTTCCTTCTTTGGATAATCTTATATCAATGAAAAAAGCTACCGGTCGCACAAAAGATTTAGCGGATTTAGAATACTTAGAAGAAATTAAAAAACAAACCGCAAAGAAAAAGAAATAAAAGTTTATGGCAACAATTTTCGAAAAGATAGTACCCGTATCGTTAGAAGAGGAGATGAAATCCTCATATATAGACTATTCGATGTCTGTCATTGTTGCAAGAGCATTGCCTGACGTAAGAGACGGATTGAAACCCGTTCACAGAAGAGTTTTATTCGGAATGCATGAATTGGGAGTTGCATACAATAAGCCATATAAAAAATCTGCAAGAATAGTCGGAGAGGTTCTTGGTAAGTATCATCCTCACGGAGACACGGCTGTTTATGATACAATGGTAAGAATGGTCCAGGATTTTTCTTTGCGCTATCCCCTTGTTGATGGGCAGGGAAACTTTGGCTCTGTAGACGGGGATTCGCCCGCAGCAATGCGTTATACTGAAGCCCGTCTCGCAAGAATAGCTGATGAGATGCTTCGTGACCTTGACAAGAATACGGTTGCCTTCATTCCAAACTTTGACGATTCTTTACAAGAACCCACAGTAATGCCGTCATACCTTCCTAACCTGCTAGTGAACGGATCGAGTGGTATTGCAGTTGGAATGGCAACCAATATTCCCCCTCATAATCTGAGTGAAGTTGTTGATGGTCTTATAGCATTAATTAAAAATCCCGACATCACAATTGAAAAACTGATGAAGCATGTTATAGCTCCGGATTTTCCTACAGCAGGAATTATTTATGGTTATGAAGGAGTTAAGGAAGCATTTAAAACAGGAAGAGGAAGATTAATTGTACGTGCCAGAGCAAACACTGAGACATTAAAAAACAACAGGGAAAATATTGTTATTACCGAGCTTCCTTACCAGGTAAATAAAGCAAATCTTATTGAAAAGATTGCCGAGTTAGTTCGGGGCGGGAAGATTGATGATATCTCAAACATTAGGGATGAATCCGACCGTGACGGTATGCGAGTAGTTATTGAGCTTAAAAGAGATGGCCAGCCGGCTATTGTTTTGAACCAGCTTTTCAAACATACACAGATGCAGACAACATTTGGTGTTAATATGCTTGCTCTGGTTCATGGCGCTCCAAAGGTTCTTAATCTTAAAGAGATGATGCAGCACTTCATTACCCACAGGATGGATGTACTTATAAAGAGAACCAAATTTGATCTTGATGCTGCCGAAAGAAGAGCTCATATTCTTGAGGGTTACATAATTGCTCTTGATAACATTGATGCAGTAATCGAAACGATCAAGAAATCTAAAGACGTTGATACTGCAAAAATCAACCTGATGAAAAAATTCAAGCTGTCTGAAATACAGTCAAAAGCAATTCTCGATATGCGTTTGCAGAGATTAACCGGGCTTGAAAGAAAGAAAATAGAAGATGAATATAAAGAGACAATAAAACTTATAGAAAGATTAAAAGGTATTCTCAAAAGTGAAGAGCAAAGATACCTAATCATAAAAGATGAACTGCTTGAAATAAAAAAGAAATACGGTGATAAAAGAAGAACAGAAGTAATTTATGATTATACAGAATTCTCTCTTGAAGATATAATTGCCGAAGAAGATGTTGTTGTTACAATTTCTCACCAGGGGTTTATAAAAAGGTTTCCTGCAAGCGGTTATAAGAAACAGGGACGCGGCGGAAAAGGCGTAACCGGCGCAGGAACAAAAGACGAAGATTTTATCGAGCATATGTTCATAGCATCTACACACCAGTATATTCTTTTCTTTACAGACAAAGGAAAATGTTACTGGCTAAAAGTTCACGAAATTCCTGAAGCAGGTCGTGCTGCAAGAGGAAGATCGATAATAAATTTGCTTCAAAAGGAGAAGGAAGAAAATATAACAGCATTTGTTGCCGTTAAGGAATTTACAGATAACCAGTATCTCGTAATGGCTACTGAGAAAGGTACTATTAAGAAAACAGTTCTCTCTGCTTATGGTAACGTTCGTAAAGGTGGAATAAATGCTATTAATCTTAATACAGACGATAGGCTGATTGAAGTTAAGATGACAGATGGGAACAGCGACCTTGTGCTTGGAACAAGAAATGGCTTTGCCATAAGGTTTAATGAAAAAGACGTTCGCGATATGGGAAGAACAGCAACCGGCGTAAGGGGCGTAAGATTAGGAAAAGGGGATAGGGTTGTTGGACTTCTTGTAATTAAAAGGAATGACACCATTCTTGTTGTGACTGAAAAAGGCTATGGCAAACGTTCCGACATAAATGATTACCGTATTACACACCGAGGCGGCAAAGGAGTTATCACAGTTAAGACAACAGATAAAGTCGGCAAGATGATTGCCTTGATGGAAGTTGTTGATGGCGATGAACTTGTTATTATTACAACTCACGGAATGGTGATAAGGCAGAGCGTTAGGGACCTTCGTGTAATGGGAAGAAACACGCAGGGTGTGAGAGTAATAAGACTTAAAGACGATGACAGCATTGCAGATATTGCAAAGGTATTGCCTGAAGAAGAAGAGGGTGAAGAAGATTAACCATTAAAAATTTTAAAGCAACAGCGCAGAATGAACCGAATGGGATCTGGTAGACCGCTTAGGAAGACTAAAAAAATAAATTTACACATTAATGTATTCGTGCCACATAAGGAGAGTCAACAATTGAATAAAATTAGTTTTCGGCTGCAAACCGTCGTAGGTTGTTATGAGTTAGAAACTTATTTTATCAACAAAACCGAGGATATTGTCTGGTCATGTTTTGCAAATACTTTGTTTGCGGCAGGGTATTTTTTCAGTAGAATTGGGTCTGTTCGTTCATAAAACGCCTCTCGTACACCATCCGAAGTTCTACAAATTATTTTGGTGCCTTTTATTGACTCATTCCATGCCCTGTACAATATTTTATCTTTAGGTTTGGCTAAGAGTGCAATTACAATTACAGAATATTTATTTTCATCTATGCCTTCTCCTTTTTTATTGTAAATTTTGATTTTATTGGGAAGGGACATCTTTTTTATTACTCTTTCAGACACGTTCGCGAATATTTTATTTTTATCATAACAGTCTACAGAGCATTTGGTAAACATACTTAAGAGAATAGCCGTTATTGGAAGTGGTCCACTACCTATAAAAAGCACACAATCTTTGTCTGAAATTTTTGCCAGATTCTTTTCGTTTGTTATTAGTTTAACAAATCTGTTATATAATGAATAATCTCTAAGCTCTTTTCTGCCATTTAGAAAATCATGTACAAATTCTTCTTCTAAGTGCGTTTCAAACAATTCATAGAAATGTTGTAATGGAGGAAACACCCGCCTAACCTTTTCATAACTTAGTATGGTTTTCTCTTCTCTTGCAGTTAGTTCCTCTTTCAAAATTAGTGCTTCTAATTCGAGTATTTTTGATTTAATGAGCTTATTATCTGCGAGGCTTTTTGTCAGACAACTACAAATTTCAAACATCCCCCGCATTAATTTATCGGTCTTTGTCGTTTCCATAATATGAATTATAGTTTACCATTAATTAGTCCTTCCGAGAAAATTTTTTTTAATCTCAATTTCACTATAGGCAGCAGGATTTTGACTAAGATTCAATCGATCCAAACTGTGAAAAATGGAGAGTGAAAAGTTTTCTTTGAAATACATCTCACTCTTCCTTATTAAGTTAATCCGATTAAACTAAAAAAAATGATTGTTGCTTAAATTTAATCAGGCAGAAATTATTTTTTCGTCGGTGTTTTTAATTCGATGACTAAAGCATGAATTTCAGTTTTTCCAATGTTTTCATTATCATGAGTTACTGCTTCATTCCAGCGTACCTCACCCGCTTTGGTGGTCATTTCAGAAGTTTTCCCATTAGATAACGTTGTCTTCGAGGTTCCGCCATTTAAGACATATAGAATATATTCAGGATGGGAATGCATACCTGTCTTTTCACCAGGTTTAAACTTAAAATCAAGCACCCTAACTTTATCGTTATCAAAAAGGACTTTGACTTTATCGGGTGCAACTTTAGCAGCATCCTGGGCGTGAACTGTTTTTCCACAAATTAGAAGCGCAATAATAAGAAAAGATAACAGGACATTAGCTTTCATGGATAACCTCCTTGAATTATGTATGAATGATTTAGTACCTATGGTTTTAAAAATAAATCTAAATTTCTCAGCGTAGTTTTCGAGTTAAAGAGGATAAAAATTCGTCGTTCTGCTATTAATAATATAAATTACTTTTTTAGCAGAGTCAATAATTGAATAAAATAGTGACTCATCAATCACAACTATAAGGGCAGGAAGGTTAGGGAATTCCGGAAAGCATCTTTGAGATTATTTTTTTTATTCTTCCCCAGAAATAATCAAACTTACCAAAGAGAAAAGCATAACCAAGTAAAAGAAGATGATAGGTGGGGAATATTAAAAAGATGTAAACAAGGATATAAACCCAACTCCATTTTTCTAACCCAAAAAAATCTGTAATTAAAGATGAAACATAAACGGTTGTAAGCCCCGTTAAAGCAAACACAATAATTATTATTATAAGGTCTGCCGTATTTTTTTTAGTTATTTTCATTTAATAAAAAAGCTGTCACAATCTAAAATTATAACAGCTTGTAATACTGATTATAATAATACTAAAAGAAAAAGATTAATAAAAAGTCGCAATCATATTAAAATTAAGGGTAGTTTTATAAAGACTAACAAGCGTAATATCAGGGTTGTATTCTTGACAAATGGATTTGCATTAACTAAGTTTTCGCAACAAAAGTAATTTATTCCAAAAATTAGGAGAAATCATGAAATTCTTAAAAATGGTTTTGTTGTTACTTACGGTTTATATATTCATATCTGAAAGCTCACAAACTTATGCTCAGGCTAAATGGGTTGTGGGAGGCAGATTCGGAATGTCTATTTATAGCGCTGGTGGTGGCTCATCAGCAGGTCTCCAATTCGGACCAATGGCGGAAGTTTTATTTAACAGGAATATGGCTGTAGGCACAGAATTTAATATTAATACACAGGGCGGTACACCAATTGAATGGGCGAATCAATTCAAATATTATTTTGATGTTCCTCAATCAAATATAAAGCCTTATGCTGATGGTGGGTTTAACTTGTTCTTTATTACCGGAGGACCATATTTCGGAATCCGTTTCGGAGGAGGAGCTAATTTCCCGATTGCACCTAATCTTTATATTCCCGCTGATTTGCAGCTCGGTCCCGTTTTTGCGTCCGGTTCAACCGTATTCTATATCGCAATTACAAGCGGAATCAGATATGAACTTCCTAATTAAATAATTTTCAATAATATTACAGGAGATATCTGTTTATGAAAAAAATACTATTCACATTATTGGTTTTGTTTTTAATTACTGCCAGCACAACACTTGCACAGTTTAGCATAGGTCCGCGTTTCGGAATAAATATGGGAAGTATATCTGATGATCCCGATTATAATTCAGCCGTAGATCAGTCTAATCACTTAGGATTATTGTTTGGTGCAGCAGCCGAAATAGGAATTGCTGGCCCAATCTATGTTGAGGTTTCGGTTATATATATACAAAAAGGAGAAGAGTTAAAAGGACAAGATCAACAAGGGCAGCAAGCCGAACAAAAATTGACAGCAAATTATCTTGAGATACCTATTTTAATTAAAGCCAAATTTCCTGTTGGGGTTGTTAGCCCCTATGTATTCTTAGGCCCAAATGTTGGTTTATTACTTTCAGCAAATAGTGAATTTAAAGCGGGAGGACAAACTCAGGATACCGACATTAAGGATAATTTAAGCTCAATTGATTTTGCTTTGGATTTTGGAGCTGGTATTGGCATACCAGTAGCCCCATTCGTTTCTATTGTTTTTGATGCCAGATATTCTTTAGGATTAAGTAATATTATAAAAAATCCTCAACAGAATGAATCTGGTAAAACCAGAGGAATTCAATTTATAGTTGGAGCCATGTTTGGTTTATAAATGGTTTTCTTAAACTGTTTAGTGGGCGAGGTTAGATCTCGCCCTTTTCTGTTTTAAATAATTGCTTTCAATGATGAGTAATTTGCTTTTATAGTCTTGTCTAAATCTTCTTTAGAGTGAGCAGTTGAAATAAAAAAGGCTTCAAACTGTGCCGGAGGCAGATAAATTCCTCTTCTCAGCATTTCATGAAAATATTTACCATAAAGTTTTGTATCTGATTTTACTGCTGAGTTAAAATCGGTTACTTCATTTTCTGTAAAGAAAAGAGTAAGCATAGAACCAACTCTGTTAAGCGTTAGTTTCTTTTTCAGAGTTTTCAGATTTTCTTTTATCCCCTGTTCAAGGTATGCTGATTTTTCTTCAAGCTCAATATAAAGATTTGGATGATTTTTGATATAGCTTAATGCCGCATAACCCGCAGACATTGCAAGTGGATTTCCGCTCAAAGTTCCTGCCTGGTAAACAGCACCAGCAGGAGCTATCATTTCCATAATCTCTTTCTTACCGCCAAACGCACCAACAGGCAAACCCCCGCCAATTATTTTTCCGAAAGTACTCAAGTCAGCCCTGACTCCCAAAACTTCCTGGGCACCTCCTTTTGCCATCCTAAAACCCGTCATCACTTCATCAATTATTAAAACTATTTTTTCGTTATCGCATAAGGTTCTTAGTTCTTTAATAAATCGGTCATCACCTTTAACAACTCCCATATTGCCAACACTCGCTTCAATTATAACTGCGGCAATTTCATTTTTATTTGCTTTAATCAGATTCTTTACCGAATCTATATTATTGAAATCTGCAATTAAAGTATCCACCGCATTATTTTTTGTTACACCTGGACTTGTTGGGATTCCAAGCGTTAAGGCTCCCGAACCGGCTTTGATTAAAAAGAAATCTGCATGACCATGGTAGCAACCTTCAAATTTTATAATCTTATCTTTCCCGGTATAACCCCTTGCAGCACGAACAGCACTCATTGTTGCTTCTGTACCACTGTTTACCATTCTTACCATCTCAACCGAAGGAACAAGTTCTGTAATAAGCTTTGCAATTTTTACTTCAAGTTCTGTCGGTGCGCCAAAGCTCGTTCCATTTTCTATCGCATTAAGCAAAGCTTCTTTAATAAATGCAGGATTATGTCCGAATAGATGAGGTCCCCAGCTTCCTATATAATCTATGTATTGGTTTCCATCAACATCATAAATTTTAGAGCCCTCTCCTCTTTTAATAAAAAGCGGATAGCCGCCGACAGATTTAAAAGCCCTTACCGGAGAGTTTACACCGCCGGGAATATATTTTTTTGCTTCTGCAAATAGTTTTTTGCTTTTTTCGATATTCATTGTTTTCTCAAAATAGTTTTTGCTTTGATTTGTTTTGAGTGATTAGCTTGACGAAAGCTTTTACTTAGATATTTTTTACCAGCCACTGATGAAGAGGAAGCATATTCTTGAATTTTTTCAATGAAAATTTCACCATATCTTCTTTCTGCAATTTCTTTAGATCTTTTATTTCTTCATAAACATAGAAACCATTATAAAGAAGGTAGTCAGAGAACGGATATTCTGCATCAAAACCTTTTGGTATTCTTTTATATACCTTCCCACCAAAAAAATATCCCCTTTTCTTCAGCTTATTTATAATTGAATCAAGTTCTTTTGCTTTATCAGGGTTGTAAATAACATCCCTGTATTTTTTAAGCAGGGCATCATTGAACATATATATTCCTGCACCAAAGAACATATAATCGGGTTCTGCGTGAAAATAAAAACCAGAGCACTCCATCTTTTTTCTTTCCCCTTCCCAGAATAATATTCCCAGGTTGGTTTTATAGGGCGATTTTTCTTTACTGAATCTTACATCTCTGTGGAGCCTGAAGATTGATTTATCTGTTTTGGGGATTGCAATAATATCCGGCGCAATAGTTCGCAACAATTCTCCCAGCACCACAACGAACTCCTGCGCCGGCTCAAATAGTAAATTATTAAATTCTTCCCTGTGGTATTCGAACCATTCTTTAGTATTGTTTCTTTTCAATTTTGAAAGAAACTTAATTGCTTCAAAGGGGAAACCAGTTAACATTATTATTTAAAAACTAATTGCAATAAATGAATATCTAAAAGCTTTCCGAATTTTTTACCAACTTCTCTCATTACACCAACATATTCGAATCCTGCGTTCTTATGAAGCCGGATGCTTGCTTCACTCCCTTCTGAAATTCTTGCAAGCACAGTATGAATCCCGGCTTTCTTTCCTTCCTCTAATACTTTCATCATCAGTTTTGTCCCAACACCTTTGCCGCGGTAACCATCCTTTATATAAATTGATATTTCTGCCGTATCGGAATATGCACAACGCCCCGACCATTTACTTAAAGATGCCCAGCCAATTACTTTTCCGGATTTTTCAGCAATAAATATAGGGAACTTATCATTATGCTCTGCAAACCACAACCTTTGTTCATCAAGTGAAATAGGTTCTGAGTCGAATGTAGCTGTTGTTGTTAAAACAGCCTGATTATAAATATCAGTTATATCTATAAGATGATCTGTTGATGCCCGAAGAAATGTAATCATATACTGGTTAATGTTTTATTCAAAATAGCGTAAAAGATTTTCATAAATCAAGTTAATTAAAACTATTTTTTTCTTTAAGAAGAAATAAATCATCTAAAGCCGGCGGGATGTTTTTTATGAAAATCAGTCACATCCTGGAATGCTTTGGCAATCGCAATAATTTTTCCTTCGTCAAACAATCTTCCAATAAATGATATACTCGTAGGCGTACCATTTTCAGTAAAACCATTTGGGAGAACAACGCATGGATGCCCTGTTAAATTAGTTAGCAATAAATTTTCTCCTTCCCAGGAAGGAGCGATATAAAGATCAACTTTTTTCATCAGCTTTCCCATTTCCTGATTTAGCTGGAAGCGGATTCTATTCGCATTTATATATTCAACCGCCGGAATAAACCTTGAAGCCCGAAACGAATTTGGCCAAGCATTTTTAATTTGCCTTTCCAGCAGGTCATCTTTGTTGCTGCGGGTAAGCTCATCAAATGCTGCAGCCGCTTCAGCACTTAGAATAATTGCAAGATCATTAATAGGAAACACTGGTAATTCAATAGGGATGAGATTGACCCCAAGGTTTTTTAGCATGGCAAGAGTAAGAGAGTCATTCCTGTGAAAATCATATTCTTTATCAAAATCTTTTTTAAGATAACCAACCTTCAGATTTTTGAGATTAATCTGTGGATTATAATTAAAGGGAACATCATACAACGACTGGTCAATCCCATCCTGACCATAAATTGCATTAAATACAATTGCAAGATCTTCGGCTGTGCGGCAAATTGTGCCAATTTTATCCATAGACCAGCTTAAAGCCATTGCACCTGTTCTGCTCACCCTACCATAAGTAGGTCTCAACCCGGTGGTTCCACAAACCGTAGAAGGCGAAACTATAGAACCCCACGTCTCCGTTCCAATTGCGAATGGAAGTAAACCAGCAGACACAGAGGAGGAAGAACCGGCCGAAGAACCGCTTGAACCTTTAGTTGTATCCCAGGGATTGCGGGTCATCCCACCGAACCATACATCGCCCCAGGCAAGTGCACCCATTGTTAATTTTGCACATAGCACAGCACCGGTAACTTCAAGTTTTGTAATAACTGCAGCATCTTCCGGGATAAATTGATCTTTAAATGGCATTGCACCCCACGTTGTTTTATAATCTTTAGTTGATAGAAGGTCTTTTACACCAAACGGAATACCATGAAGCAATCCCCTGTATTTACCAGTGGCTATTTCTTCATCCATTAGTTTTGCCTGTCTTAAAGCGCGTTCTTCTGTAATGGTAATTACGCAATGAAGGACAGGATCATATTTTTTAAGACGTTCAATAAAAAACTTTGTAAGCTCAGTTGAAGTTATCTGTTTTGTTCTTATTAATTCAGCAAGCTCACCGATTGAATAAAATGCCAGAGCGTTTTTATCGGCAGACATTTTAACATAAGTATAATTACTGAATTGAACAGGATCCTGCTCTTTGGGAAATTCAAACCCAACCGGAATAGGATTAAAAAGAATTGCAGGAGAAACACTATTTGCCAATTCAACTTCACGTATCTTTTGATAATTACCCAACTGTTCATCAAGTAATGTAAGCATCGAATCTCTTTCGGCATCAGTAAAATCTATCCCAATAATTTTTTCTGCATTCTCAATAATCTCTTTTGTTATGGATTGAGGAAGAATGTTAGAAGAAATGAGTATGGAAAAGAAAACATATAAAAATAACAGTTGGGTTTTCATTAAATTTCCCTTTGAATTTTATCGAAAGCAAAAATATAAATAAATGATTTAAAGGTTACAGCTTCGAAAAAAAATAACTCACCCCTATCAACTATTATTAATTATCAAGTATATTCATACTCTTTTTTACACTTGCAAATCAGGCTTTAATTTTTTTAGTTAGAATAGGTTAAACCAGAGGAAATATGAAACCACCTATCACTCTTTTAACGATTCTTATTTGTTCAGTTTTCTTTACGAATAATTTAACCGCACAAAGTGATTCCTCAAAAATTAAAGAAGCCTCATTTGAATTCCCGCATACTTTAAATAGGTTATTTTCTGTTTCTACCTCAAGAGTTATGAACTCCCTGGATTTTAGCTTACTCCTTGGCAACTCTTTTGGGTTTTCCGAAAATACAGGATTTCTTGGAACTTTAGGTCTGGGTCTTGGCGGATATGGTGATATTGAGCTTGGGAGTGAGTCACTCGTTGGATCAATGTTTAATAGTAAGGATGCATTTACAAATGTTGGGATGAGAATAAAATTATTGACCGATGGCGAATACCTTCCGGGACTTTCAATCGGGTTAAGAACTAATAATGAGTGGAATTCATCAAGGAATGACAGCAGATTTATTTTTGAAACCGCTGAAGATTTATTTGGACAAGGTTTGCGGACAGCTAATTATGATTCAAGGCTAACGACTTTATTCGTGGCTCTAAGCAGAACACTAAGACCTGATTTTAATGTGCATTTGGGAGTTAGTTATTCTGATTTACGTTTTAAAAATGTTTATACCGTATATCTCACAAACCAAATCTATTCAAACGAAGAAGAAAAGAAAGATAACATTTTTAACTTATTTGGTGGATTAGAGTACCAGTTAAGCAATAGAACCATTTTAATTTTTGAAGCTCAATCCTTTCCATATTTAAAAGTAAGCACACAAGATGGAACACTATCTGCAGCAAGGAGAGTTGTTACAGGTTTTGGTATTAGATTCTTTGTAAGCAAATGGCTGCTTGTTGATTCAGGTATAAGATACCAGGATAATTACACTGGTCTTGCAGATGCTGAGCTAAGAGTTGGTCTTAATGGAATATGGAATGCCGGATTTTAGTTCGATATAATTTGCTTTTTATCATTAAGTATTATAACAGTTACTTCGGGAGTTGAATTATACCTGAAAGGTACAAGAGACATTCCCAAACCTCTTGTTACTATCATAAGCATATTACCAAAATAAAAATCACCTCTCATATATCTGGTCTCAAACATTGTGGGAGAAATTTGTAAATATGGAAAAATAAAAGTTACCTGACCTCCGTGCGTATGTCCTGCAAGGAATAAGTTATAGTTATAAAATTTGGCTTTTTGTATTAAAGAATCACCAGGCTGATGAACGATAAGTATTTTAAGATCATATCCTTTATTGTTCAGAAGAGTGTCAAGAGAATTCCCGGTTAGCCGGTTTACATATGTATTTGTAACAAAGGTTAGTCGCATAAGAGAGCGGCCAATGACCAAATCAATTTTATTATTATCGACCATTTTAATATTATATTTAGCCAAAGCAGTAGTCATCTCCCGAACACTTCTTTTAGTATCATCCCTGTAAGACCAATGGTCATGATCTCCTACACAAGTATAAATACCATACTTCGCTTTTATCTTCCCAACCATTTCTGCCGCTAGATTTATATAGTTAGGTGTTGATGTGATAAGGTCTCCTGCTATTAATACAAGATCAGGATGAGTTGAATTTACTTTCTCAATATAATTTTCTAAACGAGCCCTGTCTGTATATCTATCTGCCTGTATATCTGCAATAAAAGTGATTTTTAATCCCCGCAGATCAGGATGAAGATTTGCAACTTTAAATTCTTTTATTCTTATAGAGACAGTATAGTAATCATAAATAATTCTTCCGGGGACATAAAGAATAAAAAATGAAACAAGAACGAATGTAAACCTGCGGGAATATGAATTAATTTTATTTTTGTATTTTTTAAGAAATGGGGAAAATATAATTCTTAAAAGATCAACCGCTAATAAAATTAATATTGATTGAATAATAATAAGAATACCAACCCAGAATGGATAAACAATAAAATAATGAAACCAAATAGTGTCCGGCAAATCAACTCTTGTTTGAGAAGAAAGAAACCAGGCTATAACAAGGTAAAGAGGATAGATGTTTATATACGCCATAACTATCCTGATAATCCGTTTAATCTTTTTTGGATTAGTTTTTGGAAAGAAGATTTGAATTCCGTTTACAATTTTCCTCATGAAATAAAATTCAATGAGAAAGATTATGAGGAAGGCGAGTATTATTCTAAGTGCAAAGGACATATTTAGGAAATGTTATTTTTTATTTTCAAAATTAGTTCGTTCATTTTTTCGTAATGACTCCCTTTCCAGTAAATCCTGTTGCATTGCGGGCATAAGTAAAATTCGTTGTGCCATTCTTTTACTTTTGAAGGAAGCCGATCTAAGACCTTTTCTTTTTCAATTGTATTCAACAAAATATTGCATTCAAGGCATCTTGTAAATTCTTTAATATGATTTCTGAGATCAAATCTCTCGATAATTTCTTTTAATTGTTCTTCGGGATTTTCATTTCGTACCCAATAGCCATGAGTTACATCATTTCTTTTTAATATTCCTCTGTCTCTTGTAAGGATAGTGCTTTTATTATTAAGAGATATTTTAACTAGTTCATCATCTTTATAATTATTTTTATAAATAGAATCGAAGCCCAGCATACGCATATATCTTGTCAGTTTTCCAAGATGAACATCAAGAACAAACTTTGGTTCGCGCAGAGGCTGTGGCCTGAGATGCTGTACATCAGATATATCAAGAGATTCAAAAACAGGGTAAACACTTATTTCATCTTTATCATTTACTATATATGAAAAATCTACAGATTTTCCGTTAACCAATATTAAATCAATTTCTGTATGAGGAATACCAAAAGATTCAATAACATCTTTAACCGAAGTTCTGTCAATAAATGAATGTTCAAATTTTATTTTTCTTTTTTCGGGAGGAAGGAAATCATTAAGCTCTTCATAAAAGCGGAAATAAACTTTTTTCATCTGTTATTCTTTAAAAGGAGATTCTTCAGTCGCTTCGCCCTTTCAGAATGACAATAAAAAACAATTTATCATTTTCTGTTTTTATCTATCCACCTTGCAGCATCTTTTGCAAAATAGGTTAGGAACATATCTGCCCCGGCTCTTTTAATTGCAGTAAGCGATTCTATCATTACTCTCTCTTCATCAATCCAGCCATTCTTTCCTGCAGCTTTAATCATTGCATATTCTCCGCTTACCTGGTAAGCAGCAGTCGGCATTCCAAATTTATCTTTGACTCTTCTTATAATATCAAGGTAAGGTCCTGCGGGTTTAACCATAACTATATCAGCACCTTCTTCAATATCTGATTCAACCTCTCTCAAAGCCTCATAAGCATTTGCAATATCCATCTGGTGAGAACGTCTGTCACCGAAAGCAGGAGCGGATTCTGCGGCATCTCTGAAGGGCCCATAATAACCGGATGAATATTTAGCCGCATAACTCATAATGGGAATTTTTTCAAATCCATTTTCATCAAGAGTTTTTCTTATTGCAGCAACTCGTCCATCCATCATATCTGAAGGAGCAATAATATCTGCACCTGCCTGAGCATGTGTTAGTGATTCTTTAGCAAGCAGCTCTACTGTTTCATCATTGAGAATCTCTTCTCCCTTTAATAAACCGCAATGCCCATGAGAAGTATATTCACACATACATACATCTGTAATTACAAGTAAATTTTTTACTTCTGATTTAATTGCTCTAACTGCTCTCTGGATTATTCCATCCGGGTCATAAGCTTCAGAACCTTTTTCATCCTTATGTTTTGGAATACCAAAAAGAATTACTGCTGGAATTCCAAGCGAAGAAACTTCTTTGCATTCTTTGATAAGATTATCAATCGAAAGCTGGTATACTCCAGGCATTGATTTAACTTCCTTCTTTACATTATCTCCGGGCACAACAAACAAAGGATAAATAAAATCGTTCTTTGAAAGTTCGGTTTCTCTCACCATATCCCGTATTAACGGGTTGTATCTTAATCGTCTTAACCTTTTTATTGGAAAGTTTGCCATTTTATTCACTCCGTTCTAATTAACAATTAAAAATTAACAATGAATAATTAAGATTTTATTTTGACATTCTTTATAATTGAAGTCAGAAGTTTTATTAATTCAAGACAATCTTCCGAAAGACTTTGGAATTCTTTATCATCAAGAATTTCGGTTTCAAAAAACAGCTTGAGCCAGAATTCGGTTTCATAAGCTTCTTTCAAACTAATTCTTAATTTATTTCTAAAATCTGTTTTACTGGCGGCAGCCTGAGATTCTGCAATATTGGCCCCAATAGAGGTTCCCGAATCAAGTAATTGATTATATAAAGATCTCAAATCCTTATCTTTCTTAACCAAATATTTATAACACTTCACTATACGTACAGAAAAACTAAAACTTTTTTCGACCACTGGATTACTAAGATTCTTCATTTTGCCCCCAAATTGTTAATTATAAATTGTGAATTGTTAATTAGCTTCTGACAAAGAGCTTCAGAACTCTTTATACAATCCCCAACTGAAATTCCTCCGCGGTAATTACCGCTTAAAAATATTCCGGGATTCTTCTTCTCAAATTCATCAAAATATCTATCGTGTTCAATGTATCCAATATTGTATTGCGGAATTGCTTTAGACCAATACTTGTATGTTTGAAATACCGGCTCGTCTGAGATTTTCATTATTTGCTCAAATTCTTTTCTAACTTTCCCGATTAAAATCTCTTTATCAATACTTCCGATTTCAGGATTTCTTGCACCACCAACAAATAGAGTGAAAACAGTTTTATCTTCAGCAGTCTCACCGTTTATAATTCTGTTTGGAAATATTATTGAGCTCCATATTGCACCGAGAAAAGATTTTTTTTCTTTAGATGGAATAAGAAAACCAAAACCATCCAGTGGCTGGCCAACAGCTGATTTTTTATAAGCCAGATAAAGAACAAGCACCGGGGGATAATAAATTTCATTTAAATGTTTAGTCAAACCCTCATCAAAATGAGCAAAAAGTTTTGATGCAGCAAAAGCCGGAACTGTTGATATAATTTTATCGCAATCAATAACTTGCGGTTCTCCTTCCCGCATATAATTAATCTGAAAACCGCCATTATTTTTTTTAATTGATGTTACATCGCACTGAAATTTAACTTTATTTCCAAGATGCTTTGCAATTGCGTTTGGAAGTATTTGCATCCCATCCCTGAACGAAAGCATCTTTGCGCTCTGCTTGGATTTTTCTGCTCTCTTTTTTCTTTCTTTTATACTTCTGATAGTTCCAATAATAAGCCCGCCATACTTTTCTTCAAGTTCATATAATTTTGGGAAAGCAGACTTAACACTGAGCTCTTCGGGATTGCCGGCATAAACTCCGGCAACAAAAGGATTGATTGCATAATCAAGAAATTCTCTACCCAGCCTTCTCGTTACAAAATCAGAGATACTTTGGTAGTAACCATCTTTCGATCTTCCGAAAAAAGGTTCTGCCAATAACCTTAACTTAGCTGCAGGTGAGAAAAGTTTGGTTTTAAAGAAAGCTGGTGGAGATAATGGCAAAGCATGAAGCTGATTGTTTTTTAAGATGTATCTTTTATTAGCTTCCTTGCTTGCATAAACAAGCTGTTCATTAAGATCAAGCTCTTCAATTATTTGTCCTATTAAAGGATGAGTTTCAAGAGCGCTGTTTGGTCCTTTGTCAAATAAAAATCCTTTCTCAACAACCGTTTCAATTGAACCGCCGGGTTCTTTTTTCTTTTCAATAACTGTTATATCATAACCAAGCTTATTTAAAAGATAAGCGGTTGTTAAACCGGAAATACCAGCCCCGATTACTATTATTTTATTGTTTATTTGTCCTTCCCCCGATTCCACTGTAATATTCAATTAGTTTAACCTTTCAGTAACAAGTTCGTAAAGTGCATCAACAAATAATTGAGAATCATTTAATCCCTTCATAACAATATAATTTTCTATTCCAACTTTATCTGCAACGTGCCTGTATTCGATATCTAGTTCAAACGAAGTTTCAATATGATCAGAGACAAAACTTATTGGAATTAAAAGAAGATGTTTCTTTCCTTTGGATGCAAGTTCCTCAATCATAGTTGCAGTTGAAGGCTCAAGCCATTTTGCGGGACCTACTTTACTCTGGAAACACAAATGATGTTCGTGAGGATTATTTCTAAGCCTCATAACTCCCGCTATTGTTTCCTTAATTTGATGATTGTAGGGATCTCCTTTTTTAACATAACTAACAGGAGTTCCATGTGCACTGAAAACAAGTTGAACTTCGCTTCTTACATTTTCAGGAAAACGAAGAAGAGACTCATCTATCCTTTCATTTATTGCTTTCAAATAAAGAGGATGTGTCTGGTAAGATTTTATATAAATTAATTTTGAATCATCACCCTTATAAAATCTTTTCCATTCATTAAAAGAAGAACCTGTTGTTGAAACCGAATAATGAGGATATAATGGAAGCAGAATTATTTTATCATAATTTTCTTTTTCTGTTTTTGCAACCGTCTCTTTAGTTAAAGGTTTCCAATAGCGCATTGCAATAAAAACATCAATCCGTCTCTTTTGAGACGGATCAACATCTTTTCCGGGATTATGCAGTTTACTCTCAAGCATTGAACGTTGCTTTTCTGTCCACTCATTTATAGGAGATTTGCCACCAATCAATTCATATTCTTTTTTAACTTTTGGCGCTCTCTTTTTAGAAATGTACTTAGCAAATTTTTTTTGAAAAGGCAGCTTAAAAATATCCGGATCATTAAAAAGGTTTTCTAAAAAAGGTTGAACAGCTTCGAGAGAATCAGGTCCGCCAAGATTTAGTAAAACCACAGCAGTTTTTAACATTTCGTAATCACGGTAAGTTTATTCATCAATACAAATTTACCAAAAAATGAACATTGAAGTGGGTGTTTTAAGCATTTCAACTTGCTGTTTATTATTAACTAGCAGACGTTAATTATTCTAATTGCAAGTATCCTTAATATTTGGGAAGTTCAGGTGAGTATTTTGCTTTAATTTTATAATTAAAGTTAGTAAATGCGGAATTTAATTTTTAAATATGTCTGTACTATCCTTCTCTTCAGTTTCACTCTCGCTGTATACATTTATGCCCAAACAAAACAGTTTGGGTTTTGCGTCTCAATTGCTTCCCTGTTTGTAATGCTGTCCAATCAGACTTTTCCCCAATCTCATATTCCAGAAGGTGACGTAAACGGTAAATGGCTTAAGCAAAACTCTCCTTACTACATTGATGGTGAAATAAAAATACCCCACGGTAAAAAATTAATTATTGAGCCGGGAGTAAAAATAATTTTTACCGGACACCACAAGTTAATTGTTAACGGAATACTCGAAGCAAAGGGGACTGAACAAGACTCAATTTATTTCTTCCCGAGTGATACTTCAGTTGGTTGGCACGGAATAAGATTTATTGAAGCTGAAGATTTCAGTACTCTTGAGTATTGTGTTTTGAAATATGGGAAGACAGCAACACAAAAAGAACTTGCAGAAATAATAGATTGTCAATCAATAGATTATAACGATTGTAACGAACTTTTTGATGCTGACGGCGGTGCAATTCTAATAAATAAATCTCATCCATTTATAAACCATTGTCTCATTGAAAATAATTTTGCAGCACTTAGTGGTGGAGGAATCGCAATAAAAAATCATTCAAACCCTGTAATTAGCTATTGTTTTATTCGGAATAACATCGCACGACAAAACGGAGGGGGAATCCAATGTGTTTCGGAATCCAATCCGATTATTGAAAATTGCACAATAGAAGGAAATAGTGCTTTTGACTTAGGAGGCGGAATTAATTCCCAGGATTACTGCAATCTGGTCATAGATAATTGTATTATAAAAAATAATAGAACGGGTTTGCGAGGTGGCGGAATCTGTTTTTATACAAATCTGAAACCAACCGTTAAGAATTCGAAAATTATAAACAATACAGCTCCTTTAGGTGGAGGGATTTATATTGATGAATTCTATAATGAATTCAGAGAACAATTGGGTAAGATTGATATTAAAATAATTAATGTAAGAATTGAGAATAATTCTGCAGAATACGGTGGTGGTATATGGATCAGGGATTCAATGGGGGAATTAAGAGGTGTTACCATTTGCAATAACCGAGCAGTGGTAGGAGGAGGTGTTCATATAGAACATAATCCAATGTATTTTAAATTCTCCTCCGAATATCTCTGTAATGTTTATATGAACTTTGCACGAATAATGGGCAATGATTTCTTCAGGCTTGGTGGCGGAAAATTTATGATTATTCCACTGGATACATTCACTGTTAAATATTATAGTGCACTAAATGCTGAACCAATTGAGAAATTTGTGTTAGGTATCAAGAACTTCAAATTAACACAAGTGAATGCAGACCTTTATGTAAATCCCGATGGAGAAGATTCTAATTCCGGTCTTTCCACCGATGATCCATTAAAAACATTGAAGATTGCTTTTTTAAAAATTTTAGCAGACAGTATATCTCCAAGGACAGTTTATATGGATGAGGGGGAATACATTTTCACTGAAACAAATGATGCATTGATGCTCGATAAACATAAATATGTAAGCTTGAAGGGAGCTGGTTTCACCGAAGTAATATTTGGTAAAGATAGAATATCAGTGTTTTCTCCCTGGTGGATAGCTACCTGGGCATTAGCAATATATGCTTCTGTTCTATTATCCGTTATTTTGATTGTATGGAATGTGCGAATGAGACGAATTAAAATAAAAAACGAATTAGAGAGAGAAAAATTTGAATCTAAGAAACTACAAGAGGTAGATGAAATTAAAACAAGATTCTTTACAAATATCTCTCACGAATTCAGGACTCCACTTACGCTTATTCTTGGACCAGTTAAACAAATAATTGAAAGAATAAAAGATGAGAAAACCAAAGACGAGCTGAGTATAGTTCACAAGAATGCAAACAAACTGCTCGAACTGGTAAATCAATTGCTGGATATATCCAAACTTGAGTCAGGTAATATGAAGCTTAAAGCGGTTCCTCGTAACATAATTCCGCTATTAAAAGCATTAGTGCTGTCATTCACTTCTTATGCAGAAAGAAAAAGAATAACACTGAAATTCAATTCAACCTGCCTGCCGGCAGGCAGGGCTGAGGATGAAATTATTGTCTATCTGGATAAAGACAAAGTAGAGAAGATAATCACCAACATTCTTTCAAACGCATTTAAGTTTACTCCCGATGAAGGAAGGATTGAAGTGACTGTGACACGTTCTTTTTCTTCGTCTGATGGTCACAGTCATTCCGAACTTGATTCGGAATCTCCTAGTGAAATGAAGAAGCTGAAACGAGTTCAGCTTGACGATCACGAATTTGTCAAAATATCCATCAGCGATTCCGGAATCGGGATTCCAAAAGAAAAGATGTCAAAGATCTTCGATCGCTTCTATCAGGTAGATGGAAGTCATACAAGAGAACAGGAAGGAACGGGCATCGGTTTAGCTTTAACAAAAGAATTAGTAGAGCTGCATAAAGGAAAGATTGAAGTAGAAAGCGAAGAAGGCAAAGGGACAACTGTAACTATTAGTCTTCCTTTGGGAAAAGAGCACTTAAAACCCGAAGAGATCTGTGAGCCAGCTAAAGAGGAAGTTTCCTTTGCGCCAAAGGAATCAATGTACATTGAAGAAACAAAAACAGACCTGTCTGCCGACAAGGCAGAGAGACTTGACCTCGGTTTAATCACTGATACAGAAAAACCACTTCTGCTGATTGTGGAAGACAATTCAGACGTAAGAAAATACATTAAAGATAATTTGATAAAGGATTATAGAATTCTGGAAGCGATAGACGGAGAAGATGGCTGGAATATATCAATTGAGCATATACCCGATCTGATAGTAAGTGACGTAATGATGCCTAGGATGGATGGATTCAAACTTTGTGAAAAACTGAAGACTGATGAAAGGACAAGTCACATCCCGGTAATACTGCTTACAGCAAAGGCAGCGAAGCAGGATAAGATAGAAGGATATGAAACAGGTGCAGACGATTACATAATGAAACCGTTTGAACCTGATGAATTAAGAGCAAGAATAAAAAATCTTATTGAGCAAAGAAAGAGACTTCACGAGCATTTTCAGAAAAATGGAATATTTGAATTAAACCAAACGAAAATCACTTCAGTTGATAAAAAGTTTCTGCAGAAAGTATATGAGATAATAAACAGTAATATTTCCAATACATCATTCAATATTGATGTATTTGTTGAACATTTAACTGTTAGTAAATCACTTCTCCACAAAAAGATTGTTTCGTTGACAGGTGAACCTCCAGGCGAATTAATCAGGAGGATAAGACTTAAAAGGGCTGCAGAGTTGATTGAAAAGAGATTCGGAAATTTATCGGAGATAGCACTTGAAGTTGGATTTAACAATCCGGCTTATTTTTCGGAATGCTTCAAAAAACAATTCGGTGTTGCTCCTTCGCAGTATCATCGCAATAATAAAACATCCTAGATAATCAAAAATCTGTTGCTGTACAGAGAATCCAATTTTATTATGAATCCTCTACGAGGATTAAATGATATCGTGTCGATTATGTTTCTGCAAATATATGACCTCTACGAGGTCATGTAAAAACACATGTTTCAACAATTTTATAAATTTATTCACCCAAAACATCGTAGATGTTTTATAATTGTAGAAAGCAATTTTACCATAAAGAATAGATCCTCGTAGAGGATCAATAGAAGGAGGGTAAATGAAACCGGGTGCATTTACACAATTGTATATTCATATAGTGTTTGCCGTAAAATACCGCGAACGATTATTGACTAAAGAAATGCGTGATGAATTATATAAATATGTCAGCGGTATAATAGCTAATCGAAAACACAAAGTGATAATTATAAACGGAATGGCAGATCACATTCATATATTGATTGGAGTAAATCCTAACGATAAAATATCAGACCTGATTGCCTGTATAAAAAGGGAATCATCTTTTTTTATAAATTATAAGAAATGGTTTCGGGGAAAATTTCATTAGCAGGATGGATATGGTGCTTTCTCTTATGGACGATCACAATTAGATGATATTTATAAATACATAGCAAATCAGGAGAACCATCACAAAATGCGAACGTTCAAGGAGAAGTATATAGAATTATTGAAGAGGTTTGATATAAAATATGATGAAAAATTTTTATTTGATTTTTTCGATTAAACAATGCAAAATTTAATTGTTGATGATTACAATTAGATACTTTATAAATCCTCTACGAGGATTAAGATGGAGGTCGCTGTTTTATTTTTTACAACAATATGACCTCTACGAGGTCAGATAAAAATCCCTGGTTGAAAATTTCGTTAGGCTGTTCGTAAAACATCGTAGATGTTTTACAGTTGTAAAAGAAAATATTTCTCCCCAAAAGATCATCGTAGATGATCAATAATGAAAATTTTACAGAAAAATTACAAACAATTGATAATTGTGAAATTCTTTTGGATATGAATTACATAAAAGTGTAAGTTTTTTACACTTATCTGGTAGAAAATCCATCTCTAAAAACTTATCATATAAGCAGAAAATAAATTTTATTGGACCTTGAAATCCGAAAGAGGATTTAATTGCACAATCCTGACATAAGTAGGGATATGAATAATTTAGTTCCATCAGAGTTTTATCTGGGTCAGAATTACCCCAATCCGTTTAAGGAGAAAACAACAATTAAATATTGTGTTGCTTATAAAACCAAAGTGCAAATAACAGTTTATAACTCTGAAGGTAAAGAGATAGAAAAACTTGTTGATGAAGAAAAAAATCCCGGCACTTATGAAGTTGAATTCCAGTCGGCAGTGGGCAGTAGGCAATTGGCAAAAGGAAATTACTTCTACCGTTTAGAAGCCGGTTCTTATTCAAGTGAAAAGAAGATGCAAATAATTAAATGACACAACTAATAATAAAAACTGTTAAAACGGTTCATAGAAAGTTTTCGGATATCGTTCTCAACGGGATTAATCCCGTTGAGAATACAAGGACAAAAAATGTCCTAACTGTTTCAACAGTTTTCTGTGAGAAAAACAATTACCTTAAAATTTATAAAGGAGGTTATTATGTTGAGTTTTACGAAATCCCGCCCGTCTGCTAACAAGGCAGGCTTTACGGGAAAAAAGTTATTTCAAACTTTGTTTTTCTTTTTATTGGTAACACAAATTTGTTTGGCACAAACGGATCAGCCAAATGGCAGTGATAATTTACTTTCATTTGTATTGGAAGATTTTGAGAGTGAAATTTTTCCACCCCCAGGATGGATTCTTGAGTATAACGGTCTTTTGTTTTGGGGACACTATCGCGGAGCGAGTGGATACGGAATAGGGACAGGATCTGCGCAGTTCAATTTCTTTCTGGCACCAACAGGCACTACACAGTCAATTGTATTGGCTTCACTTGGAACAACTATAGCGGGTGACTCATTGAGTTTCGACCATGCTTATGCCACATATATATCAGAAATTGATAAACTCATTATTGAAACTTCCAGCAATGGCGGAAACACATACACCACCTTAGTTACTTTGAACGGTGGTGTATCTGGACCTTTAGTAACAGCACCTCCAACTACTTCGATGTTTGTCCCAACAGCCTCTCAATGGGCTACTAAACATTATGCTTTGCCTGTTGGAACAAATAAGATTCGTTTTAAGGCAGTTGCCGCTTATGGTAACAACCTATATTTAGATAATTGCTCAATAGGTTCACAATTCTCAATTGATGTTGGTGCTCAATCAATTGATATCTCAAACCCCACATTGACATTACCACAGATTCCAAAAGCCATAGTTAAAAATCATGGTACTACAGCACAGTCTTTCCTGGTTACAATGCTCATTTCACCCGGCCAGTATAATTCAACCAAAACAGTAACAGCATTGAATAGTAATGAGTTTTCAGAAGTATTGTTCGATGAATGGATTCCAGTGGTTGGATTGTATGATGCAACAGTATTTACAAACCTTGCTGGTGATATGGACAATTCGAATGATACAGTAAGATCAACAATACAGGCAAACCAACCACAATCGGTACAAAATATTAATGCTTTGTATAAGGACGGGCAGATATTTGTAACCTGGGATAATTTGCAGACAACGAATGTTGTATATACACTTTACAAGTCTTCAACTCCTATTCAATATGGATATCAGCTTAGTACTGCACAAAACCTGGGAAATGTTCGTGATAATTCTGGACTCAACAAACGCCTTACAGATATAATAGGAACTGCAACATATTTGAAGATCGATTCAGCTTCAGCACCTCTTGGGAGTAATAAAGGATTGTTCGTTGCCACATCAACAGATAATGGTTCTTACTATTACGCTTTAACTACAAATTTTGATGGTTTCGAAGATACCACGATTTTATTTGGATCAAATTCACTTGCATCTTCAATAAATGAATCTATTTTGATGCCCAAACCAGTATGGCAGCAGAACAGAACTGTAAGCGGAAAAATTTTTGAAATATATGTTCTATATGCTACTAAAGTTACTTCATCAATA
Organism: Ignavibacteria bacterium RBG_16_34_14; assembly: GCA_001802865.1. GTDB lineage: Bacteria > Bacteroidota > Ignavibacteria > Ignavibacteriales > Ignavibacteriaceae > RBG-16-34-14. Next base: position 49,881 of record MHAF01000021.1, read on the forward strand.
TATCCTCAGATGACGAATGCCGGAACATTTCCATATAATTTTGCTGTTGTGAAATCAGGAACCGCTGCCATACACCCATTAACAATTTACCTGCATGGCGGCGATCTGAACTTTCTACCAACATCAACTTACTTTAAAACACTCGGTGATCCTGATGAGTGGGTTGTTAGCATTGATGAATGGATTCCAACAATGGAAAATACTACTTACTATTATGGATTTCATGAAGACTATGATGTGCTCTCCTATATGAATCAAGTTCCTACATCAGGAATACTTTATAACTATACTTCAAAGAAAATAGAATTTATCGTTGATTGGGCAACGCGTAACCTTCCGGTTGATAGCACCAGAATATATATGACGGGATGGTCAATGGGTGCGATTGGTTCACTGTTTAATTCTATTATGCTTCGGGAAAAGATTGCTGCTATTCTTATTTATGCCCCGGTTTTCGATCTGGCTTCTTTCCGTGTTGGTTATATGGACAGGGCATGGGGAACCTATCAATCAAATTTACTAACAAACGAAGGTTACGCAATGAATGAAAGGCTTGACGCAATATTTATGCTTGGTGCTAATAGGATGAATTCACTACCTCTATTATTCACTTTCTGCGGAAAAAATGATGATATAGTTGGATGGTCAGAGAAACCAGCATTTTATGACTCTGTGTCTGCATTTCGGCATGGAGGCTTCCACTTCTGGAGTCCAAGAGATCATTGGGGAACGTTTGCTAACTCACCCTGGGTGTTAAGCTTTCCAAATTTCAGTTTCTTTACACGATACAAAACAAATCTTTCATATCCAGCTTTTTCAAATTGTTCGACCGACGACGATCCCGGAAATGGCACACCATCAAACGGAGATCCAATAGGCACCATTAACGGACATCTTGATTGGACTGATGATATTGTTGATGAAACAGGAAGATGGGAAATAACTCTTTATGTGAAGGATCTTCTTACAACAAGCGGAACATTAGTTGCCCCAGATTCAGCAACAACAGACGTAACTCTAAAAAGATTACAAAATTTTGTCGTTCCATCAGATTCATTAATCTCTTGGGAAAATCGTCGAAACGGTATTGTAGCACAACAAGGTTCATTTGTACACAACGGTGGATTGATTACACTTCAAGGAGTAAAAGTATACAAAGACTCGAGTCGTATCGTATTATCATATTTCCCAGTATCTGTTGAAGAACAAATTACTTTACCTACGGAGTTTGCGCTAGCACAGAACTTCCCCAATCCTTTCAATCCGAGTACAAAAATTAAATACTCAATTCCACAATCAGCTAATGTTGAGTTGAAAGTATTTGACATCCTCGGTAACGAAATTGAAACATTAGTGAATGAAGAAAAACCAGCAGGCACTTATGAGATAACCTGGTACGCAGAGAATCTTCCAAGCGGTGTGTATTTCTATCAATTGAGAGCGGGTTCTTTCATTGAGACAAAAAAGATGTTATTGCTGAAATAAAAAAACATCATACATTAATAGGAGATTGTTATGAAACAATTATTACAAACTTTGTTTTTCTTTTTGATGGTAACACAGATTTGTTTTGCGCAGTGGGTGCAAATCAACGGACCAGCTGCAGGGGAGGTATCTGCATTGGTGATTAATGGAACAAATCTCTTTGCTGGTGCTGAATATGGCAGTATAGCTTTTTCAACAGATAACGGTACAACTTGGGCCGATGCCAGCATTGCAATGACTAACCAGGGTATAGTGGCACTTGTAGTTTCTGGTACGAATCTATTCTCAGGAAATTCAGATGGTGTGTTTCTTAGTACCAACTACGGTACAAGCTGGGATTCAGTAAATAATGGAATCACAGAAGGTATTCGGACTCTGGCTGTGAGCGGGGTGCAGATCTATGCTGCTGGTGGCGGTGATGTCTTTGGAGGTGCCGTATATGTTACAACCAACAATGGCACAACTTGGACTGATATTCGCATTACTTCGACCTATCACCCCGTTAGTGCACTTGCAATTTCTGGAAATAACATATTTGCCGGTACTTGGGGAGGTGGCGTGTTCTTATCAACAAACAATGGAGCAACATGGGTCTCTGTTAATGAGGGACTGACAACTCTCGAGGTTAACGCTCTCGCTGTATCTGGCACAAACCTTTTCGCTGGAACAGAGGGTGGTGCCGGAATTTACCTGTCAACAAACAACGGTACAACGTGGACTGCTGTTAATAACGGTTTGACAACTAATTGGGTTAATACTTTTGCTGTATCGGGGCAATATTTATTTGCAGGAACTCAGTTTGGAGGGGTGTTTCTTTCAACCGATAATGGTACAAATTGGATGGTAGTCAATACTGGTTTAACAGATTTGATTGTTAAGAGTCTTGCTTTCAATGGAACGAATCTCTTTGCCGGCGGATACGGGATATTTCAGTCGACCAACAACGGTACAAACTGGATTCAGATCAGTCACAGTCTAACCAACCTAGGTGTCAGCGCCATTATTTTTAGTGATTCGAATCTTATAGTTGGAACTTATTCATCAAATTGGTGGACTCCATACTCGAGCCGAGTCTTTATATCAACTAACAACGGCACTGATTGGAGAGCGGGGGGTTATTTTACTCAAAATTGGGTTAGTTCCTTTGCAGTTATCGACACGCATCTGTTTGCCGGCGCTATTTGGGACGGCGTCTTTCTCTCCACCAACAGTGGTGAAAGCTGGACTGTAGTCAATAATGGTTTGACAGATACATATATTACTTCTCTGGCAGTTATTGATACCATTATCTTTGCAGGGTGCGAAATCGGTGTCTTTCGTTCAACAAACTATGGAGAAACCTGGAGTGCTGCCAATAATGGTATGACAGATATTAGTATTTCTTGTTTAGCAGTTAAGGGTAATGACCTCTTTGCGGGATGCGGTGATGGAGTCTTTCGTTCTACTGACTTTGGTGCAAACTGGTTCGCAGCAAACAGTGGTTTACCTTCGGCTCCATGGGCTGCACTAATTGCCTCAGAGGCAAATATCTTTGCAGGATTCTGGGATGCTGGCGTTTTTCGGTCCACCAACAATGGTATGAGCTGGTCAGCGGTCAATAATGGGTTACCAATTGGTCCTTTGTTTGCCCTCGGAGTATCAGGTACAAATCTTTTTGCAGGAGTGCATACCGTTGACAGTAGTATTTTTCTCACAACAAACAATGGCGGGAATTGGACTGCAGTTAATACAGGATTGATCAACACAAACGTAAGTTGTTTTACTGCAAACGAAACATATCTCTTTGCAGGGAGTATGGAGACAAATCGGACAATGGGGACTGGCGTCTGGAACCGTCCGTTGTCCGAGATGATAACGGATGTTGATGACATAGAACAAATACCAACCGGTTTTTTTCTTTCACAAAATTATTCCAATCCATTTAATCCGAGTACAAAAATAAAATACTCAGTTCCGCAATCATCTAATGTTGTAATTAAAGTATTTGACATACTCGGCAACGAAATAGAAACACTCGTTAACGAAGAAAAACCTGCAGGCACTTATGAGATAACCTGGAATGCAGCCAATCTGCCAAGTGGAGTTTACTTTTATCGTTTACAAGCTGGAGATTATATAGCAGTAAAGAAAATGTTATTGCTTAAATAAAAACCATTGAAATGGTTAAATAAAATTTTTTCATTCTGTTCTCAACGGGATTAATCCCGTTGAGAGCCTGAAGGCAAAGGCTTTATAACCGTTTTAACGGTTTATAAAACGAACGGTTAGTAAAATAAAAAACATTTAGAGTGTTCAATCATACTGTAAACACTCGCGACTGAACACCCTAATAATTTAATAATCAATTTATGAGGAGGTTCTTATGAAACGGTTACTGGTTCTTTTAGTTGTTCTTTTTACAGTGTTTAGCTCTAACACTGTTGTTGCTCAGAATTGGCTAATGCAAAATTCAAACTTCCCTGCAGACGTTTTTGTTATAAACTTTTCTGCTGTTAACAACCAAGTTTGCTGGGCTGTAGGACAAAAATACCCGGCTAATTCAACTCCCTACGCTGGTTATATTCGAACAACAGATGGTGGAACCAATTGGACTCTTAATACGATTCCCGGAATAACCAATGGTTATCTGGCCGAAATCTTTGCCATTGATGCAGATACAGCTTATGTCACTTGCTATAAATTAGTAGGAACCACAGGAACTATTGGTATTTATAAAACCACAGATGGAGGTGTAACGTGGAATAGACAAGATGCCTACAACTCATCGCAAACCGGTCCGGGGTTTATTTATTTCTTTGACTCACAAAACGGTGTAGTGATTGGGGATTATCTGGAGACATATACAACTACCAATGGCGGAACAAACTGGAATCCGGTGACGATGCCAACTCCATTAACAAATGAATGGACGTGGTTAGGAGAAAGCCGCTTTACAGTCTCTGGAAATTCAATTTGGTTTTGCACCAACAAGGGTCGTATCTTCAAAAGCACAGATAAAGGTTACACTTGGGCAGTTATCTTATCTGAATCTCAATATTATGACTGGCGTCCATGCATTGCATTTCAGAATGAGCAGATTGGTATTTATTCCTTAAATATGGCTGCTAATGCAACTGATCATATCGTTAGAAAAACAACTGATGGAGGAACTACATGGAGTGTTATTTCTGATCCTGTGCTTGCTAATTTGGCACCGTCAACAATCCAATATATACCCGGGACAAGTTCAACATACATTTTAGTTGCAGGGAGAGTTGCGACAATGAAGGGTACTGCAGTAACTTTTGATGCTGGTGAAACCTGGACTTTACTTGATACAACAGGTTGTTTTTTGGTTAACTTCGCATCCTATGCTGGTGGATGGGGTTCACAGTTCGAAACAAACGTTGTTTATAAATACGTTGGTCCCCCTTTACCCGTTGAATTAATTTCCTTCACAGCAACTTCAAACGGTCAAAAGGTAATACTTAACTGGTCAACTGCAACGGAGCTTAACAATCTTGGTTTTGAAATACAGAGAAGCGCAGAAGGAAAAGAATTTTTCACCGTTGGATTTGTCAATGGTCATGGTACAACTACCGAACAGCAGAATTACAGTTATGCAGATAAAAATTTAAATAATGGAAAATACTTCTACAGATTAAAACAAGTTGATTTCAATGGTAGTTATGAATACTCAGATGTAGTAGAAGTAGAGTGGCGTGCATTCAACTCATACTTGTTAGAACAGAACTATCCCAATCCTTTTAACCCGACAACTACAATTGGGTTTGGTGTACAAAATAAATCCAATGTAAAGATCACGATTCTAAATGCAATAGGAGAAGATATTGCAGTAGTATTGAATGAAGAAAGAGAACCAGGATTTCATCAGGTAGAGTTCAATGCTGCTAACCTTCCAAGCGGAGTTTATTTCTATCAAATAAGAGCTGGAAGTTTTACAGAAACAAAGAAGATGATTCTCCTTCGTTAAAATTTCAGTTGTTGATGAAACCATAGAAAATTAGAGATGACATCTCGTTCGCAAAAGATGTCATCTCTTAATAATATTGACAATTGAAATAAATATTTGAAACCCTTGCCTCTTTCAAAATAAAAAACTAAAATAACCTCAGTCATATCCCAAGGTGTGTCCAATGGATAAAAATAAACTGACAATCCTTTGTATTTCCAGCTATGAAAAGGGGCATGATTTCATGAAAGAATGTAAGACACAAGGATGCAGAGTAATTCTCCTTACTTCCAAAAGCCTGGAAAATGCACCCTGGCCCAAGGAAAGTATAGATGAAATTTTTTATATAACCGATAAAAATAAAGACTGGAATATGCGGGATGTTATTTATGGTGTAAGCTTTATGGCAAGGAAAGAACAAATAGACAGGATTGTAGCGCTCGATGATTTTGATGTTGAACGTGCTGCAGCTTTGAGAGAGCATTTAAGAACTCCGGGAATGGGAGATACAACCGCAAGGCATTTCAGAGACAAGCTTGCTATGAGAATAATTGCTGCAGAGGCAGGAATTCCTGTCCCTGATTTTATTCACATTCTTAATTATAATAATATAAACGAATTCACAAAAAAAGTTCCTTTTCCTTATATGGTTAAAGCAAGAATGCTTGCCGGGGCGTATGGAATCAAAAAGGTGCATAACGAACAGGAATTATGGGACAGAATAAATTTTTTAGGAGATGAACAATCTTTCTTTTTAATTGAAAAATTCATACCGGGAAATATCTATCATGTTGATTCTATTATTTATGAAAGAGAAATGAAATTTGCCTGTGCATCAAAATATGGTACACCCCCTTTTGAAGTTGCACACAAGGGCAGAGTGTTTACAAGTATGAATCTCGACAGAAAAACAGATGAAGCAAAGAAACTTTTTGAATTAAATACTGAATTGCTCGATGTGCTTGGAATAGTTCGCGGTATTTCTCACTCAGAGTTTATAAAAGATGAGACCGGCAAATTTTATTTTCTTGAAACATCCGCAAGAGTTGGCGGCGCTAATCTTTCGGTTCTTGTTGAAGCAGCATCTGGAATAAATCTCTGGCGGGAATGGGCTAAAATAGAAATCCTTAAAGGGGAAGGAGAATATAAATTACCGGCAGTTAAAGATAATTATGCAGCAATAATTGCTTCACTTGCAAAACAGGAAACCCCTGATCTCTCATCATATAATGATCCTGAAGTTGTATGGCGGCTGAATAAAGAATACCATGCCGGGCTGATAGTCAAATCTCCAAAAATTGAAAGAGTGAAAGAACTTGCCGAAAGTTATACTCAAAGATTTTACAATGATTTCTTTGCTACAGCAAAGATGGGAGAAAAGCCAAGCAGTTAATTTCCCCTTTTTTTTCAATAGAAGAATGTTCTTAACAAAATGCTTCTAAACGGGTACAATTTTCAGAGTATAAATAGAAGAGCGCATTCCGATACAACCTTTTGGAGAGCAGTATAATAATTATAAATCAAAAGTACCCGCTTTGATCTCACATCTTTTTTAATACAATTATGGAAAATATTTTAGCGGGCAAACTCACTTAGTGAAGAATCTCTTTGCAGTTCAATAGTGATTCTTCGTCATTGCATTCCTGAGAATGACTCAATCATTAAATAAAAAAGGGATAGCATAATTTGCTATCCCTGCTTAAATGCTGGTCTTAAGTGGCGAAATAAAATTTATCTGCCTCTTCCGCCTCCGCCGCCACGGCTGAATCCTCTTCCACCACCACCACCGCCGCCAGGTCTTCTTCCGCCTCCGCCGCGGC
>MHAF01000021.1:57259-57458 GCA_001802865.1 Ignavibacteria bacterium RBG_16_34_14
TGATCAGCGTCTTTAATTCTGATAACATTTCTGAAATACTCTATTATTGTATGCTGAAACCCACCGCAGGTTCCGAGAAATGGAATATTATTTTCTCTTGCAAATCTTATTGCAGATAAAGCACCTTCCATATCTTTATAAGGAGTAGCCGGAACAGCCCATAATCCATTAAATGAAATTAACTCATTAAAATATTTTT
>MHAF01000021.1:57623-61290 GCA_001802865.1 Ignavibacteria bacterium RBG_16_34_14
ATTTATTCTTAAAAAGATTCTTCGTCATTGCATTCCTCAGAATGACTCAATCCTTAAATAAAAAAGGGATAGCATAATTTGCTATCCCTGCTTAAATGCTCGTCTTAAGTGGCGAAATAGAAATTTATCTGCCTCTTCCGCCGCCACCGCCACGGCTGAATCCTCTTCCACCGCCACCGCCTCCGCCAGGTCTTCTTCCGCCTCCGCCGCGGCTGTCTCTATCCCGTTTTGGGCGGGCTTCGTTAACTACAAGGTTTTTGCCTTTTAAGTTTTGTGTGTTAAGTTCTTTGATAGCATTCTGGGCGTCAGTCTGTCCCGGCATTTCAACAAAACCGAAACCTCTTGATTCCTGCGAAAACATATCGCGGATAATTTTTGCTTCTTTTACCTGTCCGTACTGAGAAAAGAGGTTTGTTAAATCTTCCTCTGTAACGTCTGTGGCAAGATTGCCGACATAGATGTTCATTTGAGTTACTCCTAAAAATATTTTAGTAATTAATTAATTCCTGTAGATTAAAAACCAGAGGACAAAAGACGCTATCTGTATTTTTAAGCAGGTGTTTGAAAATAGTTTAATTTTAAATCTATATCAAATAAAAAATTTATAAGGATTAAAATAAAGTGATAAAAAGCACGGATAGAATTCGCTGGAGCGGATTCCTTCGACTCGGAATCTAAGAAAAAATCCCTTAGATCCTTAAATTTCCAAACTTTAAAAAACAAATAACAAATAAATTTAAATAATCAAACATCAATATAACAAACATGCAAGGTTTTGAATTTTGCATTTAACTGTTGGGGCTTGTTTGTTTTTTGGGATTTGTTAATTGGAATTTTAATATCATTACAAAATCCTTTGGACAAACGCTATTTAATAGGTGCTATTAATCCCACGAACTTTTTGTCGAAACCGAATATTTGCCTCCTCCAGTAAAGAAAAGAGCAAGAGCACCGAAGAAAATAAGGGCTTCAAGTTCAATTCCCCAGCCTCCGCCCGCCTCTTTTACTGCAAATAACTGCTCTCTCAGAACAAGAAAAACAGCCATAAACATATCAAATACAATTATAAGTGCAGCCAATCGAGTTCTGAAACCAATTATTATTAGTATGGGTGCGAGTAACTCTGCTATATATACCTCGTAAGCTATATAGAAAGGTAAACCAACTTGTGAAAGTGGTCCTTCCATCCAGCGGATACCGTTGAGGAATTTATAAACGCCATGAAACAGAAGAATAACGCTGACCGAAATTCTGATTAGCAGAATTCCAAAGTCGGTTGATTTAAGAAAGTTTGACATAAAATATCCTTGTTTAAGATTGACAGATTATATGGGGACAGAAATTTTCAGTTCCTTTGCTTAGTTTGTGTTTTCAAACCGTCCTCGAATACTTAGCAGTATCTTCTTTCCTCTCTATGAAGCCGTCAAAGTTCATTGCTATGTTACGTATTAGAAGCCTTCCCATATCTTTTACTTTTATTCCTCTATCTGAGATTTCAATAAGCTCATCATCTTCCATTTCTTTAAGGTTCTTTAATCCCCACGAGAAATAATCCTTAAAATTTATTTTAAACTTCTCTTCAACCTGTGCAAAGTTAAGTTTAAAGTTGCACATCAGTTTCATAATAACAAAGCGGCGTATTTGGTCGTCATCGGTAAGTCTATAGCCTTTTGCTGTCGGGAGAGTTTCTTCATCAAGCAGCTTGTAATATTCTCTTTCAGTTTTGTAGTTCTGTGCATAGACATTGTGCAATTGGCTTATACCTGTAATACCAAATGCATAAAGGTCAGCATCTGCATTTGTACTGTATCCCTGGAAGTTCCTGTAAAGTTTTTTTTCTTTTAAAGCGATTGAAAGATCATCTTCCGGTTTTGCAAAGTGATCCATTCCAATAAAAACATAACCTGCGCCAGTGAGCTGTTCAATTGTTGTTTTTAAAATATCAAGCTTAACTTCGGGTGCTGGTAAATCTTCCTGGTGAATTAAGGCCATATGTTTTTTCATCCAGGGAACGTGAGCATAGTTAAAGACAGCAATTCTGTCGGGATAAATATCAATTATCCTTTCAACTGTCTCAGCAAAGGAATCAACTGTCTGGAAGGGGAGTCCATAAATTAAATCGAGGTTAATGCTTTTGAAACCAAGCTCCTTTACCCATTGCACTGTTTGTCTTGTTATATCTTCCGGCTGGATGCGGTTAACATACTTCTGCACTTTTTCATTAAAGTCCTGTACACCCATGCTAATCCTGTTAAAGCCATTATTGCGTAAAGCTTCGAGATGTTCTTTGGTCAATCCGCGTGGATCAATCTCACAGCTATTTTCAGAATCATCTTTAAAGTTAAATGAGATATTAATAAATGATGCAAGGTCAGCTATTTCATCAGGATTAAGATGAGTAGGCGTTCCCCCTCCCCAATGAAGCTGTGAGACTTTTCTATCTGTAAGAAGTATGCTTCTGAGGAGGTCCATTTCTTTCTTTATGTACTTTACATATTCACCAACTCTGCTACGGTTTCTTGTTATAATCATATTGCAGCCGCAGAAGTAGCAGAGTGTATCGCAGTAAGGTAGATGATAATAAAGAGAAAGGTCGGGAAGGTTTTCGCCGTAATTTGTTTTTATTATCTCATCAAGGAATTGCTCAGCTTTAAAGTTCTCATTAAACTGCGGCGCAGTGGGGTAGCTTGTATAACGAGGACCTGGCTTATCATATTTATAAAATTTTGCTAAATCTACTTCAAACATATCGTCTCCAACGAAATTAACAATTAAAAATTAACAATGAATAATTAACAATTATGATTTTAATTTAATGCTTTTAATAATTGATGTTAATAGTTTTATCAATTCTAAACAGTTTATCAAAAGACTATCAAATTCTTTTTTGTCCAGAATTTCTGTTTCAAAAAATAATTTTAACCAGAATTCAGTTTCATAAGCTTCTTTTAAACTTATTCTTAATTTATTTCTAAAATCTGTTTTGCTTGAAGCTGCTTGAGATTCAGCTATATTTGCTCCAATTGAAGTACCCGAATCAAGTAATTGATTATATAGAGATTGTAGATATCTATCTTTCTTAATTAAATATTTGTAGCATTTAACAATTCTCACAGAAAAATTAAAACTTTTTTCCACTACCGGATTGTCAAGATTTTTCATTGAACCTTCAATTGTAAATTGTTAATTGATAATTGTTAATTAGAATGATGATATTTCTTACTTTCTTCTTTCACAATTCTAACCATTGCTTTTGCTTTCTCAGGATCAACATCCGGTAGAATTCCATGACCAAGATTGAATATATGTCCACTACCTTCACCGAAAGAATCAAGGATTCTAATTACTTCTTCTTTAATTTTTTCTTCACTTGCATAAAGCACAGTGGGATCGAGATTGCCTTGCAATGCAACTCTTTCTCCAATTCGTTTTCTCACCTTACCAATATCCATTGTCCAGTCAAGCCCGATTACATCAGCACCGCACTTGGATAACCTCTTAAGCTTATAGTGAACTCCTTTAGGAAAAACAATTACAGGTTCATCCTTTCTTTTAATATTAGAGATAATCATCTCAATATACCGAAGAGAGAATTCCTCAAAATCATGTTGAGAAAGTATTCCTCCCCAGGTATCAAAAATCTGTACAGCATCCGCACCGGCTTCAA
>MHAF01000022.1 GCA_001802865.1 Ignavibacteria bacterium RBG_16_34_14
GCTTGAGGTCGTTCCTAATGTTATTCTCAGCTCATCTGCCTCTATGAGACTTCCGCTGAGATGGATTGGAATTCTTTATGGTAAAGTAAAAGCAGACCTTGCGGCAACAAGCGGTATATATACAGAGAAAGATGTTATTAAAATGATTATGGCAGGTGCTAAAATAACGCAAATGCTTTCCTGCTTATTAAAATTTGGCATTGGTCATATAGCAGATGTTATTACCAAACTGAAATACTGGATGGAAGTAAATGAATATGAGTCTCTCGACCAGATGAGAGGAAGTATGAGCTATATGAATGTCGAAGATCCATCTAAGTTTGAGCGTGCAAATTATATGAAGGTTTTACATTCAGTTAGATAAAAGTTAAGACCAAGATAACTTTTTGTTAAATTTTCTCTTAGAATGATTCTGCCATATTTTATGCTCCTTCACGGTTGTGTTGGAACCTTGTTCTTTAGAAATTAGTATAGTACTTCAAATAATCTTTATTACTTCCTTGCCTATATTTTAACAATTCATTTCAGTTAACCTTAATTTTTAATAATTTTTGATAGTCATTAAGGAATCACTTTTAGATTGATATAATTTATTTATGCAAACGACTTATAATCTCGATTTTAGACTGTTCGATAGTTTTCCCGATATGTGTTTTATACTTACCAGGCAGGGTGATGTTGAGGATTTGAACATCTCTGCAAGAATCAAGCTCGATATAAAGTGGAGGGGAGAGAAGAGCCATAATTTTATTGATTTTGTAGATGATGCCTGGAAAGAATCAACTCAAAACGAAATTGAGAAATGTAAGAATGAATATAAAAGCAAAATAAGCGAATCAAAATTATCTGCCGGGAAAAATAATTTTGATGTGGAACTTTTAATTGCACCTTACACACACCAGTTTGATAACGGGCGCGATGAGCATTTAATTATTCTTGCAAGAGATATTACTGAAAGCAGGAGAAAAGAATTAGACTTACTGCGTTTTTACAATATTGCCGAAAAAACTTTATTCCCACTGCAAATAACAAGTCTTGAAGGAAAGATGTTGTATGTTAATCCGGCTTATGAAGCTGTAAGCGGTTATACGAGAGAAGAATTGCTGGGAAAAAATCCAAATATATTCAGCAGTAAAAAACATTCTAAGAGTTTCTGGGTGGATATGTGGAAAACAATAAAGAGCGGTAAAGTTTGGGTGGGTGAAGTAGAGAACAGGAGAAAAAATGGCTCACCATTTTATGCACAGCTGCTTATATCACCGATATTGAACAATAAAGGAAAGGTTTTTGGATTCTTTGGTGTGCACAGAGATCTTTCTGAAAAAAAATTTTTAGAAAAACAGTTGGTGCACTCACAGAAAATGGAAAGTATCGGAACACTTGCAGCAGGCATTGCACATGAAATTGGAAATCCCCTCGCTTCAATTTCTGCAATTGTTCAGGTTGTTCAAAGAACAACAGAGGATTCATTTGTAAAGGAAAAAATTGAATTAATTAAAAGCCAGGTAACACGGATTTCAAAAATTATTAGAGACCTTGTTGATTTTTCACGTCCTTCAAATTATGAACTGAGGCTTACAGATATAAACCAGAACATTAGTGAGGCAGTAAACATAACACGTGTTGGTGCCAAAGCAAAAGATATTGATTTTGAATTTGAGAAGAGCGAAAATATTCCCCTTCTTCCTTTGGTTGCTGACCAGATTGAACAAGTTTTCATAAATATTCTGCTGAATGCTGTTGATTCTTTTGCCGAACCAATTGCAAAAAATAAAAAAGAAAAAAGGATTGAAATTACAACTGAACTTAAAGACGATTTTGTAAATATAACTTTTTCTGATAACGGCAGCGGAATTAAAGATGAACATCTTATTAAAATTTTCGAACCATTCTTTACAACAAAGAAAGAAGGAAAAGGAACAGGTCTGGGTCTCTGGGTGAGTTATGGAATTGTTAAAAGTTTCCAGGGAGATATTAGGGTAAAAAGTAAACAGGGTGAAGGAACGACTTTTGTAGTTTCATTACCAACAAAATCCTAAAGAAAGATATATATTCAGGGATTTTTCCAGAAAATTTCCTAAATAATTTTAGCCTAAATAAATTTTCATCTGTTAATAAATTTCTTATTGCCTCTCAGTCTTATTCCTGTTAAGTTGTCTTTAAGTTATAATTCTATTGGGAGTTTTATGAATTATAGATTCTACTTTCATTCCTTCTTTATTTTTCCCGTAAGCAATACTATAAACTGCCAAACAAGATTAGGAGTATGATTATGATTACGATTAAGAAAACTTTTGCCCACTGCCAACTGAAGACTGCCAACTTGTTCTGTTTTCTGCTCTTTGCCCTATGCTCACTCTTATTTATGAACAATGCAACCGCAACCATCCATTACGTCTCTCATAACGGCAACAACATACCACCATACTTAACCTGGGAAGATGCGGCCGACTCTATACAAGCAGCAATAAATGTATGCAGCCTGGGCGATACCGTTATTGTTGCTAACGGGGTTTATCAAGAATCTATACTAATTGATAAAACTATACACCTTATTGGAAGTAGTATGGATAGCACTATTATAGACGGAAGTGTACTAACTGCTTCAAATTATTTAGTATATTTTTTTGAAAATAGTTCCACTTTTAGAAATTTTAATATTATTGGGCCTGGGGCTGATAAGGTCGGAATGACAGTTTGGTATTCCGTTATAGAGGCAAGCGATTGTAGAATTAGCGAAGTAGAAATTGGATTATTACAAGCAACTTCATCTGTAAAAATAAAAAGATTTATTATTAATATTGATGATTATGATACTTATAGTGGTTATATAATACATGATGCATGCCCTGAAAATACTTGTCTTAGCATTTTCACTGAAAATATTTTTTTTATAAAACATAGTTCATGGCCATCACTTTTATATTTCTTTGGTGGTGAGCAAATAATTAAAAATAATATAATCATTGGTGAAATTTCTGCGCGAAAAGGTATAAGTTTCGAATCCCAGAAACGTGTAATATTTAAGAATAATCTGGTATCGGGTTTTAGGTATGAAAATGTCTCTGTATCGAGTCATTCAGATTCAGTCTTTTTGGTAAATAACAATTCTATGAATGTTCTATATGCAAATGTATATGGAGGTGCATTTCAGATAAATCAGGGTGATAAAACGATCTTAAAAAATAATATTATTCAAAACACAAATATAGGTGTATCGGGGTACCTTGACGCCGTAAGATCAGACTATAATTTATTTAACAATGTAAATACGCCTGTTAGTAATGGAGCTTATTTAGGAGAAGGAAATATCTTTGCTAACCCGATGTTTGTAAATGACACACTGCCTGTTCCAAATGGAACATATGATCTTCATCTTCAGAAGTATTCACCTGCAATAGATAAAGGCGATCCTTCTATAACCGATGTTGATAAAACAAGAAGTGATATTGGAATGTATGGAGGACCTGAAGGAGAAACATATGTTTATCTTGATCTTCCTCCACGGACACCCAAAAATTTTGCTTACGATTATAATACAGCACATAGAATCCTTACACTTACTTGGGATATGAATACAGAATACGATTTCAGAAATTATAATATTTATCGTGACACAATTTCGGAATTTACGCCTGGAGAGTTTAATCTTATTGGTCAATCAGATACCTCATACTATGTTGATAATTTATCAAGCATAACAGCACAAAATATTTATTACAGGATAACAGCAGTTGACAGCCAGGATAATGAAAGCCAGCCGGGAAATGAGATAGCAGTCCTGATTGTTGGTGTCAAACCGGGGGTTGAAATATTAAGAGACTATATTCTTTATCAGAATTATCCAAATCCGTTTAATCCGTCAACCATAATTAGTTATGAAATAAAAGAACACTCTTATGTTAAGCTAATGGTATATGATATAAAGGGAGAGTTAATTGAAGTGTTGGTAAATAAGGAACAGGATGCGGGATACTATGAAGTAGAGTTCGATGCATCAGTAGGCAGTAAGCAATATGCAGCAGGCAAACCATTGGCAAGCGGGATTTATTTGTACAGGATTGAAGTTATCGGCAAAGGAAATATTCCGGTTTATTCTGATATGAAGAAGATGATATTAATTAAGTAATGGTGTCATATTTCGACAAGCTCAATATGACAGTTGTTTGTCACCCTGAGCCTGTCGAAGGGTGAAGAAGGTGATCTTAATAAAATGATATTCATTGAGAAGTGTCATTCCGTCCCGACTTATCGGGATCGGAATCTTTCGCAACAAAAAAGATGCTGAAATAAATTCAGCATGACAAGCCAGAAAGGAGATGAGACAATGTATGATTAAAAGTTTCTTAGTTTCAAATTTTAATTAACTATTTTATAAAAATTATTAGAGGGGATAGAAATGAAAAAATTATTCTTTGTTACTTCAGTTCTTTTTTTCTCAATACAATCTATAATAATTGCACAAAATTCAATTACAGATTGTGATTACATACCATTGGTCAGTTATTTATATGGACTGACTGATTGGTACGAAGACCCAAGGTTTACAGAATCTGAGTTCAGAAAAATAGAATTACTTGGATTTCATTCAGTTGAGATTAATGATTTAACCGAGAGTCAATATACACGTGATCAGCTTGGAAATTATAATTTCAATATAATTCCTGATCAGGTTAATGAGAGTGTAGTAGGTGCCGGTAGAAATCTTATTAACAAATACACAGAAGCAAAGTACACAGTATGGCAGGCAGAAGGAACACCACCTGATGATGGCGAAGCAACACTTGTTAGAAATATAGATTATACTGATAAAAATGAAAATAATACTTTTATAATGACCAAAGCTCAATATATTCCTGAAGATACTGAGCTGCTTAAAGGTCCCCAGATCTGGCAGGATGCGACTTATAATATGGTTGAACCGGGAATTGTAGACTATAAAGCTGATTTTTGCCTAAAGGTTGAAGAATTAATTCCGTCAATGAATCTGCCCACAGATCCGGTTTGTAATCTTCAGATAACAACCACCCGAATAAAATCAATAAATGGCGTTTGGACTTCAGAGTATATTGTAGTGGCTGATTCGGCGATTCTTTTCGAAGATTTTACATCATTAAACCAGTGGAAGCATTTTTACGTTGATTACGATTTAACGGGTTTACCAGATTCCTTTTATAATGATATTGACAAGTCAATAAGTTCTCCGAATTGGGGCTGGGATGATTCTAAGAGAAATCTTGTTAGAAATATGGAATACAAAATAATCTGGAAAGGGAATGCTGAAACAGTTCGACTTTCTGTAGATAGTATTACAATTTATGATCAAAGAGGAGACGAATTAACCAACCCCAACATTTGGCCAATTACTAGAGGACTGATCGAAAATATGATTCAATATAATTACAATTATCAAACCAAAATCTCCGGATGGTTTGGTGTGGATGAACCACAGTGCATAGATAACTTTGAGCCTATAAGAATTATAAATGAACTGCTTGAGAGCCAGTCAGGCGGTGCAAAACTCTGGATTTCCTGTGTTGGCAGTTGGAGCGGCAGCTGGGGACTTCCCGGTCATCCCTATTCTGCCGGAGAAAGAATTCGCAGAGTTGATGAATTTTTTAAAAGAGTAAAAAGAGCAAATGTATTACAAAATATACCTCCCCTAGAAAGTCCTTGGACATGGGAACAGAATCCGCCTCGGGATCCTCGCCTTATGAATATAGATTTAGTAGCTGATTCTTTCTATGCCCGCTACAATCTTTATACTGGTGCTAACTGGGGTTCGGGTATCCTTACAGGGTCTGTTCCAATACTTGACTAAGAGAATCTAATTCCAACTGAATATGTTTTATACCAGAATTATCCAAATCCTTTCAATCCAACAACCAAAATAAAATACTCCTTACCAGAAGCATCAGAAGTCAAGCTAACTATTTACGACATCCTTGGGAGAGGAATAAAAGTTTTAGTAAATGAAAAGAAAGAACCGGGGAATTATGACATACAATTTAATGCATCCAATTTACCAAGTGGAGTTTATATCTATAGGTTAGAAACTAAAAACTTTATTAAGTCTCAAAAGATGGTTTTGGTGAAGTAAAATTTGTTTTTCTATAAGCCGGAATTTTTACAGAATTCCGGCTTGAAATATTATCATTTTGTCCTGCTATTATATTTGATTACCATTCTTTTTTATTAAATTATTACATTATATATCTAAATAGAGGTTGTTATGCAGGAAAAAATTTTAGTAGTGGATGATGAAGATATTATAAGAGAATCACTCTCTTTTATTTTAAAGAAAGAAGGGTTCTTTGTTGAAGAAGCTGCTAACGGGAAAGACGCTTTTGATAAAATAAAAGAAAATTCATTCGATCTCGTTATAAGTGATCTTGAAATGCCGGTAATGAAAGGGACCGAGCTTCTTGAGGAAATTAAAAAGTTCGATATAAAAACTTCTGTAATAATTGTAACTGCATTCGGTTCTCTTGATACTGCTATTAAAGCATTAAGAAACGGAGCGAGCGATTATATTCTTAAGCCGGTTGAATTTGATGAGCTTCTTATAAAAATAAGAAGATTGTTTGATACAAGGAGTATTCTTCTTGAAAACAGAATTTTACGAGGCGAGATTCAAAGAAATTTTGATTTTGAAAATATTATCGGAAAAAGCCCGGCAATGAAATCTGTTTACCAGATGATAAAAACTGTTGCAGAAACAGACAGCACAGTTTTAATAACAGGTAAGAGTGGAACCGGAAAAGAACTTGTAGCACGTGCACTTCACTTCCACAGTAAAAGAAAGAATAAACCTTTTATTGCTGTAAACTGCGGGGCTATTACAGAAAACCTGATTGAGAGTGAATTATTCGGACACAAGAAAGGTGCATTTACCGGCGCTGTTTCAGATAAGGAAGGGTATATTAAAGCTGCTGAAGGAGGAACTCTTTTCCTTGATGAAATTAGTGAACTGCCTTTACTTATGCAGGTAAAGTTTTTAAGAGTTCTTCAGGAAAAGGAATACACTCCTGTTGGAACTACAGCTGTATTACCAGTTAACGTTAGATTTTTAGCATCAACTAACCGGGAGCTTAAAGAGGAAATTAAGGCAGAAAAATTCAGAGAGGATCTTTATTATCGCTTAAATGTCATTGACATAAATATTCCCGGTCTTCAGGACAGGATCGAAGATGTTCCTCTTCTTGCAGATCATTTCCTTAATAAGTACAGAACCGAAATGAATAAAAATATTAAAGGAATTGACAACCAGGCTATCCGGGCTTTGATGGCGCACAAATGGAAAGGCGAAGTGCGTGAGCTTGAAAATATTATTGAACGTGCAGTTATTTTTTCCGGCAGTGATTTTATTACTCTAAAAGATCTTCCGCCAAACTTTCATCAACAGGGTGAGATTACAGGTGCTTTATCTACCGGTTCCCTTGAGGAAGCTGTAAGAAATTATGAAAAGGATTTGATAATGAAAGCGCTTGAAAGTAATGAATTCAACAAGGAAAAAACAGCAGAAGTGCTTCAAGTTGGGTTATCCACTCTTTACAGAAAACTGAAAGAACTGGATATCAAATCGTAACCAAACACTTGTGCAAAATCAAGTGTAAGAACTTTCAAGAATTTCCTTGCACTTGCTCTTACTCTTGCTCTACTTTCTTAAAATCAAGATTTAATATTTTCATTACTGAGAATACTTGCTGAATATGAATTTTGTAATAGTTAATTACTTTGCTGAAATAAAAGAAAATTCCCCTCATTTGATAGTTGAAATTTTATACATCAATTTTAAAATGATATGGCACGTAAATGGGAAAAAGACAAGAATAGTGTAGTAAACCACTGATAATTAGGAAATGAAAAAAATAGTTTTTTATAGCCCGGATTTTACTTTAAACATCAGTCTGCTGATGTATCTGCAGTCTAATTACAGTATTACAACTACAACAGACATTGAGGATTTAAAAGCGATCAGTTCCAGTTTTAGCTGCGATTTAATTATACTAGATACTCCTCCTTCAATAGATGTAGAAACGCTTTGTAAACAGCTAAAAGATTACAATTCGAAAACGCCCATAATTTTATTATACGTTTTTGATAATAAATTAAAAATCCTTGATGAAAACATAAGAAAGTATGTTAACACAGTCTTCTACAAACCTTTCGATCTCGAGAATGTAACACGACAGCTTTCTGTGCTAACAAGCTGACCAGTTTAAAAAATAAAACGAGGGAGTTATGAGTAATAAAAATATTCTAACCCCGGTTGATTTTTCAGTTAATTCAGTCCAGGCATTCGATTTCGCAGTCCGGTATTCACAACAGCACAAAGCAACCCTTCATTTACTGCATGTAATTGATCCTTCTTTTAATGAGGAGAATTTTGGTATTAATGATGAATATATTTTGATGGAAAGATTGCGTAATGCAAATGAAGAGTTGAAAAAGTTTGTTAATGAAATTCCTCATCCCGATGTGAAAATAATTGAAAACCTCAGAATGGGAAAACCTCACAAGGAAATATTAAGCTATTCACGGCAGAATGAAATTGATTTAATAATTATATCCTCTCATGGTTGGACGGCAGAATATAATTTAGTTACAGGCAATGTTGCAGCAAAAGTAATTGAACTATCTAAGATTCCTGTGATTTGTTTAAGAATGGATGCTTCGGTTATTAAAAAGTATGATATTATTATTGATACAACTATGGCTGAAAACTGGGTTGGTTAAATAATGGTTACATATGCCAGATTTATAAAATTTAGGATAATCTTAGCAGCTAATTTTTGGAGAAGCAAATGTTGGTTGTTGGTGAACTTGAGAAATGCAGATTATATATAGAATCTCATAAAAAAGAGAAGGAAATAAATTATAGAAAATTGCCAGTGAGACCTTGCATTACCATCTCACGGGAAACTGGTACAAATGCAAAACTTGTAAGTGAAAAATTAATTAAAATCCTCCAGGAAAGATCAAAAGAAAATGAACCCGGATGGACTATCTTTGATAAAAACCTCATTGAAAAAGTTCTTGAAGATCATAATTTGCCTGGCACACTAAGAAGATTATTGCATGAAGATAAAGTATCTTTTTTCTCTTCAATGCTTAATGAAATGCTTTCAGGTCTTCCCGGGCACTGGACATTGATTCATAAAACGGGGGAAACCATACTTCAGATTGCTTCTTTAGGTAACGTTATAATAATAGGAAGGGGCGCAAACATTATAACCCAAAACCTGAGTAATGCGCTTCATGTTCGCCTCATAGCTCCACTGAATGAAAGAGTTAAAAATTTTGCTGAAGTTCATATGCTTGATTATAAAAAAGCAAAAGCCCTTGTTGAAGAGCATGATATTAATAGAATGAAGTATATACATTCAGTTTTCAATAAAAAAATTGATGATCCTTCTTTATATCATCTTATAGTTAACACGAGAGGTTTAACCTGCCTGCAAACAGCAAATATTATAGGTTCAGCTGTTGTAGGTAAGTTTCCTGATATATTTGAAAAAGAAAAAAGATTTTTTTCACAGCTCGCTGACTATTAAATAGCATCTTATTGTTTATAACTTTTTATCATTCTCAAAACTGAAAATCCCCTTTGAATTTTCTCTGATTTAAGAGTTTTTATTCCTAAATAAAGCCCCGGAATGAATTATTTCGTCACTATTTTATCGGCATAAGCTTTGAAATTGTTATAGAAATTTTCAATACTTGTTTGTTAAAATTGATGTTAAAGAATATTGAGGAAAAAATTATGAGAAACCTTTTTGTATACCTAGCTTTTGTATTTACGATAGTTCTGTTATTTGGTTTCGCTTATTCATTTGATTATGAAAGTGGTGATGGAAAATCGCTTTTTGTTGAAAAGAAATGCAATACATGTCATATGGTTGAAGTTGCTGGAATAGAAAGCAAAAAAACAGATGCGGTTGATCTTTCTAAAGTAGGTGACAAATAT
>MHAF01000023.1 GCA_001802865.1 Ignavibacteria bacterium RBG_16_34_14
TTTTTTTGGTGAGTCAATGTTCTCAAAAGTACCGCAGGCATCCAAAGCTGCGCTCCTAAAATTAATTGAATACCTTAAGCTTAAAGACTTTCTTCTGCTCGATGTACAGTATATGACTCCTCACTTAAAAATGTTTGGCGCAGTTGAAATTGATTTTGAAGAATATAATAAACTGCTTTACTCTGCTTATACAAGAGCGTGTGAGTTTTGAAAAATTTTTAGGTTTGAATTAAAAATTGCATTTGACAAATTCAATTTGTAATCCATAGATCCTAATTATTTATAAACCTTCGTGGGTTTCACAATAATAATCATTGCTACCTCGGAGGTTTATGTTACCCTTTTATTAGCATCAATTCCTTCTGTGGTTTGGAGAGAAACTCACATCCTTCTTTTGTAATAAATACTTCTTCTTCCATTGTTACTGTTCCGTAACCATCAACTTTAAGACGCGGCTCAATCGTGTAAACCTGGGATTCTTCAACTTTAATGTAAGGTGTATTGCCGTATCTTTCCCATCTTGGTAAAAGTCCGCCGCCTCCATCGTGCACATTTCTTCCAACCTGGTGTCCCAAACCGTGAGGAAAATCTTCATAGCCGCTTTTAACAATAAAGTTTCTTGCAATATCATCCATTTCACATCCCTGCACACCGGGCTTCAGGCTATCTGCAACCTTTTGTATTGAATCACGGATTACACTAAATCCTATCTCAACATCAAGAGGTGCTTTATCCTCGCCATCTTTAAGAACATACCATGTTCTCTGGAGATCTGAACAATAGCCATTATACTTAATTCCAAAATCAATATTAACGAGATGACCTTTTTCAACTTTCTTTTCTGTCGGTCCGGAATGTGCACCCTGTGTATCAGGGCCGGTAAAAACAGCAGGACAATGATCTTCATCCCATGCTAATTCATAGCCATCAACTTTAGCAAGTGCTTTTATAAAATCTGCAATCTCTATTTCCGATACACCAGGTCTTATAAAATTCCCTGCTTCATTAAAAATTCTTAAAGTCTCTTTAACTGCATCGCGCATAATAGAAAGCTCAGCCGGCGATTTTCTTCCTCTTAAAGAAGAAATTATTTCCTCAGAAGAAATTAATTTATCTTCAAATCCAATCTCCTTTAAATAATCTTTTAAGATGAGATACATTCCATGTGTAAGCCCATCAGCAAGAACAGAATTTTGGGAATAATTAATTGCAATCTTTTGCGGATTCTTTTTCTTCAAATAATCGGTAAGCGGTTCCCTTATTGACTGAACATATCCTGAAACATTAGAATAAAGATTAATATTCTTCAGGTTATCAAGCTCTATTGAACCCACAATTGCGGTTGTATCTCCATCCTTATTAATTATTAATGCTGACTGCCATGTAAAATTAATTCCTGCAATAATTTCCAAGATAGGGTCTTTTGCAGTTGAGCTTTCCCTTACAAAAGTCAGCCACATATCAGCATCTTTTTCATTTAGAATTTTAACTGCCTGATCAATTTTTTCTTTTATTAACGAATGGGACATTATGACTCCTTAATTAAAGTTTTTCAATAACCAGTTTTAATTTATTCTTCCTCTTTAAGTGATACAAGTTATTTTTTCTCGGAAATAAGATTTTTACTGCAAATAAACAACTTCCGTTCCGAAAGCCAATTAGGTATATGGGTATAAAGGTATACGGTATAAGTCTATTCTCATCCTTTACACTTTATACCCTATACCCTTAGCCCTAAAATTTCCATCAGAATGTTGAATCTATATTTTTTTAATAAATATTCTGGAAGAAAAGAATATTAAACTCCCAAACAGTAAGGTTTTTAAAGGAGATAATTGCTAATTTTGAATAGTAGTAATACTCTAATTGAAGAAACTATGTAAATGTTTGTCAGAATCTTCCGATCAAAAAGAGGGGAATTTATGTTCGCAGGTAAACTGTTGATCAGACCTGGTTATTGTCCGCTTATGCTAAAAACCTACAACTTAATTCCCATTTATAAAAATATATTTATACAGTGAGGTTTTAATGTCAGAATACATAGAAAAAATATTAAAGGATATAAAAGCAAAAAATCAAAACGAGCCGGAATTCCATCAGGCTGTGCAGGAAGTTCTTGAATCACTTGAAATCGTACTTCAGCGTCATCCGGAGTACAGGTCTTTAAAAATTCTCGAAAGAATGGTTGAGCCTGAAAGAGTTATAATGTTCCGTGTTCCCTGGATGGATGACCAGGGAGAAATTCAAATCAACCGCGGATACAGAATTGAAATGAACAGTGCAATCGGTCCATACAAAGGAGGACTGCGTTTTCACCCATCAGTAACTCTCGGAATTCTAAAATTCCTTGCATTCGAGCAAGTTTTTAAAAATTCATTAACAACTCTGCCAATGGGTGGTGGTAAAGGCGGATCAGATTTCAATACTAAAGGAAAAAGCGATAACGAAATTATGCGCTTCTGTCAGAGCTTTATGACAGAACTCTGCAGACACATCGGTCCAAACACAGACGTACCTGCCGGAGATATCGGAGTTGGAACTAGAGAAATTGGATTTTTGTACGGACAGTATAAAAGAATAAGAAATGAATCAACTGGAGTTTTAACAGGTAAAGGAATTAATTGGGGAGGATCTTTAATAAGACCAGAAGCTACGGGCTATGGCTGTGTTTATTTTGCTGAGGAAATGCTGAAAACAAAAAAGACCACATTCGATGGTAAAGTGGTTGCCGTTTCAGGTTTTGGTAACGTTGCATGGGGAGCTGTGCAAAAAGTAAATGAGCTTGGTGGAAAAGTTGTTACTCTTTCCGGTCCCGATGGTTATATCTACGACCCCGACGGAGTTAAAGGTGAGAAAGTAGACTATATGTTAAAGCTTCGTTCGAGCAACAAAGATGCAGTCGAAGATTATGCAAAAGAGTATAAAGTAAAATTCGTACCGAGTAAAAAACCCTGGGACATGAAAGTTGATGTTGCTCTTCCTTGTGCAACTCAGAATGAAATTTATGAAGAAGATGCCAAAGAATTATTAAAGAACGGTTGCTTCTGTGTTTGTGAAGGAGCTAATATGCCTACAACCATCGAAGCCTATAATATTTTCAGAGACGCAAAAATTCTTTATGCACCAGGTAAAGCTTCTAATGCGGGAGGAGTTGCAACTTCAGGTCTTGAAATGTCGCAGAACAGTATGCGTCTGCCATGGTCCAAAGAAGAAGTTGACAGGCGCTTGCACGAAATTATGATTAGGATTCACAATACCTGCATAACGACTGCTGAAAGATTTGGAACTCCGGGCAATTATGTTAACGGTGCAAACATTGCCGGGTTTTTGAAAGTTGCAGATGCAATGATGGACCAGGGATTGGTTTAAGTTTTGTATTATCATTGCGAGCGAGTCCTCGGACGAAGCAATCTTACCTTGGATATTAGTGAAAAATTTTGAGAGATTGCTTCATCCGATAAATCGGAATTCGTAATGACATTCAAGTGAAAATATATGAATAAGATAAATCCTCTTGATGTTGAAGATGTTTTCAGGAACCGGATAAAAAAATTCCAGAAGCTGATGCGTTTTAAGATACAGGAGATCCTTCTTGTATCGAGCATATACGACTATTACTTGTTTGAAGAAGACGGCAGGTTGTATGAATTAATAAGAAGCGAATATCAGAACCTTAACCTGAGCCAGGCACCGGAAATTACTCACGTTACAACTAGCATTGAAGCATTGGAACTGTTGCAGGGCGAACACAATTTCGATCTGATTATCACTACTCTGCACATTGAAGACATGCAGGTTGTTAAATTTGCTAACGAGGTAAGGAGCGTTGGTGTTCAACTTCCGATTGTACTTCTGGCTTATGATAATAAAGAAAGAAAAGAACTCACCACACATTATGACACTTCAATCTTTGAAAGAATTTTCATCTGGAGCGGCGACTTTCATCTTCTTATAGGAATAATTAAATATCTTGAAGACAGGATGAATGTTGAGAATGATACCCAGCATATTGGCGTACAGGTTATTATTCTTGTTGAAGACAATATTAAATTCTACTCATCATATCTTCCTCTAGTGTATACGGAGATATTTAATCAGTCACAGAGACTCATCCAGGAAGGAATTAATATAACCCATAAATATTTAAGGATGAGAGCAAGACCTAAAATCCTTCTCTGCACAACTTATGAAGAAGCCTGGAATTATTTTGAGAAATACGAAGAATTTGTGCTGGGAGTTATAACTGATAACAACTTCAGGCACCATGGAGTTCGTGACCCGGAAGCCGGTTTGAAATTCGCGACGGCAGTCAAAGAAAGACATAAAGACATTCCGATAATAATTCAGACAAGCGATCAGAACCTCGAGGATAAAGTAAAAAAGATCGGGGCATCATTCCTATTTAAAAATTCTCCCCGGCTATTACATGAACTGCGTGAATTTATGCTGGACCATTTTGGATTCGGCGATTTTGTTTTTGAAATGAGAAACGGTATAGCAGTCGGTCGTGCAGTTAATTTAAGAGAGCTTGCCGACCAGATTGCTAAAATACCGGAAGAAAGTCTGCTTCATCATGCAGAAGGGAACCATTTTTCCAGATGGCTTAAAGCAAGAACTGAATTTTATCTTGCTTATCAATTAAGACCACGCAAAATAACAGACTACGATTCGCCAGAACATTTGAGAAAGGACCTCATTACAGCAATCACTAGCTACCTTGAAGAAAGAACCAAAGGTGTCATTTCCGATTTTAGAAAAGAAACCTTCGATCCTAAAAACAGTTTCGCGCGAATTGGCGGCGGCTCACTTGGCGGAAAGGCACGCGGACTCGGATTTATTAATACATTAATAGCTAACTATAATATCAAGGACTTATTTAAAGGTGTAGAGATTTCAGTTCCATCCGCAGTGGTAATTGGCACAGAAGTGTTCGACCAGTTTATGCGTGATAACAATCTTGAAATCTTTGCCATTAATGAAGCTAACGACATAAAAATAACGCAGAAGTTTATTGAAGCATTTCACTTCCCGAAGGAAATAAGACAAAAACTTTATGATTTTCTTGAACTAATTAAGGAGCCGCTTGCAGTAAGGTCATCAAGCCTGCTTGAAGATGCGCAATTCCAGCCTTTCGCAGGTGTATATCAGACTTACATGCTTCCAAACAGCAGTCAAGATATAAATGTAAGATTAGATGAACTGCTTCAGACAATTAAGTGTGTATATGCTTCCACTTATCATCAAAAAGCAAAAGACTATATGAAGGCAACTGCATATCGTCTTGAAGAAGAAAAGATGGCAGTCATTGTTCAAAGGCTGGTAGGATACGAGCATAAAGGAAAATTTTATCCTGACTTTGCCGGTGTTGGAAAATCTTTCAACTTTTATCCTGTTCCACCACAAAAGTCAGATGACGGAATTGCTTTAGTGGCACTCGGTCTTGGTAAAACTGTTGTGGAGGGAGGAAATACAGTCAGGTTCTGCCCGCGTTATCCAAAACACTTGCTGCAGTTTTTTTCTACAAAAGAAACTCTTATGCATGCTCAGCAGGATTTTTTCGCACTTGATTTAAATGGCAAGCTCGATCATCATCCTGAATCAACGAGGGATCCTTTAGTTAAAAGATACGAGCTGTCTGAATCAGAAGCTGATGGAACCTTGTATTCTGTAGGTTCGACATATTCTTCCGAAGATGAAGCAGTGTATGACGGAATTTCAAGAAGCGGAATAAGAGTGGTTACTTTTTCACCGATACTCAAGCACAAAATGTTTCCTCTTCCTGAAATACTCAACATGCTTTTAAGTTTAGGAACCTGGGGAATGGGCTCACCGGTTGAAATTGAATTTGCTGTCAACCTGAGCGTGCCCTCGGATAAATCAAAGGAATTTGCAATGCTGCAGATGCGGCCGCTGGTTATAAGCAGAGAGCTGGATGAATTAAAAATTGATTTTGTTCCGGAAGATTTAATTTGCCAGAGCAGTCAGGTGCTTGGTAACGGTGCAACCAATGGAATCTATGACCTTGTTCTGGTTGATAATAATAAATTTGACCGCGGAAAAAGCAAAGCTATTGCAATTGAGATTGCACGGCTGAATTCAAAATTAATAAATGAAAGAAAGTCTTACGTTTTAATAGGTATAGGCAGATGGGGTAGTCTTGATCCTTGGCTTGGTATTCCTGTTACATGGGACCAGATATCAGGAGCTGCAGCAATTGTTGAATCAGGCTTTAAAGATTTTGAGGTAGAGCCATCGCAGGGATCTCACTTCTTTCAAAATATAACTTCGTTCAGGGTTGGATATTTCACAGTTGATGCTTCACATAAAATTGGATTTATTAATTGGGATTGGCTGCTATCGCAACCATCTATAGAAGAACTGGAATTTACAAGACATCTTCAATTTCAGACTCCAATCTCGGTTAGAATAAATGGACATAAGAATTTGGGAATAATTATAAAGCCAGGTAACGAAACAACTTAATAATATAAATTCCTTTACAAACTGATTCAGAAGTTTTTACTCCGATTCAGGACTAAGTAAAAATACATACTAACGCTTAGTCTTTATTTTGAACATTTTAAAAATATGC
>MHAF01000024.1:0-26281 GCA_001802865.1 Ignavibacteria bacterium RBG_16_34_14
TAGCAGAGATAGTCACTTCACCTGAAAGATGCTGCGGTGAGTAGGAAATGTTTAAGTTAAGTTTATAATAAATAACATTATAAGAAGGATCGCCGGGATAATTTAATTCTTTTTGATTAAATGTTTTTAATAATCTTTGTTTTTCAATTTCAACAATTTTATCAAGTTCCTGTGCAAAAACTCTGCTGCAAGATATTAAAAGAAAAAATATCAGAAGTATCTTTTTCATACCTTCTAATAAATGAAATTTTGTCGAGAAAGTTAAGTGATTTATTAATTAACTAAGAATTGAATTTATTTAGCATCTCCCTTTTTTCAAATTTATCCTTTCACATAAGAAAATTTCTCAGCAACCTTTCCATCTCTGACTTTAAATATATCAACTCCCCTTATATGTCCTTCTTTACCATCTTTAATCCATGTATAAATCCACCGGACAATACATCTGTCACCCACAGCAAAAATTTCTTCAGTTTCAAAATGTGCTTTTGGTGAACGATTGAAAAACATTTCCCAGAATGCTCTTACTTTTTCCTGTCCAACAATTCTTTCTCCATCGGGAGCCGGTCTTGTATTTTCAAAAACACAATCTTCGGTCATTAATTTCATTACAGCATCAACATCATGATTATTAAATGCCTCATTAAAAAGATTTATTATTTCAATTGTAGAATTTGATGTTGAATCAAAGCTGGATTTTATTGTCTGCATAAAAACCTTTGTATCTTTATTCTCTTTATAAGATGATTGTATTTCAAAATTAAAAATAAAAACGAGAAAAAGAAGTAAAATCCATTTTAGAGTTTTCATCTATTACCTCCTTATAATATATTTGAAACAAATCTGTGATAATTAAACAAATAATTTTGAGATAATCCGATTATAAGAAATTATATGTTACGCTTCTAATTCCTTAAATTCACCCTGAGTTTTTACAAAAAAATAAATTGCTGCTATTCCGAGAATAGTGTGTCCAGCTAAGGTATACATAATGTATTCAGGATGTCCGGAAACTTCGAAACTTCCCATAACTCCTGTATATATTCCACTGAGAGTTGCACCAATAAATGTAGCCAGAAAGTTCGTTCCCATATATAATCCTGCTTTTTCTTTCGGAGCAATCCACATTATATATTCCTGTATTCTTGGTGATGAAATCATTTCTCCGATTGCAAAAAGAAATATTCCAAGATAAACTAAGTTATTTGATGATGTTACCGCGAGCCCAAGAACTGAAAATCCAATTGCAGCTATTAGAAGTCCAAATAAGAAAGAAAGAATAGCCGGGCGTTTTTCAAAAAACCAGGAAATAAAAATCTGGAATATGCAAATGATATATCCTGTATGAGATATTGCTTCTGCATTAATTTTCCAGACTCCTTTATCAGAGTTGGAGATGAAGTTCATTAACCATCCGGGTAAAACAGATTTAGTGCTTTCATAAAGTACAGCTGTATTCATATAATCATTTATATATACAGCAAGTACATTGAAAAAAGCCCAGAATGGCATCCAGAAAAAAACTCCAAGTAAAACAATAAAAACCAAAAATTTGATATTTGAAAGAGCCTCGCCCATATCTTTAAATTTTTTCTTTATTGTAGCTCC
The DNA here is from genome assembly GCA_001802865.1 of Ignavibacteria bacterium RBG_16_34_14. Taxonomy (GTDB): domain Bacteria; phylum Bacteroidota; class Ignavibacteria; order Ignavibacteriales; family Ignavibacteriaceae; genus RBG-16-34-14. The sequence continues at coordinate 1,609 of MHAF01000024.1, forward strand.
TTCGAATTCGCGTGGAGGTTCTTTGTAAAAAAATATGGTTATAAAAAACATTACTCCTATTGCTGCTGCAGCTGTATAAAAAACATAATCCCAGGACATGCCTCTAAGTTTTCCCATCACAAGAGGACCGAATGAAGCACCAATATTTACCATCCAATAAAATATTCCAAAACCAAGGGATTTATTTGTGGAATCAGTTGTTGCTCTTACTGTTGCAGAAATAAGCGGCTTAAATATTCCCGCTGCAAAACCAATACATAGCATTGTTAACGCAATTCCGGAAAAAGATTTTGTAACAATAAGTAAAAGAATTGAAGGCAGATATGCAAGGTAAGCTACAATAAGTACTTTCTTGAAACCAAACCTATCAGCAAAGGTTCCTGAAAATAAAGGAATGAGATAAGAGAAAGCAAGGAATATACTTTGAACAATACCAAGATCTCCTTTAGAATATCCAAGCTGTTGAAGATAAATTCCGAAACCCATATAGATTCCGTAATATGCAAATCTCTCAAGTACTTCAATTCCGTTTGCTATCCAGAAAACACGCGGGAAAGAGCTTCTATTTTTCATTATTAGGATCCTTTTAATGTAGTGAAATTATTTAATAAAGGTATTTACATATATTGGAATGAATTGGTTTTTTATTAATCCTGAAGTTCAATTTAATTTTTTTTTGTTATCTATTGCAAAAAGTACTTAATTTTGTGGCAACATTTTATAATAGTGATTTTGTGACCTTAATAAGAATTAACTATAAAATCCTAACCTCAAATTTTTATCCTTCATTTAAAATACTACCTGCTGCAAAAAATAATAATGAAATTTAATTACAAAACAGGAAACAGCCATGAACGAATCTCAAGATACTAAAAACCTGGCAGGGCTGCCATCAAACGCCTACAAAGAATTAGAGCCTGGAGAAGAATACACCCCTGTAATGCCGCCAAATAAAATAGTTCCCGAAGTCAGTTTCTACTCGGTTATTTGGGGTGTTATAATGGCCATTCTTTTCTCAGCAGCCGCTGCTTATCTGGGATTAAAGATAGGGCAGGTTTTTGAAGCTGCCATTCCAATTGCAATTATAGCTGTTGGTCTTGCTGCAGCAACAAGAAGAAAGAATGCACTTGGTGAAAACGTAATTATACAATCTATTGGGTCAAACTCCGGTTTAATTGTAGCTGGTGCAATCTTTACAATACCCGCTTTATTCATCTTAAGTTTAAATGTTGAATTTTATAAAATCTTTTTAGCATCTCTCTTCGGGGGAATTCTTGGAATTTTATTTCTTATTCCCTTCAGAAAATATTTTGTTAAAGATATGCACGGCAAATTTCCTTTTCCTGAAGCAACTGCAACAACCGAAGTTCTTATAGCAGGAGAAAAAGGCGGAAAGCAAGCTTTGGTTTTAGTAGTTAGCGGAATCATAGGAGGTCTTTATGATTTCATCATCGCAACTTTCGGATGGTGGAGTGAGGTTTTTACAACCAGAGTATTCGCACTTGGAGAAGTTCTTGCAGATAAAGCAAAATTAGTTTTTAGAATTAATATCGGTGCGGCCGTTACAGGGTTAGGTTATATAGTTGGATTGAAATACTCTGCCATTATTTGTGCAGGTTCTTTTGTCTCGTGGTATGTACTTATACCTGTTGTTTCTTTTATCGGTGATGGTTTGACTTCAGCGATTGGAGCAAATGTTTCTTTGCTGATTAAAGATATGTCTGCTGAAGAAATTTTCAGAAATTATGTCCGTCATATAGGAATCGGCGGAATTGCAATGGCAGGAATTATAGGGATAATAAGATCATCAAAAATAATTTCATCTGCGATTAATCTTGCAGCAAAAGAAATTTTTGGGAAGAAAGTGTTATCTTCAGAAAAACTAAGAACACAAAGAGATTTACCGATGAGCTTTATAGTATTAGGACTTCTTATTACAACAATATTATTGTTTTTATACTTTCAGCTTGGTGTTGTTAATAATTTTAATCATTCAATAGCAGGTGTTTTGATAGTTCTCATAATTTCTTTCCTTTTTACAACTGTAGCTGCAACTGCAATAGCTATCGTTGGAACCAATCCGGTTTCCGGAATGACTTTAATGACTTTGATTCTCTCTTCAATTGTATTAGTCTCAATAGGATTAAGCGGAAACGCCGGAATGATAGCAGCATTGTTGATCGGTGGAGTTGTATGTACCGCACTTTCAATGGCTGGTGGATTTATAACTGATTTGAAGGTTGGCTATTGGCTCGGTTCTTCTCCTTACAAGCAGCAAAGCTGGAAATTTTTGGGAACACTAGTTTCAGCAGCTACAGTTGGATATGTAATTTTGATCTTAAATGAAACTTATGGATTCACCGGTGAAGGCGCATTGGTAGCTCCCCAAGCAAACGCAATGGCTGCTGTCATCCAACCCTTAATGGCACAACAACCGGCACCCTGGATGCTTTATATAGCAGGAGCTTTTATAGCTTTGGTTTTAACAATGCTGAAAGTACCTGCCTTAGCTTTTGCTTTGGGAATGTATATCCCATTAGAATTAAATACCCCATTATTAATTGGCGGATTAATCGCACATTTTGTTTCCACCAGGAGCAAAGATGAAAAAGTAAATAATGCCAGAAGGGAACGGGGAACTTTAATTGCATCAGGTTTTATTGCAGGCGGAGCTTTGATGGGAGTATTGAGTGCTATTCTGCGTTATGCAGGTTTCAATTGGGTTAATGCTGAATGGTTTGAATCCCATTCTGCTGAACTGTTAGCATTGGTAATGTTTATATTAATCTGTATCTATATGATCTGGGATTCGATGAGAGGTAAACCGGAAGAATAACTTAATTAATGATTGAATGGTGGAATTAATATATTAATGACTCATGTTACACAATGTTTGAAGTAATGGAATGTTGGAGAAATGGAGAAATCATCAAAAAACATTACTCCAATATTCCAAATATAATGCATAGCTTCATAATCTTTTAGTCATTCATCCATTCAAAATTCATTCATAATTCACAAATTTGAACATCATTTGGGGTTAGAAAAAATGTTACATTTTTCATAAAGACTTTGTTCAGATTAATATTTTACTTCTTTAATCTTTACATCCTTAGGAACCATAAATTTATTCTTATCCACCTTCTCCCCTTCCTTAAAAACAGCAACCTCTTCTTTAACTTTATTTCCAAGACTTTCACTCTCAGATTTCATAAGAAAATTTTTATACGTCCACACCTTTGCTGTTGTTTTCATTCCGGCAATATTCGAGGTAGCCAACGTAACTTTACATTTTTTCCCGGAAACAGTTTCAGAACCAAGTTCTTTTGTCTCTGTTTTCAGAGCCTCTTTCATTACTTTTACCATTTTCTCAGCATCTTTCTCAGACATATTTTTAAACTTATCTGCCAAAACATTTTTCATCTTTGTTCCCTCTTTTGTTTTGGGGTTATATGTAATTATCCATTCTCCATCCATTATATGAACAGAACTTGATTCTTCAGTCTTCTTTAGCATTTTAATATTTCTCTTTTCAGTTTTATAGCTGGCAGATTTTTTTCCGTAATCAGTTATAAAAATCTCTTCCGTTGTAACAACCTCAATACTGGAACCAGAAGTAGTTGTTGTTTTTTTAACATATGCAGATTCAAATTCATATAATTTTGTCTGTGCGTGCAGAGGAGAAAATGACAAGACAAAGAGACTGAATAAGAGAAGTTTAAATAATGATTTGCTTTCCATCATTTTATCCTTTTAAAATTTATTATTGTTTCTTTTCTTGTATGAAGTTAACAATTAAGGAATTGAAAAGATAGCTTTATGAAGTGTAAAAGGATTTATATGAATAGAGTATATTACAAGGCGTCCTGTTTTCCTTGACAAATGTTGCCTTAGTCTTTAAGTTAGTACGCTTAAATTTAGAAATTCCGCGATAGCTCAATGGTGGTGCATCCAGCTGTTATCCCGATAAATCGGGATGCAGTTGTGAGTTAAAAATCAACTTTATTCCGCAGTAGCTCAATGGTGGAGCATCCGGCTGTTAACCGGAGGGTTACAGGTTCGAGTCCTGTCTGCGGAGCGAAGAATTAACCCCAAGATAAATTGGGGTTTTTTGTTTTATTTGAAACATTATCTATACATATTAAAATCCGAAACTGCAGATAAATATTATATCGGAATATCAAAACACTCATTAAAGAGATTAGAATACCATAATACCGTTGAAAAAGGTTTTACATCCAGATATCGTCCCTGGAAAATTGTTTTTAGTAAAGAATATGCTTCCAAAGAAGAAGCAATGATGATACAGAGGAAAATCAAAGGATGGAAAAATAAATCAGCGCATAAAAAGTGCTGATTTTCATAGCTTTTCTTGTTTTTAAAGTTTACAGACATTTTCCCAATCTCATATTTCGCAAGATAATACAAACGGTAAATGGCCTATCCTGATTTAACTAACAGCAAAGTTCTTAATTAATAATTAGAGAGGTTAGTGAAGTAAGAATATTTATTAATGATCAATCAGATGTATTCGAACTGAGGAAACAAGGTTTAGGATTTGAGCATATCAAATTGCAGGACAATTACTTTGATGCATTGCTGGATAGCTTTCAACTTGACATACTAAAAAAATCCGGGTACCTGTATGAAATAATTATCGATGATGTAACAAAGGATTACCTAGAACGTACAAAAGAATCCAGGGAAAAAATCAAACTTAAAAAACCTTGTCAACCATTAGGATTTGGATATGGAAGTATGGGAGGGTTTTATACTTTTAGTGAAGTTGTTGCTCAACTAGATACAATGAGACTTCTGTATCCAAATCTAATAACAGTAAAGGATTCGATTGGTGCATCTATTGAAGTAAGGGCCATATGGTCAGTGAAAATTTCAGATAATCCGGACTTAAATGAAAGTGAAGCAGAGGTTTTTTATAATGCTTTGATACACGCGCGTGAGCCAATGGGAATGATGACAGTAATTTATTTTATGTATTACCTGCTTGAAAATTACGGAATTAACCCCGAAATAACTTATCTGGTAGATAACAGGGAACTATATTTTATGCCCGTAATTAATCCTGATGGTTATGCTTATAATGAACAAATCAGTCCAAATGGAGGCGGAATGTGGAGGAAAAATAGGAGAGATAATGGCGGTGGAGTATTCGGTGTGAATCTTAATTGTAACTTTGGTTATATGTGGGGTTATGATGATATAGGCTCAAGTCCGTATCCATCCAATAGTGAATATAGGGGAACCGGACCATTCTCAGAACCAGAATCTCAATCGTTCAGAGAGTATTGTATCGATAATAATTTTATTGTCAGTTGTAGCTATCACACTCATTGGAATGTTATATTCCCACCTTGGGGATATAACCTGGAACAAACGCCTGATTCAACAATTTTTAATAACCTCATAACACTAGCGATTGCATTGAATGGTTATAGAAATGGGATCTATATTCCACCTCCGGAAAATTATCCTGTTAATGGCTATTCTGATGACTGGATGTATGGTGAAACATCTGAAAAAAATAAAATTTTTGGGATACTTCCGGAAGTTGGAAATCATATCGATGGGTCATGGCCTATACCCGAAAGGATATTCCCGCTAGCGGAAGAAAATCTTTATTCAAATATAGTATACGCCTGGGGTCCGGGGATAATTGAAAATCCACCATATATTAAAAATGAATCATTAAACTTAAGTTACTGCAGACCATTGATAGATACTCTTAGGATATCTGCAATTGAAAATAATCCAGATAACCACACAAGCAATGTTTATGCACAGTTGCTAAATCCAAATGATAGCTTACTCAATGAGTTTCAACTCAATCAAACTGATTCAACCTTTGATGGTGAATTGTTTTTTGCTACTTCTGATGAAAATTTTTATAAAATAAGATTCAAACAAACAGGTTTAGACATACCATCAAATTTTTATTCTTCTAATAATAAATTAAAATTTACAACTGCTGGACCATTAAAAATGGATAGTGTTGCCTATGTAAAGATTTCGAATGTTCAGTATGGTGTAAAACCATATGTTAAAAATTATGGAACCAGTATGACTATATCAGGAGCCAAGATCAGACTTTATTGTGATGATCCGTGGATATTTTCAATTGGTTCTGGTTATAGTAATTTGCCGGATATTATACCTGGTGCTACAGTAGCTGCTAATAATTGGATATTAGTCCAAGTCATTGATTCACTTTTCAATGATCAATTTAATTTTATAGCTGAAATTACAAGCAATGGGTGGCCATACTGGAAAGATACACTTCAATTAATAATCCCCCCTGTTGGAGTTGAAGAAGAGCTTTATGAAATACCAACAGAGTTTTTGCTTTCGCAGAATTATCCTAATCCGTTTAATCCAAATACTAAAATAAAATACTCAATTCCTCAATCATCAAATGTTGTAATTAAAGTGTTTGACATACTCGGCAGCGAAATAGAAACTTTAGTTAACGTAGAAAAACCAGCAGGCACTTATGAGTTAAACTGGAATGCCGCTAATCTGCCAAGCGGAGTTTATTTCTATCAGTTAAAAGCAGGAAGCTTTGTAGAAACGAATAAGATGATTCTTTTAAAGTAAGAAATATATGATAGGGCTGGGAGTTTATCTCCCAGCCAACATTTAAAATTGATATGTAAAAAGATCTTTATTGTTAGAAAAGAAGGTCCGAAGAGACTTAAGTTTGTAGACCAAAACATTCTTACTTCTTTATCAAAACCAAACAATTTCCTACTTCTCTTTCCCCTGTAGAATCTGAAGGATTATTAACCACCTTATTGTTTATAACCATAGTTGTTGAGCCGCCGCCATCAAGATTTAATCCCTGGTAAACACCTTCGGAAATCATAAGATCCGCAAAATCCTCTAAGCTCATTCCCCTGCTTGTCTCCTGTCTTCCATCAACTGTTATAAAATAAATTATAGTGCTGTCTTTAGAAAAACCAATTCCTGTTCTTGGATGCTTAATAACTGAAAAGTTTGGAAAAATTCCTTCAATTTTACTGTTTGTTTTAATAACATTTTTACCATCTGATACCAATCTTGGCCATCCTCCAACCAATGTCCTTATTCCGGAATAATAAGGACTAAGCTTAAGAAAAAATTTTATTGTATCTGCTTCAACCAATTCTCTTTCAAGATAATATGCAAAATTATTATTTGAAGAAAGAATAAAATCATTTTCATTAATTTTAGTATTTCCACCTTTAAAAATTTTATCAACCACAAAAATTAAAGTGTCAAGATTATTTTCTATTGGATTTAAAACAAATTCCACAACTTTCCACTTATCTGGTGTTGAAGGAGTGTAATTTCCCTGGTATGAATTAAAAAGTGAAAGAGAGTTGCTGTCAGCAATAGAATTAATTTTATTTATTTCTTTTAAAGTGCCACCCGGAAGAATGATGTTGCTGTTAAAAACAAACTGTTCAATAAGCAGCTTGTTATCAAATGTTACAGCAAATTGTGAGTTAACAAAAGGATTATATGGAGAATCTGTGAACTTAACTCCTTTTACAAAATTACCTTCGGAGACCATATTATTTACAACTTCGCCATTATCTTCAAAAAAATCTGCATTGACTGCAGCTATTACATTGTATCCTGAATCATTCAACATTTCCACCATTTCACTTGTGGTTTCTTTTGCATTTAATCTGTTCTTCGCTTTCACTGATCTAAGAATATATTTATCTCCTGCTAAATCAATACTGAGAATGTTGATGGAAAGTGTATCTTTAGTATTAATTATTTTCTTATGAACAACCCCATTAGAAATTTCTTTTTCTTCAATGGTGATTTGAGCAGGGATATTAAAGCAGCAAAAGATTGTTAAAATAACCGTTAAGGATTTCATTCTTAGATCTGTATAATTTCTTTTAGAAGTTTTTCTAAAATAATATTATTTAATTGAAAAAATCAGAATAAAATAAGTTAGAACTTTCAATCCTATTTTGTATGTTCCTGTTAATTCAAAAGATTAATTATTCTCAGGAAGGAATATCTAATGAAAGCATTAATTACTTTTTTATTCTTGGCAGCAATAGCAGTCGGTTTATATTATTTTCTTAACAAGGAAGAGAACTTCGATTTGACAGATCATATAATTGTTACACAGCCTTCGGGTATGGATGAAAATGCGCCATCAGTTTCAACTCCGCCTTCTTATATATCAATTGAAGGAACAATCACAAATATAAGTGATATGGATTTTTCAGGGATAGTAATTACATATAAATCCGGTTTAGATACATTAAAAGTAAATGCAGGTAATCTTAAAAAAGGTGAAAGTTATAACTTTAAAAGCAATACAGTGCTGGTGAGAGATAAAAATCCTGGATATAAACTTATAGATATAACTTATAATAAATAAACTAGTTTATTACTCAGGAAAAAATTATCTATTTTAGAATTGGCATTGAAATTTTTCCGGAGTTAATAGTGAAATACATGTTACTGCTGCTGCTTTTTATCCTTTCAATTAATATTCAATCCCAAAACTGGCTTAAGGTTGATTCGGTTTTCAGTGTCTCAGGTGTTACAGTAAAGAATTTTTCCGCACCTTATTTTATAGATATTGATAATGATACCGATCCTGATCTTTTCCTGGAAAATATTGACAACAAAGCTGAATTCTTTCGGAACAACTTAGATCAGTTACCAACTACTTAACTTGTTTCAGTATCTTTCGAAATAAGTTTGGAACGACAATTTCTGATCACCTTTTTCCTGTTTCGAAAATATAAAAGTTCTCATTTATTATTGACACTTGCAACCTTCTCAAATTTAAACAAATTTTTTCTCTATATTAAGATCATTTCAATTCCATTAAAATATTTTAATAAATGAAGATATTAATGCTTTGCTATGAATATCCCCCTATCGGCGGAGGCGGGGCTAAAGTTGTTCAGGGATTGACTTCAGAACTGGTAAAACAGGGACATGAAGTTGATCTTGTCACAATGGGTTTTAAAAATCTTCAAAGCTATAAAAAAGTAAAAAGTCTTAATATCTACTACGTAAAATGTCTGCGATTAAAAGCCAATATCTGCACTCCATTTGAAATGATAACTTACCTGATTTCAGCCTTACCTTTAATTCTTAAATTGTGTAAAAAAAATAATTACGATATCAACCATACACATTTCGTATATCCGGATGGAATTCTTGCTTACATTGTTAATAAATTAACCCATTTACCTTATATATTAACTGCACATGGATCAGATGTACCAGGTTATAATCCCAATAGATTTGTATTTCTTCATCGTATGATTCTTCCATTATGGAAAAGAATTATAAATAATTCATTGAAAGTTATTTGCCCCAGTGAGTCCTTACAGGATCTTGTTCTTAAAGTGGATAAGAATATTAAAACCGAACTTTTGCCAAACGGAATTAATCTCACGAAATTTTCCTCGATAAAGATTAAAAAACAACGCATCTTAGTTGTCAGCAGAATGTTTGAAAGAAAAGGAACTCAGTATTTTCTTAGTGCTTTACAAGGTCTGAAACATGGATTTGAAATAAATATTGTGGGTGATGGACCTTACCTTGAAAATTTAAAGAGTCAAGTAATCAAATTAAATCTTAATGTGAATTTCTTTGGATACATTGATAATAAATCCGATACACTGAAAAATCTTTATGAATCTTCTATGATATTTGTCTTTGTCTCTGAATCGGAAAATTTTCCTATAGTACTTCTTGAGGCAATGGCAGCCGGCCTGGCAATAATTACTACAGATAATACAGGTTGTGCAGAAGTTGTTGGTGATGCTGCATTGCTTGTTCCTTCAAAAGATCCTTCTGCAATAAGAAATGCTTTATTGCAACTAATAGAAAATCCCGTTTTATGTCAGGAACTTGGTCAAGCTGCCAGAAAAAGAGTAGAAGAAAAATTTAGCTGGGAATACGCGGCAAAAAGACATACTAACCTTTACAAAGAAGTGATCCCGTCTTTAAAGTCATTTGTTTATTCTGAAAAAATATCCTGAAAAAGATTAATAAAACATTGGAAGATCTTGTAGTTATAATTGTCTTAAATCATAATAAAAGAGATGATCTTCTTGAGTGTCTTGATAGTATCAATAAACTGGAATACAAAGAATTTGAAATTGTTATTGTTGATAATGATTCCACGGATGATTCTGCTCCAGCAATAAAAAAAATTTATCCGGATATTCATTTAATTGAGAGTAAAATAAATTTAGGAGTTGCGGGAGGAAGAAATATGGGGATTAATTATGCTAATGAAAATTTGAATTATAAATTCATTTTGTTTTTAGATAATGATGTGGTTGTTGAAAAACACGCACTTTCAGAAATGGTTAAATCTTTTGATGCTGATAAAAACGTGGGCATTGTTACACCAAAATGTTATATGATGAATTCACCATCGATAATTGGATATGCAGGAGGAATGTCTGTCAATCTTTTTACAGGTAAAATTGCTGATATAGGTAATGGTGAGAAAGATAAAGGACAATTTGATCAATCCAAATCTATTCCTTCTGCAGGTGGTTTATGTTTGATCAGCAGGGAATTAATAGACAAAGTTGGATTATATGATGAAAGATTTAATCCATATGGATGGGAAGACGTTGATTATTCAATAAGAACAAGAAAAAAAGGTTTTAAAATTTTTTACAATCACAGGGCAATCATGTATCATAAGGGTGGGAAAAAAGGAAGAGGAGGAATTGCCAATGAATATGAATTTTCAAAAGTAAAAAATTATTTTTATTTGATAAGAAAACATGCAAACCTTTTTCAGCTTTTAATTTTCAGTTTTGTTTTTCCTTTCAAAGGGTTATTTATTTTCTTTAAGGAACTCTCCCTTGGAGAATTTAAAATATTGATTTCACAAGCACGTGGTTTTTTAAGCCTGTTAAAAAGATGAACTCTAATAAGAACTCCCGAATTTCTTCTCCGGTAATTTCTGTTATAATTCCTTTTTGCGGTGACAAGAAGGATTTATTAAATTGTTTAAAGGGATTACAAAATCAGGAATTTAATTATCCATTTGAAGTAATAGTTATGGAAAGTGGAAATGATCAGGAAGTAAAACAATTAATTAATTCCAAACCAAATGTAATTTTAATTTCTTCTAATTCCTTAATGTATCCTGGAAAAGCAAGAAATCTTGGCGTATTAAATTCGAAATCAAACCTTTTAGCTTTTACAGATGCAGATTGTGTCCCTTTTTCAACCTGGCTTTTTAAAATTTTTTTATCACTAAAAGATGGAAATGAAATAGTTATAGGCCCGATAATTAATTTATACCCATTTCATCCAATTGCATCTATTGATAATTTATTGCAGTTCCCCGATTTCCAGAAGCATCGTCCATCAAATAATATTAGTCATTTCCCGGCGTGCAATTTAGGAATTACCAAAGAATTATTTATTAAGACAGGTGGGTTTCTGGAACAGATTGAAACAGGCGAAGATGTAAAATTTAGTGAGTCTGCAATTAGAATATGTAAAGATAAAATTATTTTTAATCCTCAAATAGTTGTATATCATAGCGGCAGAAAAAACTTTACAGAGTTTATGAAGCATAATGAAAGTCTTGGATTCCACAGAGGATATTTAAATTTGAAAATTTCTTCCAGACATAAAAAATCCAAGAGTAATTTTTTCTATTCATTTTTTTTCGGTTGCAAAAGATTAATTTATATTTCAGTCCGTACATTGCAATGGAATCCTGTTGGAATATTAAGAATTGTATTTTATTTCCCTTTTTTAATTTTAGGTTTATCTGCCTGGATGAAAGGATTCCGGAAAGGTAATCAAAAATTCTTAGCTGAAGGCATGCCTCAATGGCAGCCTGCATTAACTGATTTCCGGAAAGAAGAAAATTGAATCCTTCATTAAAAATCGGATTGATTGGGTGCGGCAGAGCAGCCGAATTAATTTATCTGCCCGCCATAAAGAAATTTTCAGATGTTGAAGTGATTGCAGCAGTAGATCCCATTGAGGAAAGAAGAGAATTAATTTCTAAAAATTTCAAAAACTGCAATACATATAGTTCGCTTAAAAACAACCTGCCTACTGGCAGAAAAGATTTACTTGAACAAATAGATGCAGCTATTATAAGCACACCACCTGATAATCACATTATCTCAGCTTCAACTTTATTAAAAAATAATAAGTTTGTTTTGGTCGAGAAACCCTTAGCTTTATCTATGGAGGGAATAAAAGAATTAATTGAAATCGAATCATCTTCACATGCTTCACTTATGATGGGTTTTAATCATAGGTATTGGCAGCCGGTTGTTGACCTGAAAGATAAGTTATCTGTAAATCATAAAATTGATTTTGCAGAAATAGTCTTTACGGGTAATTACAGCAAATGGAACCCGGTTTCTTTCAAAAGTGATCCCCTGGATGATTTAGGTCCCCATTTATTTGATTTAATAAGATTCATCTTTAATAAAGATATAAAATCAATATCTGCTGTTTCAACAGGTAAAAATATTTTTCAAATGAATGTTAAAATTTCCAGCGGAATTTCTATTAAATGTCATCTTTCACATTCAAATAAAACAATAAAATCAATTAAAGTAAGAAGTAACGATGAGACTTTTTTTATAACTCTTTCTTCAGTAAGAATAAAACCGCAACGCGGAAATCTCAGATCATTTCTTGATTTAAATGATATGATCAAAAGAAAACTGATGAAAAAAACTTCTCCCATAAAAAAGACATATGAAATACAATTAAGGAATTTTTTCAACTTAATCAGATTAAATAATCAGACTCATCCCGGCATCAAAGATGGAATTGCTTCAATACTAGCAGTTGAAGCAACTCGTATTTCAATTAGTAAAAGCGGAAAGGAAATTTTTTTATGAAATCAACTAAAAAAATTCTTGCTATTGGTTTGGATGCTGCTGAACCAAGCTTAATTGAAAGATGGATGGGTGAGGGGTATTTAAAAAATTTGGCATCTTTGCGTTTAAAGGGAACCTATGGAAGATTAAATTCTTCAGCTGACTGGCTGGTAGGGTCAACCTGGCCAACTTTCTACACATCAACTCTTCCGGGAAAACATGGCTTTTACCATTATCTTCAGTGGAACAGTAATAAAATGGATTATGAACGACCAAATCCCGACTGGATACCTGTAGTTCCTTTCTGGAGGCAGCTTGGCAAATCACCTTGGCTTGATAATGGCGATAAAGGTAATTGTCGAGTAATTACAGTAGATATTCCTTTGACTTTTCCGCAATCACCTATTAATGGGATAGAAATTTCAGGCTGGGCTTTGCATGACAGGATTTATCCTATATCATCTTTTCCAAAAGAAAAAATCAACTGGGTAGTAAAAAACTTTGGGAATTCTCCCATCAATGACGAAGTAGGCGGACTTCAGGAAATGGCTGATCTTTTAAAATTAAAAGATGAGTTGATCAACGCTAATAAAAAAGAAACTGAACTTGTTACTGCTTTAATTAAAGATGAAGAATGGAATTTATTTTTATGCTGTTTTTCTTCCACGCACAGAGGAGGACATAAATTTTGGGCACCAACAAATATAAAAGGTGATTTTTCAGAAGAACAGAAATTTCAATTTAATAATGCTTTAAGGGATATCTATCAATCCTGCGATGAGGCTATTGGAAAAATTTTAAATAGCATAGCTGATGAGGTTACGGTTTTAATTTTCTCATTGCATGGAATGGGAGCGAATACCACTCTTGCTGATACTATGCTGCCTCAAATGATCGCAAGGATTTTAAATGGTAAAGCGAAATCAGATACAATTAAAAGTGATAATTTCATAAAAAAATTAAGAAATGCAGTTCCATTGGAATGGAGATCAAGTTTTAGAAAGTTCCTGCCATTTTGGTTGCAAGATAAAATGACAGCCTATTGGCGAATGGGTAAAATAGACTGGACCACAACTAAAGTATTTAATTTAGTTGCCGATCTTCAGGGTTATATCAGAATTAATTTAAAAGGAAGAGAAAAGGAAGGTATAGTTGAACAAGGTGAAGAATATGATTGGCTTTGCAATAAAGTAATTAAAGGATTGAAAACTTTTAAAGATGCAAATGATTTAGAACCTGTAGTAGAAAGCATAAGCAGAAGTGACCAAATTTATTATAAGGGTAGTGGATTTAATAATTTACCCGATATTATAGTAAAATGGAAATTTAAACCTGCGATAAACTATAAAAAAATAATTTCATCAGAATATGGTGAACTGGAATGGCCCTCACCAGGGATTAATCCTGATGGCAGAAGCGGCAATCATCGTCCTGAAGGATTTTTATTAGCGGCTGGAAAAAATATAAAAATAAATTCAGCTTTTGAAAAGAAACATATAATTGATTTGGTTCCAACTATTCTTCATCTTCTGGATATTCCCATTCCTGAAGATTATGATGGCAAAGTTATCGAAGATATCTTATAAGATAAGTTTATGCTAAATCTGAAATGAAAAAACAAATCATATTTTTTTTAAAGCTTATAATTTCCGGAGTTGTACTTACTATCTTATTTTATAAAATACCTCTTAAAGAAATTATAAACTCTTTAGGATCTGCGAATTATCTGTTAATTATTATAAGCTTTTTCATTTATTTAATCTGCAATTTCTTATCGGCTTTTGAAACAGGTTATCTGACCAGAGTTCAGGGAATAATTATTTCAACTCTTCAGATATTAAAAATTCACATCGTTTCAATGTTTTACAATTTATTTCTGCCGGGAATGATTTCGGGCGGGGCAGTGAAATGGTTTAAATTTTCCAAACACGGAAGAAGATCAGATGCCGCTGCAGTTGTCGTTTTTAATCGTGTCCTTGAGATTCTTATGTTAATCTTTACAGGAATATTTTATTCATTTCCGATTCTTACAACGAAAGGAGAAATTAAACTGATTATAGTGTGGTCAGTAATCTTCTTAATTATAATGTCTTCATATTTTCTTTTGCTTAATTCAAGATCATTATCTTTTTTTCAAGAGAAGATTCTTTCCATACCTGTTTCCCAATTAATCAAAAATAGTATTGTAAAATTTTTAGGTTCAATGCAAAAATTCAGGAAACTTACAATCAAAGATAGTAGCCGCATCTTCAGCTTATTATTTTTCTACCATTCATTAGGAATTACATCTGCTTATTTACTGGCTTTATCCTTAAAGATTAATATTACTTTTTTTGACATTGCCTGGATCCGTGCAACGATAAGCATTTTAACAATGCTTCCTGTTTCATTTGCCGGATTAGGAATCAGAGAGGGTTCACTTATTTTTTTATTAGGAAATTATGGAGTAAAAGCCGACGATGCCATTGCTTATTCTTTCCTCTTATTTTTTAATATGGCTCTTGTTTCTCTGTCGGGAGGACTTATAGAGCTTTCTGGTTTTTTACTAAAGAAAAAAGTAGAAACCAATTATGAAACATAAAAACATCACAGCTTACTGCAATCAAATACTGCAAAAGGAATAGTTAGCTTAAGTTCTCTATTATTAGCTGCAAATTTATTCAACTTATTTTCTATCTCATCAAAAACTTCTGCCTGTCTTTTTTCAGGAATTAAATCCTTCCAGCTTTCAAGGAAAGCTAGTCTAATCAGGAAATGATTCATCATTGCGCTGCAATCTGTAAAGCGATAACAAAATTCATCTTTAATAATATTGTTTACAATAAATCCATTTCCTTCTACTAATTTTTTAACTTCATAAATCGGTTTTCTTTTTGTATAGATATGTTCCTTAATATTTCCAATCTCATTAAGCATTCCTTTATCGTTCAGAACCTCTTCAAAAGCATTATAAAATTCAATCATAGTTCCACCAAGATTAAAAGTAAAAACAAACTGAGCATTGGCTTTTGAAATACGGTTGCATTCCATAAAAGTTTTTTCTAAATCCTCAACATTATTAATTCCATTATTGCTTGTAATTAGATTTATTGATTTATCAGGAAGCGGAATATTTTCTGCAACTCCTAAAATAAATTCAATATTTTTTAACTCATATATCTTTGCTTTAAACTTTGCTCTTTCAATTGCAGCTTTCCATGGATCAATGCCATAAACTTTACAGGATTCACCAAGCCGCATTGCAACTTCAAGCAGCGGAAATCCTAAACCAAAACCTATATCAAGGGCAGTAATATTTTTCTTCAGCTTAATTGTTTCGAGAAGCTTCAATCCAAATGGCGCAGCCCAGAGTGAGAGTTCATCAATTGCAGATATAATTTCCTTATCATTTAAATCATAGTTGGTTTTAATGAATTTACTCACTGAATTAGAAATTTTATTTACTTTTTAATTACCCACTTTTTAATATGTCTGTATGCCAGATAACCCACTGCTCCTGCCTGTATCATTCCAAGTGCTGTTCTAAAAGGATTGAATTTTGAATCTTCAAGATATTGTTCATATAATGATGAGTGAAGGTAACCCGGTGTAAGATTATTTTCTTTATTAAATGAAGATTTATTTAGGGTGTTCAATGATGCTTCTAACCAGAGTTTTGCTGTTTCAGCATTAATACTGAAATCACGTTTTAATTCTGTTAAATCTCTATAAAATTCAAATTCATCGAGTTTGTAGAAAAGGTTTTCAATAGAATTATTATCAATCTTTAATGAATCTATAACTGGTAGTTTGTTTAACTCCTGCGAATTAATAATTGTGGAGGTTACACCAAAAATTATTGTGATAATTAGAAGTTTCATTGTTTGTCAATTCACTATCAAAACTAATAAATAGATTTTTGTCGCATCTAAAATAGGTAATTAGGAAGAAGAGTAAAATTGAGAACTATATAACTATAAACTGGTAGAAATATTTGGTAAGCAGTCTTCGGTCTATCAATGCTTCATTATAGTGAAAGACATCATCGCCCTTAAAAGATCCCTTTGTGATAAGGAAATGCTTACCTTGGTTTGTTTTTTCTTTAAGTTCAGCAAGATTTGCCTTAACTTCTTCCTCAGTTACATCATTTTTAAGTAAAAATCTTGCATTCATCTGCTGATCGAATTTAGCTTTCTTAAAAATTCCCCTGACGTCAAATGAGTCATTAGTTTTATTTTCAATTGTATCAAGATTCTTATAACCAAGTTTTGCAAAAAAGTTTTTACCCCTTTCTGTAAATTCGGTAGTTGAATAATTATCAATCCTCTTTTCAGTTTCAAGGAGTCCTTTTTGATATCTTTGTTTATATTCCTCATCAGGCATATCAAATATTTCGAGCCATTCAGGATTAGTAATCATTTCTGTAATAGAATCAGGATTTACTGTTTCCATTATATGCTTGTTGAGAAATCCTTTCTTAAAAAGTAGCCTGACGTCAAATGAGTCATTAGTTTTATTTTCAATTGTATCAAGATTCTTATAACCAAGTTTTGCAAAAAAGTTTTTACCCCTTTCTGTAAATTCGGTAGTTGAATAATTATCAATCCTCTTTTCAGTTTCAAGGAGTCCTTTTTGATATCTTTGTTTATATTCCTCATCAGGCATATCAAATATTTCGAGCCATTCAGGATTAGTAATCATTTCTGTAATAGAATCAGGATTTACTGTTTCCATTATATGCTTGTTGAGAAATCCTTTCTTAAAAAGTAGCGAATGAATTCTTTCTTCAACAGTATCTTTCATTAAATAGCTGTAAACATTTAGGCTCTGTTCCCCTTTTGAAGAACCAATTACTGATTCCTCTGTCTGCCATAATGAGGCTGGATTCCACCATAGATCAAAATGAATTACATAAGAAATATTCCCCGCTGGGATTTTTACCCTTGAGGGTTTAACACCAGCAATCAATGCTGTTAAAGAAGTACTGCCGCTGAAATTCTTAAGAACATTTTCCATTTCTTTGGTTGACATCCCAGGTGCATAAGAGAGAAATTTGATACTGTTTTTCTTCAACACATCTTCAATCTTCTTTGTCCCGGCTTTATCATACTGCGAAAAGATTACGACTTTTTGACTGTTTTCTGCGATCCGGTTTACATGTTCAAGTAATACATTGGTTTTACTGCTCTTTCCTTTCTTCTCAGAGAAATTGCAGACCTGTTTAAGTTGATGAAGAAGTGTAAAAACATTAGCATTAAACCTAAGAGGGTTACCGGATTCAAGAAACCATTGCACTTTTTCTTTTGCAGTAGCGAACGCTTCATTATATTCCTCAATCTGTTCTTCATCAAGATTAAGCCATTTATTCTGCCAGATAATTCCCGGAAGTCCACTTTCAATTTCTTTCTTTGATCTTCCAAGATAATTTTTAATTGAGAGTTTCTCTTTAAATACTTTTTCTAATTTTCCCTTAATTGCTTCTTCAGGATAACTGCTTAGCGCCCAGAGATACTTTGGATTAATTGCCCTGGAAAGTTTTTGAGTGTTATAATTTTTATGACCAAGTACAATCTGAATTTCATCAAAAATTAAGCAGATGTTTTTTTTTAGTTCCTTTAACTCAATAATATTTTCTTCAAGATCAAAAAAGAAAGAATCATAAGAAAGAACTAAAACATCAGGCAAATTCTTCCATTGTTTGCTTCTCTCTTGTGGGGTACCATTCGCTGCTTCAACTTTTAATTCAGGCGCTCTTTGATGAAAATGTCCCAGCCATCCATCAATATCTCCCGGTATTTTTCCCCAGCTTCCAATTTCAGTTGGTTCACAAATAATAATAGCAGATTTAATTTTTTTATTGGTAAAATGATTTTTTAAAGCAGCAACTGCCTGTACAGTTTTTCCTAATCCCATTTCATCTGATAAAAGGGCACGCTTACTTTCCATCAAGAATTCAGCACCAGTTTCTTGGAAGTAATAAAGGGATTCAAATTCATTTTCACGCTCATTTTCACCAACTTCGTCGGGTTCTTCAACTTCATCAGGTTCAACTTCCTTTGGCTGTTCAATAATTTTTTCCTCTGCTACATGGGGAGTCTCAATAACTTTCTCCTCTTTCTCTTCAGGAACATTTTCATTTAAGACAGGAACATTTATTTCTTCTTTGCTTTTTGTTTGCTGGTAAATTTCTTTCTCTATTATCTCCTCATCAGGATTGAATTTACCAGAGAGTAGTTCAGCCATTTGCTGATCGACACTCTTATTAGTAAACTCATTATATATTCCTGTTTGCTCAACTATTTCAATAGGTTTTATCTCCTCAATGACAGCATCTTCCTGTAAAACTTCAGGCTTTGTCTCAACTTCAGTTACAAAATATTTTAGTTCTTCCTGTTGAACTGCAGGTTTTGCGAGAAGATTATACGAATCCCTTAATATTCTTACATCGTGCAGACTAATGTTTTTAAGGTAATATATTTTGGCAAGCTTTATTTTATCTAAACCGGTGATCTTTACTTTATAAATTTTTTGAGGAGCTTTTACAGCTTTAAATTCAACTTTAAATTCTTTGCCTGCATAATTATCAGGTGTTAAATTATCTGCTTTAAGTAAATCAATTTTTAAAATAGCCGGCTTTAATTCCCATGACTTCTCTTCAATTTTCGTTTGAGGTAAATTCCATTTAACTTCCATCATCTTAACGGGAATATTTCCGAGCTCAACTTTTTCTGGCTTATGCTCAAATTTAAATTGCCTGTCAAAGAGTCTTAATTTTTTTACTTTAGTTTCTGTAAGACTAAAAAAAATGATGTGGGTCTTAGATTTTTTAGGATGAAGGTTTTTAGATTCGGGGAAAACAAATGTTTCTCTGAAATCAAATCTTTTTTTCTGAAATGCTGGTTTTTCTAACCAGGAGTTAAGATGGTTGGTATCGAGAAGTGAAGTCTGAAAACCCTCGACAGTATGTTCAGCCATCGAAGGTGTTTTAAGCCATTTACCCCAGGCAAAGTCTTCACTTCTTTCAATTTCTGAAACAGTAGAAGCGACTTTTTTCCTGATAGTTTTGTACATTCAATTTATCTGCCTTTGGCTTAGGAACTTAGTCACCGGTTTTCTGAAGATGAACCTGTTCACAGGCAACTTTTAGTCTATCGAATGGTTCTACCAGGTTTCTATGCTCTGATAGAAAACTGAGCTTTGCTTTTATCTCCGCTAATTCTGATTCAAATTTCTTAGAAGTTTCAACATAAGTTTTGGGGCTTCCGTTTGAAGATGCAAGTTCCTGAACAGATTTACTTGCTTTGAAATTTTTATCCTCTTCATTCATAACTCTTACCACTCTTATACCCTGTTTTTCATTGACTCCCATGAAGAGAGCATCGCGAACAAGAATAAGATCAATCTCCTCATTAATTGCATTAAGGAGAGGAACAGAAACAAGTTCTGTTAAGATGTGCTCAAGAAGAACATCTCCATAAAGAGTTTTCTGAAAATTTGTAGGTTTAATTGGTGCAGTTACTCTGAACTCAAGCGGCTTTGTATCAGCATCAGTTACGAGAATTGCTCCCATTATACCCGCATCATTTTCCAAAGTATATGTTTCAAGAAAAGCTATTTTGCGAAGATCCATTTCTTCCTCCAATCCTAAAATCTTTTATAATTTATGATGATAATTCTTCTGACGATGTAATAATTACAAATAAGT
The DNA here is from genome assembly GCA_001802865.1 of Ignavibacteria bacterium RBG_16_34_14. Taxonomy (GTDB): domain Bacteria; phylum Bacteroidota; class Ignavibacteria; order Ignavibacteriales; family Ignavibacteriaceae; genus RBG-16-34-14. The sequence continues at coordinate 22,162 of MHAF01000024.1, forward strand.
TTTCGCATATATAAGAATAAAAACCTGCTCTATTGCTTCATGTTCAGTGCCACTCTGATCTTAAAAGTAGATTATAAAAATCGGTATATAGCCGCATATCGACTTCTTATTTCATAAAAATATTTTGCTGTTAAATGTTAAATAAGAAAAGAAATAGTTCATTATTACTGAAACAAATTTGACGGGATACAGGATGATTATTTTTTTTTCGCTTCTCTACCTTATTTGAAGATTAAATTCAAGGTAATTTTTACCTGTTTTGTCTTATTTTGGGAGAAAATATTCCCTCAAAGGTTTTCTCTCTTTTTCAGAAATGATTTTAGAATTACCTACAAATGCCAAAGGTAATATCACCATACTGATTCTTTATTTTTTTTCTTAATAATTTTTGAGAATTAAGTGGCTAAATAAAAAAACCCGTCACTAAACAGCGGCGGGTTATTAAAATAAAAGAATATTTTTACTCATTGATAAACAACTCCGGATTTTTCTTGAATTAAATCTTCATACATCAATTTACACTTTGAACAGAGACGCTTATCATTGCTATAATTAGCAGCTTTTTTCAAAGCATCCAAACATTCTTTATCACCTATTTGGTGTAATGAATAAGCAGCTAATGTTTTTAACGATAAATCAGTTGAAGTAGAGTTAAGCACTTTTACTAAAGGATTAACCGCTTCCTGAATTTTATAATAGCCTGCAAAATAAACAGCACTTCTTTTTAGACCTGTAATATCAGAATTCAAAGCTATAATTAAATTTTTCTTTGCATTTGAACTAAACTTTATCTGCTCATTATTTTTTTGAGCGATTAAAAAATTTACTGCAAGAGAACCAACTAAAAAAAGAACTATGAACATTTTCATTTTCTCCTCCTGTATTTTATGAGGTTCAATTTAACTTCACCTGTAAATTTAAAATTATAAACCTAATGCAAAATAAAAACTACACATTAGGTTATCTGACTAAATCAGCGGAAAAATGAAAGGACAATTCGTTAGACTTAATAAAATTATCTAAAATTTTGATATGAGAAATCGGAAAGAGAAGCAATCCTCAAAATAAATTATTGAATATTATATAGAGTACCGATATAATTTTTGCTGCTGTAATAAAATATTTTTTTGTTTAATTAACTTTTGGGAAAATAATAAGCGATAAAAAATAGGCTTTAAAACCAGAAAGGGCGACTTAATCGCCCCTTAAGTTTATTAATCTACAATCTACATTTATTTCACAAAGGATTCGGGCAATCTTCTTACAACTGAAACAAAGAAACCTATCACCATTATTGCTACACCAATCCATACAAAATTAATAAAAGGTTTAACACTTGCAGTTACAGAAAGAATTTCTTTCTTCTCCTCAACCTTTTGCCTCTGGGTTCCATCAAGAGTTGAGAGAGCAAAATCAATTTTACCAGCCTGAAGATTTAAGAGCTCAACTTTAAGATTTAAATCTTTTATTGATTCTGAAGTAAATTCAATTTTACCACTGATACTTTTTCTTTTAAGCTCAAATTCTTTTCGTATTCCTTTCATTTCGGCCGCAAACTTAGCTCCCATTTCAAAATCTTTTCCTTGCTGCATTGCCTGCATAGTCTCAGGTGAAATATCAAATTCAGTAAATATAATTTTTACTCCGTTAAATTCTACTGAACCACCCTTTTCAAGTTGAAATACCGAGCCATCCTGAGCACGACGATCTCCTTCTTCATATCCTAAAGGAGAAACATAAATGTCTTTAGTAAATGTTGTGAGGATCGCTGGTTCTCTCATCAGTCCATTATTGAATTCACTTATGTACATTATGGGAGATATGGAATATACTTTGTCGCCTTTCTTTATATCAACATTAAAAGCATACTTGGTATTGTTTTCAATTGACTGAAAGCCGGTGAAAGTCATCTGATATCCAAATGCTTCTTTAGGTTCGCCTTTTATAAGATCAATATTTTTTTCAGTGCTGTAAGCAGCGGAACCAATAACGCCAAGAATGAATAAAGCAATTCCTATGTGAGCAACATAAGCACCAAGCATTTTCATATTTCCGCGGACAATTTTAATTGCAATCTCAAGGTTAACGAAAAGAGAAAATGAAGCTGAGAATGCAAGAATAATCATCATTATGTCTGTTACTTTTCCAAACAGAACAATGAGAACTGTAAGAATAAGAGATGCTGCAACAGCAAAAGCAGATTTCTTTATAAGCTCTTCTTTTTTTGTGTTCTTCCATTTTAATAAAATACTTAACCCATTAAGAAGACCAATAATTATAACAAGGGGAACATGCATTTCATTATAAAAGAATGTATCAACAGCTTGCCCGAATATCGGGGCAGAAGTTCCTACAAGAATAATTATAGCAGAAGCGCTTAATACAACTGCTGCAGTAAACAGAGCAAGATCACGCGAAAGCAATCCCTCATCAACAGGAGTTTCTTCAGTTAAAGTTTTCCACCTATAGAAAAGCATCCCAAAACCAAGAACAATAAAAGTCCCAATAAAAATTACGAGAAAGAGATAAATAATCATTCCGGGATCAACAAAAGAGTGAACAGAGGCATCACCCAACACTCCGCTTCTTGTAAGGAACGTACTGTAAAGAACAAGGATGTATGTCATCAAACAAAGAATTAAATTTGTTTTTGCATATCTTCCGATACCGCCTTTAGCCTGACTTCTTCTCTGTACAAGTAAAGTATGAACAGATGCAACACCAACAAGCCATGGAATCAGACTTGAGTTTTCAACAGGGTCCCATGCCCAATAACCACCCCAGCCAAGCATTTCATAAGCCCAATAACCGCCAAGCATAATTCCAAGCCCGAGAATTCCTGTCCCTGCTAAAACCCATGGAAAAGCCTGCTTTACCCAATCTTTGTAATCATTCTTCATCATTGCAGCAATTGCAAATGTGAAAGGAACAGTTGCCATTGAAAAACCGGTAAAAAGAATTGGCGGATGAATCTGCATCCAGAAATTTAATAACTGCGGGTTTAAACCTTTCCCGTCAATTATAAGATCATTTACTGCAATTCCTGCAGAAGAAAGAACAGAGTAAAGTTCACCGCTCATTTTTATAAAATTCTGTCCGGTTGAACCATCACTAAAAATAAAATTTTGGAATAAAGGCATAGTTACCAAAGTCTGGTTAAGAGTTTTCATATTTAAGAAAACAGATTCTGTCCAGATATATGCAAAAGGATTTTTGAATAATGGTGAAACCATTATTAGTAGAAATGTTGTTGCCAGAGTAAACACAGCCATTACCCTCGGTTCGAGATCACCTCGCTTCGATGTGTAAGACTGAAGTATAATTCCTACAATTGAAGTAAGAAGAAGCCACAACATAAAGCTTCCCTCTTGTCCTCCCCAAAAAGAAGCAATTAAGAATCCGGTCTTGAGCGAATTCTGGCTGTAGCTGTAAACATATTTGTATTCATAATTATGAGTGAGAATAGCATGCCATAATAATGTTGATGCAACAATTACAAGCATTGCCATTAAGTGATAACCAATCCTGCCGTAACTAATTGTATTCTTATATCCCCTGTAGTTGAGAAAATACATCACCATCGTGAAAATGCTGCAAGCCAAAGCTATTGTTAAGACTACACTACCAATCATTTGTTCCTCGCAAACACTTCACTGCATAGTGCATCGAGCATAGGGCAAAGTGTTTTTAATTTAGTGACTTTTGAAAATTCGTAATCTTTCGACATAATATATCTAATTGTTCTAATAAATCATTCAATTCTTTTTCCTCTAAAAGTTTTCTCCTGTTAAGGATGATGACAATGTTTGCATTTTCGAAAGTAGATCTGCGGGCAACATTTAAGAATTGCCTGAATTCATTATTAGAAGTTGATCCTGATCCTTCAGCAATATTATTGCTCATAGACATAGCTGATCCTCTTAACTGCTCTGCAAATCTATAAAGTTTTCTTTGCTCGAGATTATCTGAAATATCAAAGAGTTTATCGGATAATTCAATTGCCATATTCCATATTTCCAAATCCTGAAATCTAAATTTACTCATCCTTATATTCTATGCTCTATGCCCTCTGCCCTTTGCTAAATGTTAGAGGTTTTTGTTTGTTGTTCTTTAAACTGCT
>MHAF01000024.1:26357-27579 GCA_001802865.1 Ignavibacteria bacterium RBG_16_34_14
AGATTCAAAATTGTTAGGTATTGCTCCATGATACATAACCTTCATTTCAACGCCTTTAGCATCCTGCAAATAAAAGCTGAATGTTTGATGTTCTTTATTTATCTCATAATTCTTTTCTTTTACCCACTGCCCTGTCGCTTTAACTGTTTTAGTTTGTTCTTTTACCTTGGTAAAGTCTTCTTCATATTGAATATTGCTTTGAGTGAAAAGGTACGCCATCAAACCAAGGAATACAATAATGATGAATCCGCCAAAAATATATTTGTTTTTCATTTCTTTTCTCCGATTTCTTTTTCAACATTCTTAATTCTTTTGTCTAAGTTCCAAAGGTAGAAGAAAATTCCAACCCACACAATTAAAACAATTATCATTACGATGTAGATTGCATTCTTTTCTAAAAATTCCAAATTTAGCCTCCCTGTCCCGACAAGGTCGGGATTATAAGTTGTTTATTAAGTTTATCCCTGTAAATAAGCGATTTATAACCAAGATTCCACATCCAGAAGTAGAGAATTGTAAATCCAATTAAAGATAAAAAGAAAATAAGCTGCATATTTGCATTCATCTTAAAATTAACAATGGGCCCTGCATTTGTATCATCAGCAGAACCAGGATGCAAACCTGTCATTATCCTCGGCATAATAAAAATAAAAAACGGCACAGTTACAAAAGCTATAATTGCATAAACAGAAGATAGTGTCGCCCGCTTCTCCTCCGACTCAATTGAAGACCTTAGTGCAAACCAAGCTCCATAAATTAATAGAAGTGCAAATATACTTGTTTGTCTTGGATCCCAACTCCAGAAAGAACCCCAGGCAAATTTTGCCCAGACTGATCCTGTAATTGTTGCAAGAATGCAAAAGATAATCCCCAACTGTGCAGCAGCATAAGATTTTGCATCATCATCAAGATTTTCCTTTCTCAAATATTTGAAGCTGTAAATCGCTGTCATAAAAAAAGCAAGTACGGTAAGCCAGGCAGTTGGAACATGAAAAAAGATAATTTTAGCATTTTGCTCAAGACCTTTGATAAACGGGAATTCATACCAGGCTTGCGGATTCTCAACTATGGGAAAGGATATCCCTGCTATTGAGACAAAGCAAAGCAATAAAAATAAAAATATTTTCCAGATCATTTATTTTTAGTGGATATTGTAATTAAAATACTATTCTTTCCAGATAAAATCGAAAAGCATATAAGATGCTGTTAGGATAATGACGTC
>MHAF01000025.1 GCA_001802865.1 Ignavibacteria bacterium RBG_16_34_14
TGCCTGGTAAATTGCCATAATAGGACCAAGTCCCATTGAGACAGTTGGAAATTCCCAAAAGCCGGGCATAAGCCAGGGATGGGGATAAGAAGAAAGACCTCCGTCTGGTTTTAATTCTCTTCTGAAATTCTGAAGCTGATTGATTGTTAACCTTCCTTCAAGGTAAGCTCTTGCATAAATTCCCGGTGAAGCATGTCCCTGGAAAAAAACCTGGTCACCATCATTATCATCTCCTCTTCCTTTAAAGAAATGATTGAAACCTATTTCATACAAAGTAGCAGCAGAAGCGTAAGTTGAAATATGTCCGCCGATTCCGCTTTCAAGTTTGTTGGCTTTGGTAACCATTGCCATTGCATTCCACCGGATAAGACTTTTAATTCTTCTCTCAATTTCCCTGTTGCCGGGGAACGGTGGCTGTTTTTCTCTTGAAATAGTATTTATATATGGAGTATTTGCCGAGAAAGGTATTTCAACTCCTGCTTTATGAGCCCTTATCTGAAGCTGCTGAAGAAGCTCTTTAACTCTTTCAGGACCTCCATGCTCTAAAACATAATCAAGTGAATAGAACCACTCTCTTGTTTCAATATCTTTTACATCCTGTTCAAGTGATTTACCATTTTTCATTTTTTATACCTTTTAACCAAATGCTATAAAATAATTTATTCGTGCAGACTCTTAAACCGTTGAAACGGTTTTTGATTCTTAGGCTTATCTAGTAACCCCTGACTTAAGTCAGGGGTTAATGTGTAACCTTCGAAAGTATAATAACCGTTTTAACGGTTTTGAAGTATGATCAATTTATAAGAACAAACCTTAGAATTCTGCTCAAATTAACTCGTATTAAATTAAATAGTGTTATAATTGAAAAGAAAATGTAATCGTTTTAGGATAGAAACTCAAGAAAAGGACTTTTAAGAATTTTGTTGATTTTGAAATCACAAAGTTGTAAATATGAATGAATAATTTAGCAGGGGTTTGTATGAAACTCTTTACAACATATCTTTTCTGGGTAATCCTATCAAGCAATCTATTTGCACAATGGTATCAACAAAATCCAAAGTTTAATTATGATTTTTATAGTGTAACTTATCAAAATGAAAGTACTGTCTGGACTGTTGGTTCAGAAGGGATTTTATTAAAAAGTAATAATGGTGGCGAAACATGGGAAATTGTACAATTAGGTGTTAGTAATGACCTTTACAAAATTCTATTCATTGACTCTACCGATGGCTGGATATTTGGAAGTTCTAGTCTTGCATTAAAAACTGTCAATGCTGGAAACACATGGACTCAAATAAATATAGGCTTTTACTTTAATCCAACGTCAGCTTGCTTTACTGATAAAAATTATGGATGGATAATTGATACTTTCTTTGACAAAATAATCAAGACAACAGATGGTGGAGAAACATGGTCGGCTACTTATAATAATAATTGCAGCTCAATATTTTTTGTTGATAGTTTATATGGATGGTGCTGTGGCAATGAAAACAAGGTCTTCAAGACAACTGATGGCGGGTTAAGCTGGAATTTCTATTATACAGGTGTTTATGAAGGAATTTATGATTGTTTCTTCCTTAATAGGGATACAGGTTTTGTAGTAGGGACTTCAAATCGAGGTCTCGGTGGTGTTGGTGTAATTAGAAAAACAACAGATGGAGGTTTCACTTGGACAGTGTCTGCTTACGGTAATCAAAGTGATCATTGGTTGAATAAAATATATTTCAAGAAAATTGATAACGTTTATGTAGGATGGGCTATTGGAGCACATGGTCAGATTTTTCATAGCACAAATAATGGTGAAATATGGCAAAATATATCATTAGGTTATGGATATCCACAATTAAGAGATATTTGTAGCAATAATAGTTCAAAAATAGTTTTAGTTGGTGTACCCGGAATTATTTTAACAAAAAACAACACTCAATCATGGCAAAACATCAATGGAATAACTATTCCCTTGGAATCTGTTGTTTTTGTTGATAATAACTTCGGGTGGGTAATGCCAACGCCCGGTTTTAGTAATTTATTAGCCAAAACTACAAACAAAGGTGAGAATTGGATTGTAATGAACAATACCAATACCTCTGCAAACTCTATCTTTTGCATAGACTCAATAAGTATTTGGCTGACCTATGGCCAAGATGGATTTTTGAAAAGAAGTACCAATGGTGGTATTTCTTGGGACAATATTAATTCAGGTGCTGGCGTAAGATTGAACTCTGTTTTTTTTCTAAATAATAATTTAGGTTGGGCAGCAGGACAATATGGAAACGTTGCGAAAACAATAGATGGTGGTAACAATTGGGAAATAATCAATACAGGTTTACACATCTATGGATTTCAAAAAATTACTTTTGTGAATGAAAATTATGGATGGGCTATGGGAAATCGAGAATTAGCAATTTCCTATGATGGCGGTGAGAGCTGGGAGTTCATAACACTTGACTATTCTTTAACAGATATATTTCTAATTTCTGAGACTGATGGATGGATAACAACTGCAAACTCTATCATTAAAACGGAAGATGGGGGACATAATTGGAGGATTAAAAATTATTATTCGGTGGATTTAAGTTCAATCCTTTTTAAAGACAATACAACAGGGTGGTGTTTGGCGAATGGTGGAGTCTCAACACAAAACGGTGCTCTTTTTTCAAAAAATGGAGGAGATTCTTGGACTTACATTTACAGAGACGAAGTCAATAATGTCAGATCATTGTATGTTAATTACGATAACGAAGGATGGATATGTGGCGGGAGGGGGATTATATTAAAAACCAATGATGCAACTTATATTTCAAATATTTCTGAAGTACCTGAATTATTAAATCCATTAAATGGTGCACTGGTTGGAAGTTCAGTGAACCTTGAATGGACAATCATACTTTTTGCACAATTTCGACTTCAAGTATCTACCGATAATTTCAATTCTATTTGCTATGATACCTTAATATCAATTGATTACTCTAAAACATTAAACAATCTGAAACATAAACAAAGTTATTACTGGCGTGTAAGAGGAGAGAATGAACTTGGCTTAGGTGAATGGTCTCAAGAATTCACATTCACAGTGGATACTACTATCAGTACAGATGTAATTGATTTAACAAACGAATTCTATTTCTCCCTCTCCCAAAACTACCCCAACCCATTCAACCCAAACACAATCATCAGTTGGCAGTTGCCGGTAAGTGGTTTTGTTATATTAAAAGTTTACGATCTTCTTGGAAGAGAAGTTGCAACTCTCGTTAATGAAGAAAAGCCTGCTGGCAGTTATGAGGTTGAGTTTGATGGAGTCAATCTCTCTACAGGAATCTATTTCTATCAATTGCAGGCTGGGGATTATGTTGAAAGTAAGAAAATGATTTTAATAAAATAGTATTTAAGTGGTTGATAAGAATGTGTCATTCCGAACTTGTTTCGGAATCTCAGGAAGCGAAGGAAGATGCTGAAACGAGTTCAGCATGACAAATTCAGTAATGTCACACTTTGATCCCGAATCAAGTTCGGGACAAGCTTCAATCATTACGACAACTTATTTCAAATACTTCTCAAACCACATCTTTCTCAGCTCATCAACTTCTTTCTATCATTAAAAATGTCTTGAAAGACAACCCCCTTTTTAGTACCTTTAATAGCACTAATAAAAGGATTATTAAAAATGCCGCAAATAATAACAGCGAATGAGTTAAAGACAAAAGGCGTTTCAATTTTAAATGAAGAAACTTCCGACGGAAATGAAGTAATTGTGACGGTCAGAGGGAAAAACAGATATGTCGTTGTTCCCATTGAAAAATACAATTATTTAAGGGAATGTGAATTAGAAGCTGCTCTATTAGAAACAAAAAGAGATATTAAAGAAGGAAAGTTTGTAAAAGAATCTGTAGAAAAGCATGTTAAGAGAATAGCCCGTGGCTGAAATAATTTATACTGACAGCTATTTAAGACGTGTTAAAAAGTTTATTAAGAAGCACCCTGAATTAATATCCCAATACGAAAAGACGCTGAAATTGCTGGAAATGAATCCAACCCATCCTTCATTAAGATTACACAAGCTGAGTGGAAAATTATCTGAATTACATTCAGTATCAATAAACATCTCTTATCGTATTTCGGTTTATTTTTTAATTAATGAAGATAAAATAATACCAGTAGATATCGGTAGTCATGATGAAGTCTAACGAAAGAAAAATAAAACTTAATTTATCGGTGATGCCAGGTAATAAGAAATAGTCAAAATTTCAAATACTTCTCAAACCACATCTTTCTCATCTCATCAACTTCTTTTCTATGCTTTTTCAGGTAGTGATCTCCTTCTTCAAACAAAACTAAACGATAAGGGATATTTAACTCATCAAATCTTTTTGCCATTTCAATTGTCTGTGAAGCCGGAACGGTTTCGTCACTTTCTCCATGCATTAAGAGATAAGGAATTTTAGGAAGCTTATCTGCAAAATTTATTATAGTTCTTTTCTCCAGTTTTTTCTCAAAATCTTTTTCCCCTATAATCTTTTTATAAATAGAATTTCTATTGTCGCTTGTTTCAACATAATCTTTGAAATTGGAAATAGCTCCAACAAGAATCCCGCACTTAAAGTTTGGATTTTTCAGTAATGCAAGATAAGTCATCATACCGCCGCGGCTCCAACCTTCAATTCCCCATTTCTCTTTATCGGCAAAAAGAAGTTCATCTGCAAGAGGAATAAGGTTCAAAATATCATCAACATCGCTTCCACCAAATTCCTCTTTTCCTTCACTTCCTGCATTTCCTCTGTATTGAGATGCAAACACAACATAACCCCAGCTTGCAATTTGTCCGTATATACTCCTTGCTGTAAATTTATCAATTGCCCCTTTATTTTCGTATCCGCCCCTGTTCCAGATTATGCAGGGGAATTTCTTTCCTTTATTGTCTTTTGGATAAGCAAGATAGCCTTTAATTCTTAACCCTTCTGATAGATAAGTTATCTTTTCTACAGTAGTGTTTTCATAAACCTCTTTTCCCCAGCCACTATTAACATTTTAGTTTGGGATTGGTTCAGTTCTATTTTATCTCTTTCAAGGATTTTGTTGTCACTCATTTTTCTTAATGCTTAGTTAAAAAATTTCTTTCTGGAACTCATCCCAACCCTTCTCTTGCAAAGAGAAGGGCTTGTAAGATTTCATAACTTAATATTTAATATTCTGTAACACCATAACTATTTATTATTTTTTATTGCCAATAAGTCTCTCTTTTTTTAAGAGATTAGAGTGAGTTAATTTTTATTTTAATAGTAAAATTCTTTCACATTTTCTCTTTATTGCTTTGTTACCTGCCTGTTGGCAGACAGGAAAAATGTGTAAGTTTGAGAACTATTTTTCGAATCTAAAATTACGGAAAAAATTCTGTGGCTAAAAAGAAACCAGTAAAACAAGTTGTAAAATCACATCAAAGTAAAAAGGGAATAAAACCTATTTACCAGGTTATTGCAGTAATTGCAGTTCTTGCTTTAATATTTTTTCTTGTATTCCCGGATGTTTTTAAGAAGGATAAACCATTGGATGAATATACTTTTACAAAAGAAGGAGAGCTTACATTTTACACAAAAGATAATAAACCGGTTGTTACAATAGATCTTGAAATTGCCGATACTGATTTTGACAGACAATTGGGTTTAATGAAAAGAAAAAGTATGGAAGAAAACCAGGGAATGCTTTTTATTTTTCCTGATGAAGAGATGAAGTCTTTTTGGATGCGGAATACATTTATCTCCCTTGATATGATTTTTGTTAATAGACAAAGAGAGATTGTAACAATTCATAAGAATACCAGAGTTTTATCCGATCAATCCTATCCTTCATCAAAGCCAGCAATTTATGTTGTTGAGGTTGTAGCCGGATTTTCAGATAAGCATAACATAAAAGAAGGGGATAAAATAAGTTGGATGGATACTAAACTGTAAATTCAGTTGTCATTCCGCACTTGATGCGGAATCTGAATGCTTTTAAAGGGGATACCGGATCAAGTCCGGTATGACAAAAATTAACCATACAACTCTTCCTCAATAATCTCACAAATAATATGAGCAACAGTAATATGTCCTTCCTGGATTCTCTGAACATTTGAAGAGGGAATTACAATAGGCAAATCAACTAATGATTTAAGTTTACCGCCATCTCCGCCTAAGAATCCAATCGTCTTCATCATTTTGGATTTTGCAGTTTGAACAGCCCGTATAACATTTTCAGAATTCCCGCTTGTAGAAATAGCTAGTAAAACATCGCCCATCGCACCAAGCCCTTCAACACCTCTTGCAAAAACATTTTCAAAACCTATATCATTTCCACCCGCGGTCAAATAAGAAGTATCAGTTGTGAGTGCAATGGCGGGTAAAGCAGGTCGTTTAACTTTATGGCTTAACCTTATTACAAGTTCTGCTGCGATGTGCTGGCAGTCAGCTGCACTTCCTCCATTCCCGCAAAGTAAAAGTTTATTGCCATTTCTGAAAGCATCAATAATTAATTCTGAAGCAGAAAGAATATCTTCAGAACATTCTTTAATTATTTTAAGTTTTGTTTCAGAGCTTTGGGTTAATGATTCACTTATAAATTTTCTTTTATCCAATGATTATTCCCTTCTAAAATGAAAGCCGTCATAAAGACGGCTTGTTTTTAATATTTAATTAGCCATTTTTAATTTTTATTCAAACCATTACAGGTTTTCTTATATGCACCGCATCAGCAAAATCCTTTATCATATCCCAATTGTTTTCATCTTCAAAAAAATTACCTGTTATAATTATCTTAGCACCGCTTTCGATTTTTTTTCTTGCAGCCATTGGAGATTTTATTCCGCCGCCAACAATTACAGGTATCTTACAAACGGAAGATACAGCTTTAATCATTTCATCAGGTACGGAGTTATCTGCGCCTGAGCCGGCTTCAAGGTAAACGAATTTCATTCCAAGATATTCTGCTGCCAAAGCTGTTGCTGCTGCTATTTCAGGTTTATTCCTGGGTAAAGGAAGACTGCCGCTCATATATACTGCTGTTGTAGTTACACCCGATTCAATAAGAATATATCCCGTTGAGATTGGTTCGATATCAGCTTTTTTAATTATTGGTGCAGCAAGAACATGTTTGCCAATAAGATGTTCAGCATTTCTGCCGCTTACAACAGAAAGAAAAAGTATTGCATCTGCCTCACTTGAAATCTGGTTAATATCACCCGGAAATATTATTGCGGGAAGTTTTGTATTCTCTTTTACTTGCTTTATAAAAGGCTCAAAATTGCCGTTAAACATTAAACTGCCGCCGATGAGAAAAGCATCAACTCCTGATTTTTCACAATGCTTTACAAAAGCAGGTAATAGTTCTTCTGTTATTTTATCAGGATCAAGAAGAATGAGATACGCCGCACCTTTTATACTTATACTTTCAAGCAGATAGTTATATATTTTCATAATAATTGTAGTGAAACAACAAATAAATATATAAATTTTGGTTTACAGAATAAAGGTGTGTACCAAAATGGTAATTTAAATTCTTCAATATCGAATTAAATGTAAGTATTATAAAAATCTATTCCCTATAACAGAATAAATATTTATTTTGAAAATGATTATTTCAATTCTTTTCTAGCAGGAGATCGTATAAAAGTTTAATGGGCAAAATAATAGCTATTGCTTTACCAAAAGGGGGAGTAGGAAAAACTACCGCCGCTGTTAATCTTGCATTTGCCCTGTCTTTAAAAAAGAAAAGAACACTTTTGATTGATCTCGATCCTGCCGGCTGCTGTTCTTCATCACTCGGATTTATAAAAGAAAAAATAAACGGCGATATGTTCGATGTGTTTAATTTTTCCAAATCACTTTTACAGGTAATACAAAAGACAGAAGAGGAAAATCTATCCTTTATTCCTTTAAAGAATCTTAATTATAAAGATGAAGTAAGATTATCAAAACTTGCAGCAAACCAATCTCTATTGCGCAACGTACTAAGAGCAGAAGCACACTCATTTGATTTTATTATTATTGATTGTCCTCCATACCTGATCGGCTTAACAACCGATGCTTTAATTGCTGCCGATTCGGTTCTTATTCCTTTTATGACGGGGAAATTTTCAATGAATGCTGTTGATAAAATTCTTGATCATATGGATAACATCAAAAAAAATTTTAATCAGCATCTTTCGGTTGAAGGGATACTTATGTCGAATTATGAATATAATACAAAAGTTTCTTTCACTGCCAAGAAAGAACTTTATGCCAAGTATCCTGATTTAATGCTGAGGACAGTAATTCCTAAAAATGTTGCAATCGTAGAAGCTACATTTCAAAATAAGCCTTCAATAAAACTTAATCCATCTGCAAAATCTTCTGTTGCATATCTGCTGCTTGCAGATGAAATAATTGAGAAAAATTCATTAGGATACTACCAGGTGCTTACAGATATTGATGTTAAAGATACAATAAGAACAAAGGAGAAGTTTTAATGAACAAAGTAACTGTTTATGAAAAACCTACTTGCACTACCTGTCGCAATGTTGCAAAAGCTCTTCAAGAGCAGGGGATAGATTTTGAAAAAGTTAATTATTACATAGATCCTTTCTCAAAGGCAGAGTTAAAATCTTTATTAAAGAAGATGAAAATGAAACCGGCTGAAGTAATGAGGACAAAAGAGAAGATTTATAGAGATCTTGATATAAAGAATAAAAATTATTCTGATGAAGAATTAATTGATTTGATGGTTAAACATCCTGATCTTGTACAGAGGCCAATAATTGAAATGGGAGATAAAGCAATTCTAGCAAGACCACCTGAGAAGATAAAAGAATTATTTAAATGAGTTTATTTTTCATCCAACAATTGTTTGCGGCAGTCTTCCAATTTATTTAATTCTTCCTTTGAGAGTTTAGGATAAGATATATCCAGTTGCTCAAGCTGTTCTGTAATTATCTGTGAAACAGCGAGCTGCATAAACCATTTTTGATCTGCAGGTATTATGAACCATGGAGAATGTTTTAAACTTGTTGCAGCAATTGCTTCTTCATAACATTTCTGATAATCATCCCAGAATTTTCTTTCATCAATATCAGCTGCGGAAAATTTCCAGTTCTTCGATTCCTTATCAATTCTTTTAAGGAATCTCTTCTTCTGTTCTTCTTTAGAAACGTGAAGAAAGAATTTAATTATTACAGTTCCGTTTTCATAAAGTTGCTTTTCAAAATCTCTTATCTGCCGGAATCTTCTTTGCCAGATATCTTTTGTTAATGTTTTCTCTGGCAGGTTTTGATTCTTTATAATATAATGTGCACGAACAACAAGAACATCCTCATAATGTGAGCGGTTAAAAATTCCTATTCTTCCTCTTTCCGGTATAGCTTTATGAATTCTCCACAAATAATCATGATCATGTTCCTCAGCAGAAGGTTGTTTAAAGCTGTAAACTTGAGTGCCCTGTGGATTTAACCCTGACATTACATTCTTGATGGTACTGTCTTTCCCTGCTGCATCCATTGCCTGGAAAATTATAAGAACAGAATATTTGTTTTGTGCATAAAGCTTATTCTGAAGCTCAAACATTCTTTTAACATTCTGCTTTAATAATTTTTTTGTTTCCTCCTTTTTATGATCAAATGAATTAGAGGTTGGTATTTTAGAAAGGTCAATCTCTTTACCTGGTTTTACGAGGAATTTATCAGAAAGCATATCTCAATTCTTTGTTTATAAAACTTTATAATTGCAAATTAAATATAAAGATTTTATTTAGAAGGATTAGCTGTCCGATTTGTAAAGTGAGATTCACTCTGGATTAGTGAATCTCACTTATACAAAATTATTTACTGGCTGTAGTTTTATTGTGAGGAGTAAATCTTTCAACTTTGTTTTTTACAGGTTTTATTGTTCGCAAATATTCATAGATAGCTCCAAGATCTTCTTCAGTCATTCCGGCAAACATTGTCCAAGGCATAACAGTATTAAACTCTTCTGGACCAACCGGAATATTTCTTGTACTATCGGTATCATAGTATTTAAATCTTTTAATGAAATCTTCTTTGGTCCAGTTTCCAATTCCTGTTTCAGTATCGGGAGTGATATTGAGAGAACGAACTACACCATGTGGCAAAGTAAATTCCTCGCCACCTGCAAAATCCATCCCTGGCAAAGGTTCACCCTGGTCAGTAGGAGTATGGCAGCCTTCGCAACCTGCTATTGTTGCAAGATATTTACCATACTTTAAGACATCAGATTTATTAACAGTTTCTTTTGGAGTATAGTTCTGAAGAGGAATTGTCTTTACAATAAGGTTGAGTGGAAAGTTTAACTCAGTGTCAGGAACTTTATTTTCAATAGGTTTCAAAGATCTTATGTAAGCAACAATAGAGTATAAATCTTCTTGGGATAAGTGATTGTAACCAAGATAAGGCATCATAGGGAAAAGTGCATTTCCATCTTTATTTACACCGCATGTAATAGCCCTGATAAGTTCACCATCACTCCAGCTCCCCAGAGAAGCCGGTGTAATATTCTTCATATATACGGTTCCCGGGAAACCAAAACTTTCATCAAGTTTATCTCCTCCCTTTCCTTCAGTCCCTGGTTTAATGGTGTAACTAAATGTTGTCTGGTCATGTTCTGAATGACAATCCAAACAGATAGTTACATGATGAGCAAGGTATTTTCCTCTTTCCAATCTGTCTTCGGTTATTTCTACAGTAACATCCATGGGAGGGTCAACCTTTGGGAAAGTTGCGTTAAGATAAATGTATCCTGCAATAACGAGCAATACAAGTATGCCAATAATAATTCCAAGAACCTTTAAAAGTTTTTTCATAAAAATCCTCTCTCTTTTTTTATTTATTTTATGCTTTGGTAAGAATTTAGCTTGGCAATGATAAGGAAGTGTTTTCCTTTTGTCAATATCTGTTTTAAAAATTGAGTAAGAAAAAAATAAATACCTTACTTTATTTTTAATCTTTAAGAAAGTTGAATCATAGACTAAGTTATAGCACTTTTAATCAAATGGTAATCTTAGTAAGTTTTGGTTGTTAAATTTATAGTTATAAATAATATATCTTTATATAATTTCAATTGGGTTTA
Organism: Ignavibacteria bacterium RBG_16_34_14; assembly: GCA_001802865.1. GTDB lineage: Bacteria > Bacteroidota > Ignavibacteria > Ignavibacteriales > Ignavibacteriaceae > RBG-16-34-14. The sequence continues at coordinate 11,085 of MHAF01000025.1, forward strand.
AAGGAGATTGAAAGTAAGAGAACTTATTCGATTACTTACTAATGATGGCTAGTATCAGGTACGACAAAAAGGTAGTCATAAGCAATTCAAGCATTTAGATAAAAAAGGTCTGGTAACTGTCTCATGCCATAGGATGTCGGATGAAGTTTCACCTGGTACTTTGAATAGTATATTAAAACAGGCCCAAATAAAGAATATGAAAGGATAATTTTATGAGAAAGTATTTAGTAGTTTATGAAAAAACCAAAACAGGTTATAGCGCATATGTTCCCGATCTGCCTGGTTGTATAGCTACAGGTAAAACAAGAAAGGATATTGAGAAGAGAATTTATAAAGCTATTCAGTTTCATATAGAAGGTTTGATGGAAGAAAACCAACGGATACCTGAAGGAAAAACTGAAAGCGAAATTTTGGTTTTTGAAAATTGATCAAATGTCTATGAGATTCTTAATACTAATTGCATTTTTATTTGTTGCAAATCTTGCAAATGCTCAAACTCAGTTTACTCAATTCATAAACCATGTAAACTCACTTCCTGATTCATCTTCAAAAGCAGTAGCAGTAGACAGTTTTATGACTTATGCAAGATCAGTTGGTATTCCTTTCATTGAAGAGAATGAAGCCAATTTTATTTACTTGGGGAATGTCTCAAACATTTCAGTAGCCGGAGATTTTAATGGCTGGAATTCTAATTCAGATATGATGACAAAACTTGCAGGGACAAGATTCTGGTATTGTACCAAAACATTTGAAATGAATGCACGGCTTGATTATAAATTTGTAAGAAACGGAAGTGACTGGATACTTGATCCTGAAAATCCAAATATATGTACAGGAGGATTTGGTCCTAATTCAGAACTTTCTATGCCGGAATATATTCAACCGTGGGAAATTGAATATAACAGCAGCATTCAACACGGAACAGTTGAAGTAAAAAATCTCTTCAGTACAAATACAAATTCAAATTACCAGATAAAAATTTATTTACCTCCCGGATATAACTCTAATTCTACTGAAAGATACCCATCAGTTTATTTCCAGGATGGATATGAGTATGTTGACCTTGCTCATGCTGTTAATGTAATTGATAATCTTTTAGATAGTAATAAAATAGAAAAGATTATCGGTGTTTTTGTTAAGCCAAACAACAGGAACGAGGAATATGCATTCAGTAAAAGAAATCAGTATAGAGCATTCTTTGTAAATGAGCTTGTTCCTTTTGTTAATTCTATATACAAAACAATTCCTGAAACTTCAAAAAGAATTGTGCTCGGAGATTCATACGGTGGAAACATTTCTGCTCTCATAAGCTACAATCATGCTGATGTTTTTGGTAATTGTGGATTACATTCAGGTGCATTTCAGCCAAATAATTATGAAGCATTTAATCTTATTGTAAACGGA
>MHAF01000026.1 GCA_001802865.1 Ignavibacteria bacterium RBG_16_34_14
AGTATCTCAATTCCTTATTGATTCTTTTTTAAGATTAGGAGAGGATGCACCGGTTTATGCAGAAAAGTTGAATACAATGGTACGAAATACAGCAGTATCAATCGGAATTAAAAGCCCTTCCTTAACTAAATTTTCTATACAGGATATAATTTCAAAAATTGATTATAAAATTCTTGCGGGCGGGGTTTTTACTTCAACTTTTAATGTAATGGGAAATCTTCTTTTCCTGCTTTTCTTTTTTATTTTCGTTGTAACCGGGCATAAGAATATTTATGAAGCATTTAAAAAAAGATTTGTTCTCAGAAGAGTAAGACCTGAGCTAAAAAAAATCAAAAAACATTACCAGGAAAAAGTCCCGATAAATCAGGATCAGACGCAATCCTTCGATGAAAAACTTGAACATGAAAAATCAGAAAAGGAACTTCAGCTTTCGGATACTTTCAATAAAATAACAAAACAGATCCAGCATTATCTAATTGCAAAAATTAGTATTAATCTTGCTGCTGGCGTTGTAGTTGGAATTACTGCATATTTATTCGGGCTTGATTTTGCATTAATACTTGGTCTTTTCACTTTCCTCTTTAACTTCATTCCAACAATCGGATCTGCAATTGCACTTATATTACCCGTTCTTCTTTCTTTAATTCAGTTCGATTCGCTCGGTTCAACAATTGCAGTCGCCGTAGTAATTGGTATTCTCCAAACTCTCTTTTTTAATGTTATCGAACCTATGGTAATGGGTAAAAGATTAAATCTTAATCCCCTTGTAATTTTAATTGCTGTTTTAATCTGGGGTTACATCTGGGGAATTATCGGGATGCTTCTTGCAGTACCGCTTACTGCTATCATTAAAATTATAATTTCAAACTCAAAATCTAAAAATCTTATATTCTTAAACGATATTATGAGTGAAGATTAGCTTTTAAACTTTTCTTAAGATCAGCTTTTAGATACTCAAACTGTTCCTTACCAATGCTTACTTCACGGAATATTTCAGCAACGTCTTCCTTTGTTATTTTCTCAAAATCTTTTTCCAAAGGAAGTATGCAGACTCCTCCAAAATCAACAGCAGCTGGACTAAGAAGAATTCTATTTTCCCCTTCTCTGAAATAATGAGAAGGTCTGTGTTTTTCTCTCAAAAATATTATTGTTCGCCAGCCATAATTCTTGCTTTCCTGATTTTGCCTTGGCTCGTAAAAGCAAATAATATTCATCATCGGTTCGGTTTTTCCATTTGATACTCTGGAATAAAAGTGATAGAAAATATCAAACGCTTTCTCTGCTAAAGAACTTTCCTTTGTTTCAATCGAAATAAATTTTCTTAATCCATCATCAATACCGGCAACAACTAGAGAATCATTCTCAATAAGAATTTCACCATATTCATTTTTAAGAGAATGGAAACCGTTATCAATTGGCATAAAAAATTTACTGCCTGCCTGGAAGTGAAGATGATCAGGTGCAGAAGCTCCACATGCAGGCCCATTATAAATAATTACATCTCTTGAAAAATCTTTACTAAAAGCGGGCATTCTACCAAACCATTCTTTAACAGCTTGTGGAATATGATCTTTGTGAGGTATCGTAAAATGTTCAGGAAAAATGGGGAAAGGATTTACAAGGATTAAAAAATCTTCTCCATATTGAATTGCTTTCTGTTTTGAGTAAAGATTCTCCGGACAGAGAAAGCAGGCTCTTACCTTAATAGATTCTTCATCAACTTTTGCTGATGAAGATGTAATTCTCCCGGGATTATTCTGCACCTTAATTACAAATCCATTGAACTTGAAAGTTTTGGTTTTCGGAGTTTTATATGAACTATAAGATTTTTCTAATTCGGGCCAGAATTTTATCTGCTCTTCCAGAAGCAGTCTTGCGACATCGGAATAATCATTTAGTGAGGTTAGTTCATTTAACTTATTATGACTAAAAAAAATATTATTCACTTAATAAATCTTCTTCAGCTTAGCATCTTTAAAATAATGTAAAATTATTTCATCGAACTGATAACCTAGTTCAGCCATAACAGCAGCACCAATTTGGCAAAGACCAACTCCATGCCCCCAGCCTGCACCTTGAATAATGAATTTCTCCGGTACCCCGTTTTTTTCTTCCCCTTTATCAATAATAAAAGCACTGCTGTAAAGATGAGTTTCCGAAAGAACTTTTCTGATTTCAAGTTCTTTCCCTATTATCAAAGTTTTCTTTGAGCCAACAATTTTCAGTTTTACAAGTCTTGCGGAGTCGCCTCGTTCCACAGGAACTAAATCTATTATTTCTCCGAAATCAATTCCGGTTTTCGATCCTATAATTCTTTTAATCTGATCCTGAGAATATTCAACTTCCCATCTGAAAAAATCACTTGTCTCCTGATCATAATCAATTAAAACATGAGTCAGAATTCTTTTATCAGATGTATTGCAAAAGGAGGAGGGATTACCAGTAATCCACTTTCTTGTATTCAGCTCTGAAGAAAAATCAGTAACATAATTTTCCGGTTCAAATTTGTAATCTACTATGGAAGAGAGATAATCATGTTTAATTGGTTCCCATACATTTTCATAAGCTTCGGTAATTCCCCCGCAGCATTTTGAATAGCGTGTATCGCAGATTTTTTTATCATACGTCAAAACGATACCTCTTGTTTCTTCAATAGCCAGCCGGGAATTTTCTGTTGAAATTTTTGTTATCCCCTGATACCTCTGGCAATGGTCATCTGCACATACATCAAAAAATTTATGATCCTCTCTGTCCATCCATTTTATTATTTCATTCTCTGTTTGGTAAACCGATTTATATTTTCCTTTTTTTCCTTTTAGAAATTTCGCTTTTTCAATCTGAGCAAGAAGCCAGCTTCTTGAAACGATTGCATGTGCTTTCAAAAGCTGAAGAGAACTTTTTGAACTCATTTCGGAAGAGATAACACTGGTTAGATACCTGTCAACCGTGAGAATATTTATTGCCCAGATTTTATCAGTCTCTCTGAAAAGTTTGAGAGAACCCATGAACCCCTGTTTCTCTTTTCTTTCCCAATGAAACTTTATACCGATCGGAACATCCATGATAAAAAAAGAATCTAATGCAGGATCACTCGGCTTAAATATTATTTCATTTGAATTTTCGAATATATCTTTTCCTGATTTGCAAAAAATGCGATTGTCGCGAACTTCTGCAGAAAACCTCCCGCTGAAGGTTTGTTTAAATCCCTGCACTGAAAAATCACCATAAAGCTCAAACTTTATCTCTTTTTCAGAGAGAATTCCAACACTTATATTTGGCTCTTTGCTGTACAATTCTTATATCCCTTAAAGAAAAAAAATTGTCAGTAAGAATATAATCATTAGGATAATTATATAACATGAAGAATTTTTTCCTTTTGGGATATTATAAGAAACTTTTTAACTTTCTTATGATTTAAAACATCCATTCATGAAAAAAGAAAATTCAAAGACAGTTAACATAATTGGATTTCCTATGGATCTTGGTGCAGATAGGAGAGGTGTTGATATGGGCCCATCTGCATTAAGAATTGCTGGTTTGAAAGAGAAACTTGAAAAATTAGGCTATAAGATTATTGACAGTGGAGATATTTTCATCCAGATTATGGAAAAACAAAAAATATCTAATCCAAAGCTTAAGTATCTTGGGGAAATTTTAAAGACATCAAGAATACTTGCAGGTAAAGTAGAAAAAGTTCTTGAAAGAGGAGATTTTCCTCTTTGCCTTGGCGGCGATCATTCAATAGCAATAGGTACAATTGCAGGAATTGCTTCTTACTGTAAAAGACACAGGCAAAATCTTGGCGTTATCTGGGTTGATGCCCACTCCGATATGAACACTGATGAAACATCTCCATCCGGCAATATTCATGGAATGCCTCTTGCGGCTTCTCTCGGAATTGGACATGAGAAACTTGTAAATTTTTACGGCTTTGCACCAAAAATTAAACCTGAGAATTGTGCTTTAATAGGAATAAGAAGTGTTGACGAGCTTGAAAGAGAAAATATTAGAAAACTAAATCTTCCTGTTTATACAATGACCGACATTGATAAACTTGGAATACACAGAATCATTGTAAAAGTTCTTAAGCAGTTCAGAGAGAAGGTTGATCATATTCATGTAAGTTTTGATCTTGATAGCGTTGATCCTTCAATTGCACCTGGAGTTGGAACTCCGGTTCCCGGCGGATTAAGCTATAGAGAAGCCCACCTTCTTATGGAATCTATTGCTGAATGCGGATGTATGTCTTCTTTGGAAATCACTGAGGTGAATCCGATTCTTGATGATAAAAATAAAAGTGCTCTTTTTGCAACAGATCTTATTGCTTCGAGTATGGGGCAAAGGATATTATAAAATAAAACTGAAAACGATATTTGAGATAAATATTGAGTAATAACCAGCTTGCCCTAATATATCTTCTTATCTTTCTTGCTCTTTCAATAGTTTTAAAATTGTTCGGCATAATTGATTTTACAAGTGTTGAACTGATAGGTTATGCTCTAATTTTTTATGGCATAACCTTGGTTTATACTTCTTTTGGAAATAAACAAACTGTAATATTGTTTATTGGTTCCTCACTTTTCCTGGTAGGACTTATTCTTTTTCTTATTAACAACTATGAATTTACTAACAGTAAAGAAATAATCTTCCCCTCTCTCCTTTTAATTATAGGAATTAATTTTCTTATGCTTTTTTTTGATGATCCCACAAGGAAAGGTTATTTAGCTATTTCTTTGACATCAATTATATCAGCAATAATAGTAACTACTCTTCTTGGCTCAATTACTGTTAAAACTTTTTTTACTTCAATAATTAATATTGGTGACAAATACTGGCCAATTGTGCTTATTGCGGCAGGACTTATCATTCTACTAAGCAGAGAATATAAAAGAAAACCTTAGTGTGGTATAGGGTATTCGCAAAACTTCTGCTAACTACTCTGTTTTCCCTTGCAGGTAAATTTTATAACCGGGTCTTCTTGAACCTGCAGCATTAGATTCAATTAAATAAAATTCCAGGGACCCTTCATTAACAGTTTCCGGAAGTGTAAAGGGAAAATAATCGGGTCGGGATGAAACTTTAAAAACTCCGAGAGAAATAAACTCATTATCAAAACTTACCCAAAGCTGGTAAGCATAATCAGAATCAAGAATAGGGAGATGTTTAATATGAAGGTAACCTCTCTTATCTGCATAACTAAAAATAATTTCTCCGCTGTTTATTGCTCCATTCAAATTAGTTAATTCAATAATCCTGGGATTCTTCAACTCATCTAAACCGGGGATTTCAGAACGATTCTGATTTTCACTAATTAATGTTTCTACCTTGCTGTTAAGATTTTGAATTTGAGCTTCATAATAAAGAGTTCTGTCCTGGTAGAAAAGATAAGCCATTACTCCCGAAGCAATAAAAACAACAATTAATCCTATAATTATTATTGTTGAATAATTTCTCCCTCTGCCTTCTGTAAAATCCTCCGGCTTACGTTTTTCAATACCGGGTTTAAATGGAATTACAGGTTCAAATTCATCTTCTTTGGCGGATCTTTTTTCTTCTCTTTCTTTTATATCGTCAACATTTAAATTTTCAACTTTTTCAAATTTTTCTTTTGAAACACTCTCTTCCTCTTTAGGAATTTTTAAAAATAAAGAAGCTGAAGAAACCTGTTCAAACGATTTTATTTTATCTTCACTTCTCAGGTCTTTAATACGATTTAATGTTTTTTCTTTTACTTCTTCAGATGGTTTTTCAAGATCAAGAATAACAGGAAGCAACGCAACAAGATTCTGATATTCACCAAGCATTTTCCAGGGAAATGGCTCCGAAGCTTTAAATATATTATATGTTTTTATTTGTTCTTCATTGCTCTGGCATCCAAGGACAAAGGGATATATCATTTCAACAGTTTCATTCTTAACAGTAAAGAGGGAAGTTTTTCCTTTAAAGTTTTCATTAAGATTAACCATCGCAGTTTTTACTTTAGATTTAACAGTTGAATGCGGGATTTTTAATTTTTCTGCTATTTCCTCCTGGGTAAGTCCTTCATAAAATCCGAGATAAATTACATACTGCTGAGCATCGGTTAATTTATTAAGAGCAGTTTCAATATTATTTTTTAACTCATACGCTTTCTCAAGCTCCAAAGGTTCTATTATGTGAGAAAGTTTCGGAATGGCATATTCCTCTTCCAGTTTTTTCGAATTGCTCTTAATCTCATTTCTTTTTCTTAATTCATAAACAGCCTTGTTCTTTGCTAATGTAATTAACCATGTATAAGGATTTCTTGTGTTAAAACCGAAATAGTTTATTCTCCGGGGGATTAGAGAAAAAATATCAACCAGAACATCTTTTGCAAGTTGTTCATCTTTCAAAATCTTTCTAATGAAGGTGAAGAGAAGCGGTGAATATTTATCATATAAATCCTCAACTGCGCTAAAATCAGATTCAAAAATTCTCTGCATTAATTCTAATTCAGATACAGAAGTATTTGTGTTCAAAAGTCTATTCATTTTTGTTTCTTTGGTTTGAAAACTATAACTAACCTAAGAAAAAAGCAATTCCGTTTATCCCTTAGAAAATCCCATTTTACTTTGTATTAGTTCAGTTTATGCTGAATTCATTATTTAGTATCTTTACAGTAATTACATTTACTTAATTAACAATGACGTCTAAAGAAATACGACAACAATTTTTAGATTTTTTTAAGAGTAAGGGGCATAGAATTGTACCAAGTTCACCGGTTGTCCCTTTTGATGATCCAACTCTTCTTTTTACAAATGCAGGTATGAACCAGTTTAAGGATGTTTTCCTTGGAACAGGTAAAAGAGATTATAAGCGTGCGGTTAACACACAAAAATGTATCCGCGTAAGCGGCAAGCATAACGATCTTGAAGAAGTTGGGCACGACACCTACCATCATACTTTTTTTGAAATGCTTGGAAACTGGTCATTTGGAGATTATTACAAACCAGAGGTAATAGAATGGGCGTGGGAACTTTTAACAGAAGTTTGGAAACTTCCTAAAGAAAGACTCTGGGTAACGGTTTTCAGAACTGATGATGAAGCTTTTGAATTTTGGAAAACGAAAACTGATATAAATCCAAAACACATTCTTCGCTTTGATGAAAAAGATAATTTCTGGGAGATGGGTGAAACCGGTCCTTGCGGCCCTTGTTCTGAAATTCATATAAATCTCGGTAATGATTTTGAAAACCCCAAATATGTTAATGCGGGCTTACCTGAATGCATAGAAATATGGAACCTTGTGTTCATTCAATATAACAGGGATGAAAACGGAATACTCACGGAACTTCCGGCAAAACATGTTGATACAGGAATGGGATTTGAGAGGGTTTGTGCAATTCTTCAGAAGAAAAATTCTAATTACGACACTGATATATTTACTCCTTTGATTGATGAAATATCCAAACTCTCCAATATTAAATATGATAAGGATTTATCCCGACAGGGTCGGGAAGAAGATAAAATTCCTATGCGAGTAATTGCAGATCATGCAAGGGCTTTAACTTTTGCAATTGCCGATGGTGCAGTTCCAGGAAATGAAGGAAGAGGTTATGTTTTAAGAAGAATCTTAAGAAGAGCAGCAAGATATGGAAGAAAACTCAACCTGCATAAGCCTTTTATTTATAAACTCGTTGATATTCTGGTAAAAACAATGGGAGATGTTTTTCCTGAGATTAAAGACAAACAGGAATTTGTTGAGAAAGTAATTAAAGCGGAAGAGGAAAACTTTAATGCAACTTTGGACAGAGGAATAGAGTTGTTCGGTGAAGTAGTAAGTTTAAAGATACGCCAACTTCTTGAAGATAAATATAAGCCCCACTTTAATGTAGGATGGGCCAAAATTTTCTTAGAGTCAGTCCCTGACTATTTAATTAGTATTAAGAAAAATCCATCACACAAGACAATTCAATTAACTGTTCCAATAGATAAATTTAAATTATCTCAGTGGTCAAAAGAACTGAGAGATAAATTATTAGGACATGAACCTAAAATTAGTGGAAAAGATATTTTCAAATTATATGATACATATGGATTCCCTATAGATTTAATAAATATTATGGCAAGAGAAATGTGGTTTATAATAGATGAAGAAGGCTTTGACAAACTTATGGAGGAACAAAAACAAAGAGGAAGAGAAGCAAGAAAAGAGATCACTATGACTTCAACTATTTTATCTTCAGTTTCGTTGGAAATAGTTCCTAAAATCAATACTGAATTCACCGGATATGATGAGCTAAAATCTGAAGCAAAAATAATCTGGCATGAAAAAGAAAATGGTAATGAGCTTATAGTTCTTGATAAAACTCCTTTTTATGTTGAAGCAGGCGGACAGATTGATGATCTCGGTTATATCATTCTTGAAACCATTCCTTTAAATGTAATTGATGTTACTAAGATTGATAACAAAACAGTTCACATAATTGAGAATACGAAAAAGAAATCTGTGTCCACAGGGAAAAAAGTTCTTGCACAGGTTGATGAAAGGCGAAGATGGGATATAATGAGAAATCATACGGCAACTCATTTTTTTCATTCAGCTTTAAGAAAAATTCTTGGTACTCATGTTCATCAGGCAGGTTCTTATGTTGGTCCGGACAGGTTGCGATTTGATTTCACTCATTTCTCCAAAGTTGAAGAATCCGAACTTAAGGAAATTGAAACTTTAGTAAATGAGGAGCTAAGACAAAATTATGAACTTCAGCATCACCGCAATATTCCTTTCGATGAAGCAAAGAAGATGGGCGCTCTTATGTTCTTTGGAGATAAGTATGGTGATAAAGTTAATGTTGTTCAGTTCGGAGAATTTACAAAAGAGTTCTGCGGCGGTACTCATATATATAATTCTTCACAAATTGGTTTGTTTAAAATTATCAGCGAATCCTCTATCTCAAGCGGCGTTAGAAGAATTGAAGCTGTAACAGGTTCGGGTGTCGAAAGATTTATTCAATCCCAATTTGAACAAATGAAATCTTCAGAAGAAAAAATCGCCGAACTTCTTGAAGATAAAAAGAAACTTGAGAAAGAACTTTCCGAATTGAAGTTTGAAGAAAAGAAAGGACAGATATCATCGGTTCTTAATAATCCTTCTGAAATTAATGGAATAAAAATTTATAAAGCACAAGTTACAGCAGAAAATAATGATGAACTAAAATCTCTTGGTGATGAATTAAGAAGCAAAACAAAAAGTTCTGTGGGAGTTTTATTTTCTGTAATTGATGGTAAAGTAGGGATCGTATGTGTTGTAACTGATGATCTTATAAAAGAAAAGAATCTTAGTGCGGGAAAGATAGTTGGTGAACTTGCAAAACTTGTTGGCGGCGGCGGCGGCGGAAGACCTCATCTTGCAACAGCCGGTGGAAAAGAGATTACTAAAATTCAATTTGCATTAAATAAAACCGAAGAGATAATAAAAAGTTTCCTTAATCATTAACTTATCTTAAGAGGGAGAATAATGGATCATAATTTTGTTACTACAGCATTTACATTCGATGGATATAGGATTAAACAAAATCTTGGCGTTATTAGAGGAATTGTTGTTAGGTCTCGTTCAATATTTGGAACAATCGGTGCCGGATTTCAGACACTAGTTGGGGGCAATATTTCTCTATTTACTGAGTTGTGTGAAAAAACGAGGAAAGATTCTTATGATTTGATGATTTCACACGCAGAAATAATAGGAGCCAATGGAATAATCGGTTTTAGATATGATGCGAATGAAGTTATGTCTGGTGTTACGGAGGTTCTTGCTTATGGAACTGCTGTGATCCTGGAAAAGATTTGATGAGTAAAACAAGAATAAAATACATTTGTTCAACCTGTGGCTATGAATCACTCAGATGGTTGGGCAAATGTCCGGAATGTGATAATTGGAATACCTTTACAGAGGAGATAATAGAAACCAATAACAAAAAAGTCTCTGCTTATAAAGGAACTATCAATATTAAAAAAATTGATGAGCTTGAAGGAGCAGAAAAGAACAGGATTATTACAGGTATAGGAGAATTAGACAGAGTTTTAGGCGGAGGTTTTATCCCAGGTTCTGTTATTCTTCTTGGTGGAGATCCCGGTATTGGTAAATCTACTCTGGCAATGCAAGCTGCTTCAAAAATTAATCATACTGTTCTTTATGTTACAGGAGAAGAATCTACTTCTCAAATCAAAACAAGAGCAGCAAGACTCAAAATAAAATCAGACAACTTCTATGTTCTTTCCGAAACAGATTTAAATATTATCATCGCTGCAATTAATTCTCTCTCCCCTTCTCTTGTTATAATTGATTCAATTCAAACAATGTACAGGAATGAACTGGATAATTCCCCCGGCACAATTACACAGATACGTGAATGCACTTCACAATTAATGGAAACAGCAAAGAAAAATAATATCTCAATCCTTATTGTTGGGCATGTAACCAAGGAGGGATTTATTGCCGGTCCAAAGGTTCTGGAACATATGGTTGATACTGTAATCCAGTTTGAAGGAGAATCTCACCATGCATTCAGAATTCTGAGAGCACAAAAAAACCGTTTCGGCAGTACAAATGAAATTGGAATATTCGAGATGCATGAAGATGGTTTAACCGAAGTCAAAAACCCCAGTGAGGTTTTTCTTAGCGAACGTGACAAAGAGATTTCCGGTTCTGCGATAACAGCAAGCATAGAAGGAACAAGGCCAATTCTTCTTGAAGTTCAGGCACTTGTTACACCATCAAACTTTGGAAACCCGCAAAGAGTTGCAACAGGATTTGATTACAGGAGATTATCAATTCTTCTTGCCGTCCTTGAAAAAAGAAGCGGGTTAAGACTCTCTGCAAATAATGTTTTTCTTAATATGGCTGGAGGAGTTAAGATAGATGAGCCTGCAATTGATCTTGCTGTCTGCTGCAGCATCGCCTCAAGCTTAATGGATAAAGTAGTAAATAGTAAAACTGTTTTGATAGGTGAAGTTGGATTGGGAGGTGAAGTGAGAAGCGTAGGTCATATTGAAAAAAGGATTCAGGAAGCAGAAAAATTAGGTTTTGAGAAGGTTTTAATACCTCTTAATAACATAAAAGGACTAAAGGTTAATTCTTCTTCTATTAAGATAACCGGGGTTGAAAGCTTAACTGAAGCAATAAATGGTGTGATAAAATAACTTGCTCTTTCTCCGCAGGTTATTTTAATAATTTTTCTTTTTGTTTTATTCATTAATAATACTATTTTATTTCAGCGGTTTTTAAAACCGCTTCATTTTTTGTGTAATATTCGTTAGAGGTAAGTCAGTGAGTACCAAATTGTTCGTGGGGAGTCTCCCCTGGGCAGTTAATGATGATACCCTGAAAGCAGCTTTTGAAGTTCATGGTAAAGTTGTTTCTGCCAAAGTTATTACCGATCGTGAGACCGGTAAATCAAGAGGATTCGGTTTTGTTGAAATGGAAAATGAAACCGATGCCAGTAATGCCATCCAGGCTCTTAATAATTCTGAGCTTAATGGCCGTAACATTATTGTAAGTGAAGCCAAACCAAAGAAATAAAAATACTTGGGTACTACTTCAATCCTTTTGAGCGCTCTATTTTGAGCGCTTTTGTTTTTTAAAGAAAGAATTAGTTTAAGAAGGAATTAATTCCTATCCTGAAATTATCTCCATCCCTATGGTTTAGCTTCCATGCAAATTCAAGCTGCAAAGGAATTAATTGATGACCTATTCCAAAACCGATTTCATAAAACGGATTTCTAAAAACTTTCTGCGGAACAACAAGTATAGACCTGCTTTCATTGCTTATATCAGTATAGCCGGCATTAAAAAAAGTATTCAGAAGAATATCCCAATCTTTTAATCCTGGTATGGCAAGCCATCTGAATAATTCGCTCCCGAAATTATGTTCAAGACTAACAGAGGCTATTCTGTCACCTGCAAATTCATTATACCCAAGCGTTCTGAATGTAAAACTGCGGGAGATATAATCTATATTCCCTGCCAAAATATAGAGCATCTGGTAAGGGACTTTACCATCACTATAAACAATATTTGTTCTTACTGTCATAACACTATTTCTGAAGGTCCTTAATCTTGCATAACTGTTCAGTTCATATTTTGTAAAATTTAATTTGCTCTTTAAGAGATATGAATTAGAATAAGTAATATTTCCTTCAAATGTTATGTATGAATCGGCTGAAAATACTCTCCTCCTGAAAAATCCATCCTCAATATAGCTTCTGAAATCTAATCCGAAACCTACTGTAACAGCATTAACTCTTGTTTCATAAACCAGAGAGTTCACTGAATACTTTTTGTCCTTGTTAAAGAACGAAAAGGCTGTGTTATTATATGCATTGTTATCTGTACGGTTTAAATAACCAACACTTAAACTTAAAACAGGGAATACATCACCGGTAAGCTTAGTACTAAATCCATTTGAATAGAAGTAATCATTAATTGAATTTTTAAAAAATAGCGCTGAAATAGATTCAACTAATTCAGAATACTGGTCAATATCCGATTCACTAAACAAAACATTAATCTTCTTAAAAACGTTAAGCTCCAATTCATAAGTTCTGTAATCTCCAAAGAGATAAGAGCTATAAAAATCTGTTTTGAATTTTTTATCATCAAAACCGTAAGAAAATTTTAAAGATGAATTAAATCTTTTTTCAAAAACATCATTTAAGAAGAAGCCGTAATCAATTGTATGACCTTCAACACTGTTGAAATGATATATTCCCAATGGTGCTGTTACTTCAAATTTATCCGTTATTTTCATTCTTGAAGATAAGATTGAAAAATCATCCCAGAAAGTTGTTGGAATACTTTTAATGCTGTCTATCCGGTTATAGGCTTTTGTTTCTTCTTCAGTATTCGGGATAGTTTGAGTCAAAGCCCAATAAAGAGAATCTTTTTTATCTGCTTCCGGCTGAACTGTAATTATAGCTTTGCTGAAAATATCTTCATCTATTTCCGAATTGATATTATAGTTATATAGAATAGTGTTAAGTTCAAAGCCAAACCTGAAAATGTTAAGATAATTAGCCGTAGCATAAAGGTGGTAATCAACGGGCATATAAATCGAATCAGTGTAAATTGAGAACTGCTGGAATACATTAACCGTATCAAAAATTCCTCCGGGGTTTGCAGCCTTGTTAAGATTAAGATCAACTTTTATCAGGTCGTATGTTTTATCAAGAATAAAAATGCTTCCGGAAAAACCCGGATCGCTTTCATCATCCGGAGCCATACTAATTTTAAAAACAGTCTTATCATCAATCGCAACCGTTTCTTGAATATAAAAATAGTAGTAATCTAATGAGTTATCGGCTAATGGTCCTGGTAAGTAAGAACCAAGAAAACTTATTTCATCATTATAAAAATTCTGCATGATTCTTCCGCCTGTTAAAATATTTATAGAAGGTGGAAAGTTCGCAGTCTGTTTCCTTGCAGTTATAATTTCTTTATAACTATCCGGCTTTTGAAAGAATCCTTTGCTTTCATTTTCAATAATGCCTGCTATAATTAATAATGTGTCATCTTCACCCACATTTATATTTATAGAATTACTGCCTGCTTCAATTTCATTGGGAGTTTTTATTACAGCTTTAGTATAAGCTTCATATTCATATCCGAATATCTTTTCATTTCTTTCTTTTTTTCTTTCAATTGCTTTTCTAATTATCTCAAGAGCAGGATTTTCTCCGGGATGAATAACAATCTCAGGAAGAGTTATATCAACCTGAACAAGATTAAAATCTGCATTACTTAAATTGGATTTGAGTTCAACAGTTATTGTATCTGTCTTGTAACCAATATAAGAAGCAATTAAACTGTATCTCCCTTTGGTAAGCTTTATCTCATATTCACCTTCAAGATTTGAAGATGTGCCAATTGAAGAACTTAAAACTCTTACATTAGAATAACTTAATGATGACCCTGTTTCTTTATCTTTAATCTTACCGCTTACAGAATAAGTTTGGGGAAAGGTCTGGTTAGAAATAATAAAGAGAAAAAGAAATAGGAATAAGTACTTCATATTAAAATTTAAATAATTTATATGATAATGATAGCTAACAATTTTAATTTTCCAAATGCAGAAATAAATTTCAGCAAGTAAAAAAATCGGGTATTCCCCAATTGATAATTATCAGTATTTTAGTAATAGGAAAATAAACGGATTAAAAATGATAAAATATCTGGCCTTGATTTTTCTCTTCATTTGCATTAATGCTTTTGCTCAACAAGACAGCATTCCTTTAGAAAAAGATTCACTGAAAATAAAAAAAGATTCTGGTGATGTAAGTTTACCTGAAGGACTAACTGCAAGAGATGTAATAAATAATTATATCTCCGCAATTGGTGGAGCAGATAAAATCTACAATATTATTGACCGCACTACAATTATGAGAGGTTCCGTACAAGGAATTAACATTACGATCGTTTCGTACCAGAAAGCTCCTAACAAGATTAAGCAGCAAATAAAAGCAGGAACCAATGAGCAGGTAATTATTTTTAATGGTGAAAAAGCAATTATGAAAATGGCCGGTGAGAAACAGGAAATACCCGCTGCTGAATTGGAAAAACTGAAATATGAAGCCACAATTACTTTACTTACTGACCCGGAACATTACGGAATTCAATTAAACTCAGAAGGAATTGAGAAGGTTGAAAATAAAGACACCTACAAAGTTATAATGACACTTCCTTCAGGAACAAAATGGACACAATATTATGATATTGAATCCGGTTTAAAAGTAAAAGAACAAAAGTTCATCAATTCCCCGATGGGTTTATTCCAGCAGGAAATTATTTATGAGGATTATAGAGAAACTGAAGGTATTCTTTATCCTTTTAAAATAAGGCAATCAATCGGTACGCAAAATATGGAGTTTAC
>MHAF01000027.1 GCA_001802865.1 Ignavibacteria bacterium RBG_16_34_14
GGTTAAGGTTGAAATAAATGATATCAACGATCTGAATGATCTTCTTAATGCTGAAGATTATAAAAAGTTGATTAGTTAGGAATAATACTTTTAATTTTTAGAATTCTGCAAGAACAAAATTCCTTAGTTGGATTTTTGTTTTTCCTTTTTAAACCTGAATAGAATGATGAAGCCCGATGACGTGATTTTAATAATAGATTTTGGCTCACAATATACTCAGCTAATTACGCGAAGAGTGAGAGAAGCGAATGTGTATTCTGAAATTCATTCTCACAATATTTCTGCCAATGAAGTAAAAATATTATTGCCATCGGGGATAATCCTCTCTGGCGGACCAATGAGTGTTTATGATGAAGATTCCCCCCAGCTTGATCCGGAAATTCTTAATCTTGGAATACCTGTTTTAGGAATTTGTTATGGTCTTCAGCTAATCTGCAAAATATCCGGAGGCTTTGTTGAACCTGCTGCTAACCGGGAATATGGAAAAGCAAATCTTATTATTAAAGAAGAGAACGAATTATTTAAGGATGTCAAAAAAGAGTCTGTAGCCTGGATGAGTCATGGAGACTACCTCACAAAACTTCCAGATGGATTTAAAATATTTGCAGAATCGGATCATTCCCCAATTTGTTCAATTGCAGATTCAAAAAAAAGAATATATGGTGTTCAATTCCATCCTGAAGTAGCCCACACGCAGGAAGGTGAAAAGATAATCAAAAATTTTCTTTTTAACATTTGTAAATGTAAAAGCAGCTGGACTCCACAAAATTTCATTCAATCAAAAATATCTGAAATAAAAAAGCTGGTTGGTTCTTCAAAAGCAATTTGCGCTTTAAGTGGTGGTGTAGATTCAACTGTTGCTGCTGTGCTTGTTAAAGAAGCAATTGGTGAAAACCTATTGTGCATTCATATAGATACCGGATTGATGAGAAAAAATGAGAGCGAAACAATAAGTAAAATTTTCAGTAAGAAATTAAAATTAAATTATATCCATCTTAACGAATCGGAAAGATTTCTGACTAACCTAAAAAAAATAATTGATCCTGAACAGAAAAGAAAAATAATTGGCAATACATTCATTAAAATTTTTGAAGAAGAAGCAGTAAAACACAGTGAGGCTTCTTTTCTTGTTCAGGGAACACTCTATCCCGATGTTATAGAATCTATGAGTGTTAAAGGGGCTTCTGTTACTATTAAAACACATCATAATGTCGGCGGTCTTCCTGAAAAGATGAATTTAAAATTAATTGAACCTTTCAGGGAATTATTTAAAGATGAAGTAAGGAAAGTTGGAAAGGAACTTGGCATACCTGAAGATCTTATTTCACGGCATCCTTTTCCGGGTCCGGGCCTTGCTGTAAGAGTATTGGGTGAAGTAAGTAAAGAAAGACTTGACATTCTTAGAGAGGCTGACGATATTTTTATAGCTGAAATAAGAGAAGCAGGCTTGTATAATAACATATGGCAGGCATTTGCTGTTCTGCTGCCGGTTAATAGTGTTGGTGTAATGGGGGATGCAAGAACTTATGAAAATGTTATGGCTCTTCGGGCTGTTACTTCTTTAGATGGAATGACTGCTGACTGGTTCAGGTTTGATAATGATTTTCTTGCTAATATTTCAAATAAAATTATAAATAAAGTCCGCGGCATAAACAGGGTTGTATATGATATCAGTTCAAAACCACCTTCAACAATAGAATGGGAATAGATACAAAATATAAAATTGAAAACAGACTTAAATCCGCTCGGGATTATGAAGCTAATGGAGACAATCTTCATGCAATGCAGATCTATAATTCAATTATAGAAGATGAGCCCGATTTTGCTGAAGCTTATTTTTCTCTTGCTGAATTATTTGAAAAACAGGGTAACATTGAATCTGCTAAAAAACTTTTAACAGATTATCTTAATAAAAAACCCGGCAATAATTTGGTAAGATTATTTTATGCGCAGCTTCTTCTAAGAAATTCCCAATGGGAAGATGTAATTGATATTCTTCAATCTTTAAGTATTGATGAAGAACCAATTGCTGCTTTTTTCCTAGGATATTCTTTTTTTATGCTGAAAAATTATGAACACGCAAAAATTAATTTTCAGCATTTTATAAATTCAGGTAAGAAGACAGAACTTCTTCATCAAACATATATTTATCTGGCTAAAACAGAAATTCAATTAAGAAATTTTGAAAGTGCGCTTGAGTACGCAAAAAAATCTGAAATCGTTTATTCAAACTTCTGGGAATTAAACCTTGTTTTTGCAATTATACATTATCATCTTGATATGTATACTCATGCAATTTCTTCAATTTCTAAAGCACTAAAGCTTAATGCAAACGAACCAACCGTTTATAAATGGGCAGGGAAAATTTTTCTTAAAGTTAGAGAATATCTTAAAGCTGAAGAAAATTTTCTTAAGTATATCGGAATGGTTGAATATCCGGCTTCTGAAATTTATTCTGAACTCGGAGAAGCTTATTTTAAAACAAACAAAGTAAAGGATGCACTTCAATATTATGAGCTTGCCTTGAAAATTGACCCATTTAACAAGTTTGCTGTTGAAGGAAAAAAGAAAGCAGCTTTAATTTTACAAACAGGTACAAATGAAATTTAATCTAAAACTGTTGTTATTAACTTTAGTTTTTTCTTCTTTCTATTTTTCTTTTCCCCAAAATGATAATGCTGATTTTGATAAAGGTGTTAAACTTTATAAGGAGAAAAAATATTATGAGGCTTTGGCTTTATTTGAAAGTGTTATAAAGAAGTATCCTGAAAATTCCAGAACTGCTGTTGCAATTATTTTTAAGGGAAAAATTTTTCTTGCACTCAAAAAAAATAATGATGCTATTGCTACATCTATAGATTTTCTGAACAAATATCCTTTAAGCAATTATGTTGAAGAAGCAAGACTTTTACTTGCTAAAATTTATCTCGATGAAAAAGATTATCTTAAATCCATTGATCAGCTGCTATGCATTATCCAGGACTCAGATTCTTTAATCTACATAGATATAGCTGTATCTTCTGCAGGTTATTTAGCACTTCAGTATTTAACTGTTTCGGATATGAAATCCTTGTATAAAACTTATAAAAATGAAAATGTAAAATCTTTTCTTCTCTTATTAACTTCTGAAATTCAAATAGATAAAAAAGATTTTGAGGATGCTCATCTCACTCTTGAAGAACTTGTAAAACTTTATCCCAGTTCCAATTTTAAAAATGAAGCTGAGTCTTTAAAAACAAAAATTTCTCAATGGGAAATGATATCAGAAAGTAATGTAACAAATATATGTGTAATGCTTCCCTTAAGCGGATTAACAAGCAATGAATCTCTTACGGATTCAAAAGAAATTCTTGAAGGTATTAAATTTGCTCTTGATGAATTTAATAGAGGAAGAGATGATAAAATTGGTCTTATAATAAAAGATACGGAGAATGACAGGAATAAAATAATTAGTATTAAAAATGAAATTGTAAATGATCCCTCAGTAAAATTGGTTATTGGTCCTGTTTTCAGCAGTGAAGTTGAAATTGCTTTGGAAGAATTTAAGCCTACGAATCTTTTACTTATTTCACCGACAGCAACTGATAATGATCTGACTTTAATAAACGAAAATTTTTTCCAGGCAAATCCAAATTTTATAATTAGAGCTAAAGCAATGGCTCAACATATTTTTTATGTTGAGAATAAGCGAAACATGGCTGTGTTAAATTCTATTGATGGATATTCTCCTTTGCTTGCAGCAGAGTTTATTAAAGAATTTGAGCGATTAGGTGGTAAGATTATCAAAAAGTATACTTATAAAAGTGAAAATTTTTCTTCGGGAATCAGAATTGATTCTACTGAACTTGTTACAGCAGAAGGAATTTATATTCCACTTGCTGATAGAACCGATGCACCCCTAATCCTTTCGCAGCTAGTGCAAAATAATATTAATTTATCCCTATATGGAAACCAGGATTGGTTTTTAGCTAAAGGATTTGAAACATCTCCTGAGTTAAGCAATAAGATGGTTTTTGAATCCGATTATTTTATTGATTACAATAACAGTGATTATCAGATTTTGAGTAATAATTTTTTAGGAAGAACAAAAATTGATGCTAATAGAAATGTTCTTTATGGTTATGATACAGCTAAATATATTCTTACTATCTTAAGAAATATAAGCCGGAACAGAAAAAATATTAAAACCAAAATGGAAAGTGGAATTACAGTCAACGGATTTCATAATAATATTTCTTTTAACAGTGATCACGTGAATGTTTTTATCAATATAGTACGATACAATGAGGGTTACTTTGAATTATTAGATAAATTTAAAGTGAGTAAATAGAAAGGAGTTTAAAAATGGGGGTAAAAGATCTCCCTTTAGAAGACAGACCGCGGGAAAAATTAATCTTAAGAGGTCCACAGAATCTTTCCGATGCAGAGCTTCTGGCAATTCTTTTAAGAACCGGTAAAAAGGGCAAATCGGTTGTAAGCATAGCTAATGAAATGATAAAAGCCAATAGAAACCTTGCTTTTCTTGCATCTAAAACTTTATCAGATCTAATGAAAATTGACGGAATCGGAAAGGATAAAGCAGCAACTTTGCTTGCAGCATTTGAAATAAGCAGAAGAATTCTTTCGCAGTCAAAATGGTTTAAAGAAAAAAAAATAACATCTCCTCAGGACATTGCAGAAATTTTTATTCCTCTTTTAAGAGATGAACTGAAAGAACAATTTATTCTTATATGTTTGAATTCTGCAAACAAAATAATTTTTCATGAAATAATATCTGTGGGAAATCTTAATTCGAGTGTTGTACATCCGAGAGAAATTTTTAAAGCAGCAATTGATCATAGATCTGCAAGCATCATTCTCCTTCATAATCATCCTAGCGGCAATCCTGAACCAAGCAATGAAGATATCTCTATAACAAAAAAGGTTGTCGAGTCAGGTAAAATACTCGATATTCCTGTTTTCGATCACATAATTATTGCCGGAAATTCCTTTACTTCGTTTGTAGAAAAAAGACTTATATAAATTAAGTTAAGCAGGAAAATGCGTAATAATAATCTTGATTATAATCGTACTCCAATTTATTTATTGATGTATGATTAGGATTACGACTCGGTAGGTAATCTTAACGATGATCTAAATAATTGTAACCTAAAGCAAATTTATATTATCTAACCTTAACTTAACTTGCTATTAACTACTGAATTTCTTATATAAGTAGGGCAAAATTTGATGACCTTAAAGGGCATAACACTTTTTGTTAATATTATTTAATATCAAATTTTGTTGATTCCAATATTCATTTGTAATAATTTAGAAAACCCTAAAAAAAATAAAATCGGAGGTTGTCTTATGAACATAATCAAGGTCGTTAAAGGAACCGTGGTTACCGCAGTATTAGGCATAATAATAATAGCCTGGAGCGGATGCGGTGGTGTTAGCGAGGCTCAAATGGCAGAACTTAATACTTTAAGGAATGAGGTTAATTCCCTGGAGTCTGAAGCTAATTCCTTAAAAGAAGAAAGATCCCGCTTAGAAAGGGAGATTGCAGAAAAGAATGCAAAATTACAACAGTGCGAGAAAGATAAGGAAGAAACAAGGGCTAACCTTAAAAAGCTTCCTACAAGTATGGGAAGTACTGAAGAAACAGAAATGTAATAATAATTTAACTTAATAATTGAATTCGGAGGAAAATCAATGGTATTAAAAAAATATTTAATTGGCATTTTATCCCTCGTCTTCTTCTTATCTTCATTTAGTATAAATATCTTAGCACAGGAAGAAGAAATGACTGAAGAAGAGTGGGAAGCTGAAATGAATCGTTTAAGAGCAAGAAAACAAGCTCTTGAACAGGAGATCAGCACTTTAAGAAGCGATGTTGATAACCTTAATAATATGCAAATCAAAGACTTTGAAGAGTGTATGAATGAGCTTTATGCTCTTGTGGGTGCTACAAAAGCAGATGTTGATAATTTTAGAAAAGCTGTTAATGAGCTTGAAGGAAAAATTAAAAGAAAAGAAGGTCCAAAGGCTGACAGGCAAAAAGATCTTGATGCACTTAAAATGAACAAGATAAGTGCTCTTCCTGAATTTTTCGATAAAGTTCACAACCAAATGCAAAGATCTCTCGACGCATGGGTTGAAGAACCTCAGGAAATTATGTATACCGTTATTAAAGGCGATTGCCTATGGAACATCGCAAAGAAGAAGGAACACTATGGTAACGGTTTTGCTTGGCCTGTAATTTATAAAGCTAACCGGGATTCAATTAAAGATCCTGATTTAATTTATCCACAACAAGTGTTTAAAGTTCCAAAGTTAACTGAAGAAGAAAAAGCTAAATACGAAAAATTAAGAGAAAATTATAAACCAGCTCCGGTTCAGTAAGCTTTGATTTTCTTTAGTAATATTTAGTTATTTAAACCCTTATTACCCTATTCAAGTGGTGATGAGGGTTTTTTTATTTTAAAAAGGAGTAAAATGACGGCTACAGAAAAACGTATGACATTAGATAATGTTGATTTGCTCTCTTTGCTGGGAACGAACGATGCAAATCTTAAACTTATTGAAGATCGTTTCAACGCTTCGATTATTGTAAGAGGTGAGAATGTTGTAATTAAAGGTGTCCTTGAAGAAGTTGAAACTATTGAGAAAATTCTGAAAGAGATGGTGTATGTGCTTAATACCAACGGTAAGCTTGAAAAAAATGATATTGAAACAATTCTGGATCTTACTTTAGAAGGTAAAGAGATTGTAAGTGAAAAAGAATTCGATTCTATTATTCTTTATACAAAGAATGATGCCATAAAAGCAAGAACACCAGGGCAGACAAATTATGTTAAGGCTGCAAGTAAAAATGATATTTGTTTTGCAATTGGTCCGGCAGGAACAGGAAAAACCTATCTTGCTGTTGCGATGGCAGTGGCGGCACATAAAAAAGGAATGGTAAATAAAATTGTTTTAGCAAGACCTGCGGTTGAAGCAGGCGAGAGTCTCGGATTTTTACCGGGAGATATTCGTGAAAAGATTGATCCTTATCTTCGTCCTCTTTATGATGCTCTTGATGATATGATGCCTTCTGAGAAATTGAGAGGATACATTGAAAAGAGAATTGTTGAAATTGTTCCTCTTGCTTATATGAGGGGAAGAACAATTAATAATGCTTTTGTAATTCTTGATGAAGCACAGAATGCTACTGACGTTCAGATGAAAATGTTTTTAACAAGACTCGGTGCGAACTCAAAAGCAATTATAACAGGAGATATCACACAGATTGATCTTCCGCCTAAAACCGTCAGTGGACTTATCCAGGCTAAAGAAATATTAAGCAATATTGAAGGTGTTGCTTTTGTATACTTTGACAGGGGAGATATTGTACGGCATAAGCTTGTAAAAGATATTATAGATGCTTATGAAAAGCATAAGAACGGCAGCTAATATAGTTCCTTACTCTCTTCCCAGTATTTATCCATTTCCTTTAAAGTAGATTCAGTCAGTTTCTTCCCAGATTCTGAAATTTTCTCTTCCACATATTTAAATCTTTTTACGAATTTTTCATTTGTCATTCTCAAAGCATTCTCGGGATTTATTCCTAAAAATCTTGAGTAATTAACGAGAGCAAAAAACACATCGCCTATTTCATTTTCTAATTGTTTTTGAATATCAACTTCATTTTTGAGATTTGAGTTTTGAGATTTGAAATTCTCACTCTCATGCATCTCCTCAATTTCTTCAATTACTTTTTTCCAAACATCTTCTTTCTTTTCCCAATCAAAACCAACTTTGGAAGCTTTCTCCTGCAGCCTATGAGCTCGCTGTAAAGCCGGTAAATTAGCCGGCACACCATCTACAACAGACTTTCTTCCTTCTTTTATTTTTATCGCTTCCCAGTTTTTCTTTACATGATCGGCGCCTGATACTTCGGTATTTCCAAAAACATGAGGATGTCTTCTTATTAGTTTTTCATGAATAGAATCAATAACATCATCAAGCTTAAAATTATTTCCCTCTTCAGCAATTGTTGAATGAAACACTACATGGAGAAGAAGATCGCCAAGCTCTTTTTTTAGTTCCTCGTAGTTTTTATGATCAATTGCTTCAACAACCTCATAAGCTTCCTCAATGGTAGCTGCTTTTATTGAATCGTTGGTTTGTTCTCTGTCCCAGGGACATTCTTTTCTTAATCTGTTAACTACTTCTGTAAATTCCTGAAATTTATTCCCTGTCATATTTTATATTTCCTTAGTTTAATGGAATTATGTTGTAAAATAACAAAACGGGAGATTAAAATGATTGAAGAAAAAATAAAACAGTTGGGTTACCAACTTCCTGAAGCACCAAAACCTGTTGCAGTATATGTAGCTGCATTAAAAGTGGATAAGCTTGTTTTTACTGCGGGACAAATCCCTTCTGTTCAAGGAGATTTAAAATATAAAGGCAAGCTTGGTAAAGATATAATGATTGATGAAGGAAGAAAAGCTGCTGAAGTTTGTGCATTAAATTGTCTTGCAGCCATAAAAGGAGTTATTAAAAACCTAGATGAGATTGAACAAATTGTTAAGCTCACTGTTTTTGTAAACAGCACAGAGAGTTTTATTAACCAGCCGCAGGTTGCTAATGGTGCATCTGAGCTGCTTGAGAAAATATTTGGTGAAAAAGGGAAACATGTACGCAGTGCAGTCGGAGTTAATGAATTACCTTTAGATGCTGCTGTTGAAATTGAGATGATTGTGAAGATTAAATATTTGTAGCAGTCTTTAAACTTTTAACAAGATCTAATGTTTGGATGTAATTCTTATTTTCATTCATTAAAGATTTGATGACAGCACTCCCAACAATTACTCCGTCGCAATAAGGAATATATTTTTTAATATCATCTTCATTTGAAATACCAAAACCAACAAGCATTTTATTTTTGGTTACAAGCTTTTGATTTCTCTGTATTAACTCAAGATTCTTATCTATGTTGTGCAAACCTGTTGTACCGCTTATACTTACGCAATAAACAAATCCACTGCTTTTGCCATCAATTTCTTTTACCCGTTCTTCATTTGTTGTTGGTGTTATAAGAAGGATTTTATCTATTCCATCAAAGCTGCTGTTAAAGAAATTATCAAACTCATCTATTGGTACATCAGGAATTATTACTCCGTTTGCACCTGAACTTTTAATATCATCTGCAAACCTATCTATTCCATAACTTAAAACAGGATTTGCATATCCCATGAGTATTATTGGTTTATTGGTATTCTTTCTTATCTCTTTTACATATTTAAAAGTAATTTGTAGATTTATTCCATTCTTCAGTGCTTCCTGAGACGAAGCCTGAATTATTGGTCCGTCTGCCAGAGGATCGCTGAAAGGAAATCCTATCTCAAGTATATCTGCACCTGCATCGAGAATATTCAGAGCCAGTTTTACAAAATTATTTTTATTGGGAAATCCACTTGTGAGAAAAACAGAAAGAACTTTCTCACCAGCTTCATTTTTCTTTTTGATATAGTTAGAAACAATAGACACTATTCTATCTCCTGACATTTATAGTGCAAGCTTCTCCTTTATGGTATTCAAATCTTTATCACCCCTTCCACTCAAGTTCAAAATAACAATTTCGTCATGTGTTGTTTTTGGCATCAAGTAATCTAGATATGCAATTGCATGTGCTGTTTCAAGCGCCGGAATAATTCCCTCAAGTTTTGAAAGTAATTTTGCAGCCAGCAAAGCTTCATTATCAGTTACAGAAAAATATTTTACTCTTGCATCATCTTTAAGGTAGCTGTGTTCGGGACCAACACCTGGGTAATCAAGTCCTGCTGAAATTGAATGAACTTCACTTACCTGTCCCTCTTCATTCTGCAGGAGATAAGTTTTCATTCCATGAAAAATACCTTCTCTCCCTTTAGTTAATGTTGCACTGTGTTTATTAGTGTTTAGTCCTAATCCCGCTGCTTCAATCCCAATAAGTTTTACCTTTGTATTAACAAAAGGATAAAAGATACCGATTGCATTACTACCACCACCAACACAGGCTAAAATATAATCCGGCAGTTTATTTTCTTTTCTAAGGATCTGTTCTTTTGTTTCTATTCCTATTAT
The DNA here is from genome assembly GCA_001802865.1 of Ignavibacteria bacterium RBG_16_34_14. GTDB lineage: Bacteria > Bacteroidota > Ignavibacteria > Ignavibacteriales > Ignavibacteriaceae > RBG-16-34-14. The sequence continues at coordinate 10,093 of MHAF01000027.1, forward strand.
TGATTGAAAGTCTCTTACCATCATAGGATAAGGATGAGGTCCAACTACAGAACCGATTATATAATGAGTATCTTTAACATTTGTAACCCAATCTCTTATTGCTTCATTTGTTGCATCCTTTAATGTTCTGCTTCCTGAAGAAACAGGTTTTACTTCTGCACCAAGCAATTTCATCCTAAAGACATTAAGGCTTTGTCTGCTCATATCAACTTCACCCATATAAACGATGCATTTCAATCCAAACTTTGCACAAACTGTTGCAGTTGCAACACCATGTTGTCCGGCTCCTGTCTCGGCAATTATCCTTGTCTTTCTAAGTTTCTTTGCGAGTAAAATTTGTCCTAGAGCGTTATTTATTTTATGAGCGCCGGTATGGCAAAGATCTTCTCTCTTTAAATAAATTTTCCCCTTTCCAAAATGATTAGTAAGATTTTCCGCAAAAGTAAGAGGAGTTGGTCTTCCTGAATATTCTTTATGAAGCTGGTTTAATTCTTCATTAAAAGTTTTATCAGTCTTTAATAAACAATAAATTTCTTCGAGTTCTTTTAATGGAGTTATTAAAGTTTCAGGAACAAACTTTCCTCCATACTTTCCAAACTTTCCTGAAGAATCTGGGAGATTGTATTCAGGTAACTGCAACATCAATATCAACTTTCTTATTTACAATAGGTGCCAACTGCTCAAGTTTATTAAGAAGCATTTTGAAATTTTTAGGAGTCAAGGATTGAAACCCATCCGATAAAGCCTGTTCTGGATTACTATGCACTTCAATCATAACACCATCTGCACCACACGCAATAGCTGCCATTGCCATTGCAGGAACTTTATCCCAGATACCAATGCCGTGCGAAGGATCAACAATAATTGGTAAGTGAGAATTCTTTTTTATCACCGGAACTGCATTAAGATCAAGGGTATTTCGAGTATAAGTTTCAAAAGTTCTTATTCCTCTCTCACATAAAATAACATTATAGTTCCCCTGAGATAAAATATATTCTGCACTCATTAAAAGATCTTCAATCGTTGCAGACATTCCTCTTTTCAGCAGGATAGCATTAGGTAATTGTCCAACTTCTTCAAGCAGTGAAAAGTTTTGCATATTCCTTGCACCAACCTGAATTACATCAGCAACTTGAGAAATTAGGGGCAGAGTTGTTGCATCCTTTACTTCAGTTACAATCATCAATCCAATTTCATTTTTTACTTCAGAAAGATATTCCAGACCTTTCTCTTTCAAACCCTGGAAAGAATAAGGACTTGAACGCGGCTTATATGCACCAGCCCTGAGAAATTTTATCCCCATTTCTTTTAATTCACCTGCAATATCGAAGATCTGCTGTCTGTTTTCAACCGAACACGGACCTGCAATTATAGTTAAACTTTCTCCACCAACTGAAGCATTATTGAATTTTATAATTGTATCGTCTGGTTTCATTTCACGACTAACGAGCTTATAGGGCTTTGATACTCTTACAACTTCATCAACCGATTCCAATCTGAGGAAATCATCTTCAGAAAGTTTAGTTGAAGGACCTGTAATTCCTATTGCAAGTTTTACTGAACCTGGAATTTCATGAGGCATACAGTTTTTGGATCTGATCTTTTCTTTCACCTTTTCAATATGTTCTCTTGGCGAATTTAAACTCATCATTATTAGCATGGCAAACTCCTGAGTGAATTAATTTTCTGAAAAAATCCTTTTACCTTTTTATGGTCTTTTATTCGGGGTGATTTTTCGAGTGAAGAAGAAACATCAATAGCTTTCGGTTTAACTTTATTAAAAATCTCTTCAATGTTTTCAATTGATATTCCTCCTGCAAGAATAAAATTCCCCTCCAGTTCCTTCGGCATTAAATTCCAGTTAAAGGTTTTTCCCGTTCCTCCATGTTCTTCTTTTGAATATGAATCAAATAAGAAAGAAACATTTTTATATTTGTTAAGAATTGTGAAATCAAATTCTCCATTTATTCTGAAACTTTTTATAACAGGGAAATCAATTTCTTCAATAAGCTCAAGTGTTTCCTCGCCATGAAGCTGAACAGCATTTAATTTTAATATGCTGGCTGTTTTATTTATTTCTTCAGGGGAACTATTAACAAAAACTCCAACCTTTACAGTTAATGCTGAAAGTTCAGAAATTATTTTCTTTACATTTTCAGGTTCAATATATCTTTTGCTATCTTTATAAAAGATAAAGCCAAGAGCATTGGCTCCTATCTTTTCACAAAAAAGAGCATCTTTAATATTTGTAATTCCGCAAATCTTAACTTTCAATTACGCACCATTCTTTTAATTGCTTTAAACTTTCTCTTATATCTTTTGAACTCATTAAATGCCCGCCAACGAGAATAGCTTTTATTTTGGTTGTCTTTAAAAAATCAATATCCACTTTTTTATTAATACCGCTTTCAGAAATTATAAGAACTTCATCCGGTAATTTTTCAGTAATTATTTTTGTTGTTCTGAGATTAACTGAAAAGTCTTCAAGGTTCCTGTTATTAACTCCAATAATGTTATTCAATCCAAAATTAATTTTATCTAATTCTTTTTCGGAATGAAGTTCAAGTACAACTCCTAATCCAATTTCTTTCGCAGCACAGGTTAACTCTGCAATTTGAGATTCAGAGAGAACTTCACTTATTAAAAGAATAATATCAGCTCCAAATGCTTTGGCTTCATAAACCTGGTGTTCATCAATTATAAAATCTTTTCTAAGTAAAGGCCGCTGCTTTATTCCTGCTATATCTTTTAAGTATTCTTTGCTTCCTTTAAAAAATTTTTCCTCCGTTAATATTGAAACAGCAGATACTTCCTCTTTAAAATAAATCTCGGCGATCTTCATATAATTAAAATCTTTTCTGATAATTCCTTTGGATGGACTTGCTTTTTTAATCTCAGCTATTATTCCTAAGGAATCTTTAGGAATAAAATCTCTTAGCTCAATAGCAGGTTTTTCAAAAAACTCCATTTCTTTAAATGAACTTAAAGAATATTTTTGTTTGAACTTTTTTACTTCCTCCTTTTTGTAATCCAATATTTGATTGAGAATATTCATTCATTTTTTCACTTTTTAGCGACTCCAAGTTTTTTCAGTTCATTAAGTTTGGATAGAGCTTCACCGCTTAGAATAGATTCCTCAGCAGCCACAGCACATTTAACCAGGTCATCTGAATAGCCTGAAACATAGAGAGCAAGTGCAGCATTTGCCGCAACAGTATAGTAAGCCGAACTTTTAATTTTTCTTTCGAGAATATCAAGAATTATTTCTGCATTCCTTTCCGCTGAATCACCCTTAATATCTTCGTAATTAGTTTTGGAGTAGCCAAAGATCTCATTATTAATTTTGTACTCAGATATTTTGCTATTTCCATTGTATTCGAAAACGGAAGTTTCATCTCCCAGATGAACTTCATCAAATTTATCGTTACAGCAAACGAAACAAACCTTTTCATGTTCAAGATATTTAACAGCCCCAGACATTGTTCTTGCAGCTTTGATACTAAAAGTTCCGATTATCTGTTTTTTAACACCCGCAGGATTTGTTAGTGGTCCCAGCAAATTGAACACAGTTTTAATTCCCAGCTCTTTTCTAACCTTAGCTGCATGTCTCATCGCCGGATGGTAGAGAGGTGCAAATAAAAATGTTATGCCTGCTTTTTCCAAAGCATCTTCTGATTGTTCTTTCGTTAAATTAATATTTATTCCAAGCTGTTGAAGAACATCTGCACTTCCGCACTTGCTTGAGATGGATCTGTTTCCATGTTTTGCAACTTTAACGCCGGCACCGGCAGCAACAAAAGCAACTGCTGTTGATATATTGAATGTTCCCGAATTATCTCCACCAGTTCCGCAAACATCAATTACATTGTTCCCTGAAGAATTGATCTTTATACAATTATCTCTCATTGCTTTTGCAAAACCGGCAACTTCTTCAGGCGATTCTCCTTTAGCTTTAAGTGCAATTAAAAATCCAGCAAGATTTGAATTATCAACACTTCCGCTCATTATCAGGTTCATTGTTGTATAGGATTCTTCAATTGTTAAATCCTCTTTATCAAGAAGTTTTTCTATATATTTTTTCATAAGCTCAGCCAGTTTTTAATTATTTTGTAACCTTCATTTGTAAGTATTGATTCGGGGTGAAACTGGATTCCTTCGATAGGAAATTCTTTATGGCGTAATCCCATTATTGTCCCGTCTGAAGTTTCAGCGGAGATTTCAAGTGAAGCAGAAAGAGTTTCTCTTTCTACAATTAAAGAATGATAACGTGTCGCTTCAAACTCCTGTGGAATCTCTTTGAAAATCGTTTTGTTGTCATGTTTTATTAAAGAAATTTTTCCATGCATAAGAACGGGTGCTTTTATAACCTTTCCGCCAAAAATAATTCCTATTGCCTGGTGACCGAGACAAACACCAAGCAAAGGGATTTTTTTACCAAATTTTTCAATAGCGGTTAAAGTGATTTTTGAATCTTCCGGCTTACCCGGTCCGGGAGAAATTAAAATCTTGTCGGGTTTCATTTCTTCTATTTCATTTTCAGTTATCTCGTCATTTCTTTTTACAATTAATTCATGATTGAATCTTCCGAGAAGCTGAACGAGGTTATATGTGAATGAATCGTAGTTATCAATTACCAGTATCTTCATCAATAACCTCTGCATATTTTAATGCGTTTATCATAACTGCGGATTTATTTTTTATCTCCTTTGCTTCAAGCTCTGGTTTGCTGTCCGCAACAATTCCGGCACCTGCTTGCCAGTAAATTGCATCTTCTTTTGAAAAGAGGGTTCTTATTGCAATGCACATATCAAGATTACCTGAGAAATCAAAATATCCAACGGAGCCCGCATAAATATTTCTTTCAAGCTTTTCATAATCGTTTATTAATTGAATTGCCCGGATTTTTGGTGCACCCGTTACTGTACCTGAAGGAAAACAAGACATTAAAGCATCAATCGAATCTTTATCATCAGCTAAATCTCCTTCCACTTTAGAAACAATATGCATTACATGTGAGTATTTTTGGATCTTCATTCTTTCTATTACTTTAACTGAACTGTATTTACAGACGCGTCCAAGATCATTTCTTCCCAAATCAACAAGCATTGTATGTTCTGCAAGTTCTTTTGGGTCATTTATAAGATTTTCTTCAAGCTGTTTATCCTCAAGAGAATTTTTACCTCTTCTTCTTGTTCCAGCTATGGGCAGAACAGTTGCTTTCCTGTTTTTTACTTTTAAAAGATCTTCAGGAGATGTTCCGGCAATTTTCATTTCATCACCAAATTCAAGGTAATACATATATGGCGATGGATTAATTATTCTCAGTGCACGGTAAACATTAAACATATCACCTGTATAAAAAGTAGAAAATCTTTTTGAGATAACAACTTGGAAAATGTCGCCTTCAATAATATTTTGTTTCCCTTTTTCAACTTGCTTAAAGAATTCGTCCAGAATGAAATCAGAACTAATATTATTTAAAAGTTTGAAGTCCGATTTGAATGATAAAGGTTCTTTAAGATAATACTTGAGCTTCTTAATCTGCTCTTTTGCCTGCTTGTAGGACAGCTCTTTGTTTTTATTTTCAGTAAGATCAGCATTTGAAATAAGAATTATCTGATGCTTGTAATGATCAAAAGCAATAATATTTTTATAGATTCCAAAAATTGAATCAGGTGAATTAAAAGGCTCTGTATTAAATTTAATTATTCTCTCGATGAGAGAGACATTTTCATATCCCAGAAATCCAACTAGACCTCCATCAAAATCTGGTAACTCATCTAATCTTGGCTGCTTGTATTTTTTTATCTCCTTACGAAGAAACTCGAATATGGAAAAATCTTTTTCTGATGAATATCCATTTTGAATTTCTTTAAGTTTCATCCCTTTATTTGAAAAAACTGTTTCGGGCTCAGCACCAATGAATGAGTATCTAGCCATACCTGCCGTCGTTCCTTCAACAGATTCAAGCAGAAAATTGTATCTGCTCATTTCTCTTATTTTCAAATAAGCAAGAACAGGAGTAAGCATATCTGCAGTTATGATTTCATAAATAGGAATAAGATTATAATCTTTTGCCAATTTTTTAAATTGATTAAAGTTCATTCTTTTTTACTCTGTGTCATTCCCACGGAAGTGGGAATCTCAAAAAGGGTAAGAGATTCCCGTTTTCACGGGAATGACAATTTTGATACTATTACTATACAATAAAAAACCCTTCCCAGTGTTCTGAGAAGGGTTTCATCTTAATATTTTCTCAAGTTCACTGAATCATTTTAAAAATACTAAACCACCACCAAGCCCAAAAGCTGGTGAAATAATTAAGATTATATGATTCAGTTTTTAATTTCATAATTAATGATGCAAATATATAACAGAAAATTTGATTGTCAACACATCTATCAATCTTATTTAAGAGGATCATCTTTTTTACATCCCTGAAATTTTCTTTACCTGTCCCGCCTTGCGGGATTGTTCAATTGTATAGAAATAAACGCCAGAAGCATATCTTGCAGCATTAAATAAAGCTTCATGTATTCCGGCATTCATTTCACCATCAATAAGATCAGCTACCTTCTCTCCTAAAATATTGAAAACAGAAATTTTGACCTGGCTGCTTTTCATAGCCTATCAACATATACCTCGCTGAGTAAAATCAAAAAATATATATCTTATTTTTTATGAAACATAATTTAATTAATCTCAATTTTCAATTGATGATTCGATATAGTATACTAATTCTAGAATTATTCCAACAAACTCTATACTTTAAAGGGTCTTGCCTTTATTTAGTAATATGGTTAAATAAGCTACTAACTTTAGAGGAATTTATGAAAAAACAACTGCCGCTAATTATACTGATTTTAATTTTTGTTTCACTCAACACAAACGCTCAAAATACGTATGAGTTTCTCAGGCTTGATATGAGTGCAAGAGCAGGAGCTTTGGGCGGCAGTTTCGTTTCTAATAATGATGATCCTGATGTAATTTTTTATAATCCTGCTGGAATGCAGTTACTAACTGATAATCCTATCTCCTTTTCTTTTGTAAAACATCTTCTTGATATTAATCTCGCAAGCGTTTCGTATTCAACTGAGTTTAATGGTTTTGGAAGATTTGGTGCTGCAGTTAAGTATATTAATTATGGTTCTTTTGTGGGAGCAGATGAATTTGCAAATAAGACTGGTGATTTTAGTGTGGGTGAAGTTGCTTTCATTATAGGTTATGCCAACCAGCTTGATGAAAATTTTTATTATGGTGCTAATGCAAAATTTATTTATTCAGGAATTGCTGACCGTTCTTCATCTGCAGTTGGTTTCGATGTCGGACTTCATTATGCCGTACTTGCGCAACAATTAAATGTAGGTTTTGCAATTTTAAATGTTGGAACTCAGCTTTCACCTTATAAAAATGTCAAAGAAGATTTACCTTTAGATTTCGTAATCGGAATTTCAAAAAGACTTGAATATCTTCCCTTAAGATTATCATTAGACTTTCATAAGCTTAATGAAGAAAGAGATGATTTCTTTCAGAAGTTTAAAGCTTTTACAGTTGGAGCCGAATTTATATTGAGCAAAACTCTCCGCTTAAGATTTGGTTATGATAATGAAAAAAGGACCGAGTTAAAGATTGGTTCTTTCGCAGGCATAGCCGGATTTAATGCAGGACTTGGTGCTGTAATTTCTGAATATAGGTTTGATTATGGTTTCTCATCAATGGGAGCCATTGGAGAGCTTCACCGGATAAGTGTTTCTACAACTTTATAAGTGTTGTCATTCCGAACTTGGTTCGGAATCTCATTGCAATGTTAGATGCTGAAACAAGTTCAGCATGACTATACTCACTTCTTAAACGGACTTTCCATATAGCTCTCTGCAAGCTTATGTGAGTTGGCATATTCATCCATATCGAGAACATCTTCATATTTTTTAATCGCTTCATTTCTTTTACCCTGCAAATCATAAATCATCCCCTGGTATAAAACAGCGTTAATTAGAAAGCCGGATTCCTCTTCATCTGTCTCTTTTGAAATTTTTTCACATTCTTTGAAATGATACATTGAAGAATCAAACTTTGAAGAATTAAAATATTGCAATGCTATATAATAATTAGCTTCACGTTTTGTTCTCTTATTATTATATCCTTTAAATCCCGATTTACTTTTATCAAGTATACCCTTAAAAATTAATGAAGCTAAAATGTAATCTCCCATTTTAACCGCTATTCTTCCCTGCCATCTCTGGAATGTAGGATTATCCGGAAATTCTATAGTCAGCATATCTGCATATTCATCAGCTTTAAAAGGATTGTTTTCATAAGTATAATAAAGAGTCATCAAAAAATATTGGGCTTCATATTTTGCATACTTACCATTCTTTGCAGTATTTGTAAGCTGCTCAAGCCCTTTATTCTTATCTCCCTTAGGAAAGAAAAGCATTAAGGGTTTAACCATCGGATATTCTTCGGGAATAACGGCTGCATAGTAATTATAAATTCCAAAACCAAGCTGTACATCTACATTCTTCGGGTTAAGGCTTGCTGCCCTCTCAACAATTGGTAAAGCATCTCTTCCATCAT
>MHAF01000028.1 GCA_001802865.1 Ignavibacteria bacterium RBG_16_34_14
TAACAAGTATTTGCCCCTGGTTTACCGGGTTATTTCCGGAACCGATAGTTGTTAAGATATTAATTACATCATGATTCTTTCTTACTTTTTCTTCAACAAGCTTTGCTATTTTATTGGTCTGTTCAAGTGAAAAGCCTGGTGCTGCATTAATTGTAATAATAAATTCTCCCTGGTCCTGCTGAGGAAAAAACTCTGATCCTATAAATTTCATTAAGTAAAAACTAAAAACAAAAATTACTATAGCTGAAACAACTATTATAAACCGGTGACCAAGAGACCACCTTAACGCACGTATATATTTTTTGCTCATCCAGTCAAAAAAATGATTGAAATAATAAAGAGCTTTTTCCCAGATGTTACCATCCTTTGATAAACCTTCATCGCTTTCCTTTAACCATCTTGAGGAAAGCATTGGAGTTAAACTGAATGCAACAAACAAAGAAACTAAAACTGCAACGGTAATTGTAATGCCAAATTGAAAGAAAAACCTGCCGACAATTCCCGGCATAAAAGCTACCGGCACAAATACAGCAACCAAGCTTAAAGTAACAGCCATAACCGCAAGCCCGATTTCATCACTTGCAGATTTAGCAGCCTCAAGAGGAGTTTCACCTTCATGCATATGTCTGTAAATATTTTCTATCACCACTATAGCATCATCAATCAGCAATCCAACTGCAAGAGAAAGTGCAAGAAGAGACATAATATTAAGAGTAAACCCAAGTGCATACATCAGAATAAAACTTCCAATGATTGATGTAGGTAAAGCTAATGCACTTATAAAAGTAGCGCGAGCATTCGCTAAGAAAAGATAAATAACAAGTACGGCAAGTATTGCTCCGTAAATCAGGTCAAATAAAACATCATTTATTGAATGTTCAATAAACTCGCTGTTATCTCTTGCTAAAGTAATTTTTATATCGGCAGGAACATCTTTTAAAAGCTTTTCCAATTCCTTTTTGATTCCATCGGCAACCTGTACAGTATTGCTGCCTGATTGTTTTTTAATATTAAGACCAACTGCATTTACACCATTTAATCTTGTTAAGCTAGTTCGTTCCTCAGTTGTATCTAAAACAGAAGCTATGTCTGATAAATAAACTATTTCACCTTTTGGAGTAGCAACAACAATATTCCTGAAATCTTTGACTTCTGTAATTTTCCCCATCGTTCTTAAAAGCAGCTGTCTGTTTCCCTGGTTCAAATTCCCAGCAGGGATCTCAACATTAGCTGCACCAACTTTTAAAATAATATCCTGTATTGATAAATTATAAGCTCTTAGTTTCTCAGCATCAACCTGGATGAGTATTTCTCTTTCTGCACCACCGACTAATTCTACCGAACCCACTCCCGGAATATTTTCTAATCTTTTCTTAATTACATTTTTAGTGTATTCGGTTATTTCTCTATCCGATCTGTTGCCTCCAACTGTAAGAGATAAGATCGGTTGATCAGCCGGATCGTATCTTCGTATAACAGGATCTTCAATATCATTTGGTAATTGAGAGCGTATTGCCGCAACCTTTTCCCTTACTTCCTGCGCGCCAACCTTTCCATCAATTTCCAATTTAAATTGAATTACAACTATTGAAACCCCTTCCTGTGAAGTTGAAAAAATATGCTCTACACCTTCAATTGGATTAACAGCATCTTCAACCTGCTTTGTAACATCAGTTTCAATTTGTGCAGGACCAGCTCCGGGAAGAACAGTTGTAACGGTAACAAAAGGAATATCAACATTCGGGTACATATCTACATTCAGCTTTAGAAATGAAAACAGTCCCAAAACAAGAATTGCTGCAACAATCATTATTGTGAATACAGGTCTTTTTATGGAAACATCAGCTAATTTCATGATTTAAAATTCCTTTTCTTTTGTCCCATCTTCTATTTTACAACTGAAACTTTAGTGCTGTCGGAAAGATTATTCATTCCGGCAATTACAATTGTATCTCCTCTGCTCAACCCCTCAATTATTTCAGTTAATCCACCATCAACTGATTCATCACTTAAACCTGTTTTTATTTTCTTTGAGAAGGAAAGATTATTTTTAATGATATACACAAAATTGTCATCGCTCTGTTGAGTTATAGATGTAGTTGGTATTGTGAGTACATTCTTTTTAGATTGCAGAACAACGTCTGCTTTTACAAACATTCCCGGTTTGTAAAAATTATCTTTTGTATTAGGAAACTTTGCTTTTACCTGGAAAGACCTTGCTTCAAAAGATGCTGACCTGTTTATTTCTGTAATTTTCCCTTTCTGCATCAGGTTTTTATCAAACTCGGAATAAATAAAAACATCAGTACCAATTATAAAGTCCTGCACTTCGGTTTCACTTACATTAAATTTAATAATCATTTGTTCTATCTCTGCAACAACTGCCAGATCAATTCCTGGAACCACCCAATCTCCGGCATTAACATTTATTGCAGTTACCCTTCCAGAAATAGGGGATACAAGGTCAACTGTGTTTTTAGCTGCTTCAAAATTAGCTTTAGCAATATCATAGGCAGTCTGAACCTGATCTAAATTTTGCTGTGAAATTGCACCTTCCTTGAACAAAGCCTTCATCCGGTTCAATTCTTTTTCTACATTATTTAAATTTGCCTGTGCCTGAAGGAACTGTGAAGATTGTCCTGTTTTATCTAATTGAATAACGATATCACCTGTTTTTACAAAATCACCAACATTCACATTTATTGCTGTTATTCTTTCAGGAATTCTTGCAACTATTTTCGATTGTTTAATTCCTTCAAGACTCCCGGCAAAAGTTTTTTTACTGCTGATATCTTTTAACTCAGCAGTAGTTATAGAGACAGGAACAACTACATTCAAATCAGTCCCGACTTTGTCGGGATTCTCTTTTCCTTCATCTTTTCCACAACCATTAAAAAATAGTAAAACTGAGATTGTTAAAATTATTAGGCTGTTTAAGTGAATCTTTGTTTTCATATTGATCAAGTGTTTTGTTATTGTAAAAAATAATCTGTAATTAATTTCAAATGTCATGCTGAATTTATTTCAGCATCTCACTTTACTTAAGATCCTGAAACAAGTTCAGGATGACAACAAAGAGTTCTCCAACACTCAAGTCTGTCAAGGTTTTAATTTTTTAACCTTCTCTTTTTGAATTACCAATAAGCTTTTCCCATTGAGCTTTAGCAATGAGATAGTCATATATTGCCTGGGAATAATTTGTTTGAACCATAGTTAAAGAACTTTGTGTATCAAGAATTTCAAGCTGAGTCCCAATTCCATTTTTATAACGTGATTGAGCAATCTCTACAGTTCTTTCAGCCTGCTTTAAACTTTTTACTTGCGCTAAAACTCTTTCCTCCGCTTCCTTCATTTTCAACTGAGCCTGCACGAGCTGAATCTTTAATCCTTCTTCAACCTTTAATTTATTTAACTGCAATTTATCTTTGTCAATTATCGCCTGGTCAATTCTTGCATTCCGTCTGAAGCCATCAAATACCGGCAATGATAAACTTAAACCAACGGTTATAGTATTTGCCCATAAATATTTGCTGAAGTCGAAAGTGTTATCCTGGGTTTGCCACTGGTAATTTGCAAACCCGGAAAGTACCGGGAAATAACCTGCTCTCTCAAGACTTATCACCTTATCCATTACTGAAACCTGGAGATCAAGTGCAGTAAGCATCGGGTTGTTTTCAAATAAAAGATTCTCCGATTCTTTCAGCAACTCATTATCTAAAGGCTCAAGCTCGAATTTTCCGATAACATTTATTTCTTTATCCAGCTTAATGCTCAGCAGATTTTTCAGACCATTCTTAGCCATTTCAAAATTATTTTTTGCCTGTATTCTGAAAGGATCAACATTTGCAAGCTGAACTTCCGCTCTCAGGAAATCATACTCTGAAGAAACTCCCTGTTCATACTGATGCCTTACATTTTCATAATTCACTTTTGCTACATCGTAACCTTTCTGGCTAACATTTATCAGTTCCTTAGTTAACAGCACAGCATAAAATGCCTGCTTAACCTGGAATATAATTTCATCCTCAGTTGACTCAGCAGAATATTTGAAATAATCGTAATAATCATTTGCAATTTTTATTGCCGTATTTACTTTTGCACTGAATATCGTCTGGTTTAATGTAGCTCTAACGTTATAGCTGTTCTTTGCACCGAGAGAAAAAGTCATTGTCTGCGATGACGGATTGAATGGAGTATTAGGCGGAATGAAAAGGACAGGGGATTTAATATTCCGGTTATATTCTCCGACAGCATTAATTGAAGGCCAGACATCTGCATAAGCCTCGTTGATTTGCTCATCTGCTTTTTTCAGATCCAGCTTTGCAAGTTGAATATCCCTGTTATTTTCCAGAGCTATTTTTACAGCATCACCCAAAGTAAGATTTATAATGCTGTCAGGTTCAGATTGTGGGAGAATAACTGTGCAGCCAAATAGTGTTAGTAATAGAATAAGGAGGGAGTAATTTGCTTTAATAACAGCCATATATTGTCCTTTAAGAATTTTATTTCCCGTCAGGTGGAATCCGGAAATCAAAGTGTCTATCAAACATTCGTTCTCCCCTGAGACGGGATTTAGAGAATTGTTAAAATTCTCATATCCAAATTAAAGAATTATAGTGAAATGTAATAGTGAGAATTTTGAGGGATTTGAGTTTAATTATTAATATAAAAGTTCAGTTCCTCCCTTTTAGAAAGGGAGGACGAAGGAGGGTTAGATACTTGTAATTCTTTTACTTTCATTTTTATTCTGTTTATAGCTGTTTATAATTTGATATTTGATTTTTGAATTTGGATTTAGCCGATTGCTGGTTTGATATAGTTTTACCATTTAATTTATGTTTGCTGTGAGTGTTTGATAAGCAGAGCAGGAAATTAAAATTTTGCTTCTGTTAAAAACTCATCCTCTTAGCTTCCGTTTCTGCTTCCGAACCACTTTCAATTTGATTGCCAGCCAGGTCAAATGCATCATATTTAATGATTGACCTGAAAGATTGTCCATCCTGAGAAAGAGTTATAGTCTCCCTAAGAATTCCATATCCTGCGGGAGAGAATCCGCCACTTGCTGTTATATCATCAAAACTTTTAGGAACTCTGGTAAAAAAGAATTCATATCTTGATTCAAATTCTCTGTCACCGGTTTTTCGCCATATTCCGTATGCCGGCGGTACAGGTGGTGCTCCATCATAATTTGAAGATTCGGTCATAGTTCCACCTTCATTAAAGACATACATAAATTCAAAATCTTTTACCGAAGCAAATGCACCGGACTTAAACTGAACTTTACCTTTCCAGGCTCCTACGAGCCCAATACCTTCGGAGGGTGAAGAATTTTCTTTGCAACTTTGTTCTAATAACACCGTTAATAAAATGAATATACCAATAGTTAATTTGCGCATAAACAATCTCTCTTAATTATTATTGAATGAATATAATAAATATTAAAAAGGACAAATTGATTAAACAATTGAAATAAATTCGCCAATATGTTTTTCGTTCAAAGTTAATTTTTCACCCTTTTTATCTATTTCAGAAAATTCATTCTTAGATTTTTCTTTAAAATTAAAATATGCTTTTTTGGATTTCCAGTAATCTAAAGTTAAATAAAGATCATTATTGTTAATATCATTAATGAGTTCTGTTTTTATATAATCCGGATTCTTTTTGAAAAGTTTAACCCAATCTCCATCACGTCCATATAATTTTTCGAACTCGGTTTTCTTTTCAGGTTTAACTTTGTATTGCCAAATTGTAATGAAGTAAGACATACCTATAACATTTTTTTTATGGATTGTCATTCTGAGCAAAGGGAAGAAGTATAATTGGTTTCCACTTTTTATAGTCTTCAACTTTATGATGAACTAATAAATGAGCCATATAGAACTCCTTTCTTTATGTTATTTAATGATATAGTTAATATTGAGCCGCCTGACCAGATACAGGAACAGAATTATGGAATTGTACAAATACCCAGTCGTTATTTCTTTTTTCCAAAACTCCGGTGAACCGACATCCATCGATACGAGCTGGCTGCCCTTCGGCCACAAGATCCCAATCCACTATCTCTGAAAACCAGGCAACCTTACCGGCAGGATGAACCTTGATGACTTGATTCTTCACTGTGAGTTTGATGTTTTCAAAAGATGGGAACATTTGCTCAACAGCCTTTTTCAATTCTTCCCATCCAACGAAGCGCTCTGCTGCATCTGTGCCGTAGTTGACCATGTCGGCATCTTTAGCAATAATTCTTGAAAACAGTTCCATATCTTCTGTTTCCCAGACTTGCTCAAAGTGATCGACTACAGTTTTAACTCTCGACTTT
>MHAF01000029.1:0-5788 GCA_001802865.1 Ignavibacteria bacterium RBG_16_34_14
TATTTGATCAACAGATATTCTAAAGATTGCAAGAACAGAAAGAATAAAAAATTGTTTAACAGATTAAAATAATTTTGTAATCTTTCAATCTTTAAATTTTTGAATTTTTTACCAATCCCTTTTCAAGTCCATGCGCGCCGGAACCTGTTTCTGATTTTCTTAAAAGGAAAGAGAATAATAAACCCAGGAATCCTAAGATTGAAAAAATCCACATACCGAGGTTGTATCCACCGGGATTTTCTGCACTTGCGTGTGAAATATCGTTGGCAAATCCAATTAAAAGATTAAAACCGAATAACCCGATATTTTGAATCATTGTCATCAATCCATAAGCTGTTCCTAATCTTCTTTCTTCAACTACAATAGCAACTGAAGGCCACATAATAGCTGGTATCATAGAAAATGCTATCCCCATCATACTCATAGGAATTAATAAATAAATAGGGATGTCAGAATGTATGTCAAAAAAATCTATATTGATGGAAATTGCACCTGTAATTCCAAATGGTGAAGCCAAATCTATTTTATAAGCCATTATTAAATAAACAGGGATTATCAGCAAAGAGCCAAGCATCATCATCAAAGAACGCTTTCCAATCTTATCGGCTAGTAATCCAAACAATGGAGTAAATATCATTGCAGCTAAGGTTAACATACTTGAAAGATTTCCGCCAACTTCTCTTGAAGTGCCGTGTGCTTCCTGGAAAAATTTTATTGCAAAGGTTTGGAACGGAAACATTGCTGAATAAAAAGTTACACAAAGTGCTGTTATGAACCAGAAAGATTTAGAAAATTTTAATACCTGCCTGAGAATAATTTTATCCTGATGTCCTTCTTTTGGTAAAGCATATTTTTTAGATGCATAAGCATCAATTATATAATAGATGATTATGCTAACTACAGCAAATATTCCGGCACCAACAGTAATCCACAATGGAGATTGCCAGTAACTATATAATTCCTTTCCCCAGCTTGGAGAATTTAATGCAAGAAAAGAACCGAGTCTTGCAACAGTAAGATTAAGTCCGAATGCAAATGAAAGTTCTTTACCTTTAAACCATCTTGCTACAATTGTAGTTATAGCTACTATCATGGATTCTGCACCAAGACCAAATATCAGACGGCCTATTGCCATCGTTAGTAAGTCACCTTGTACGGCAGTTACTAACGCCCCGATCATTATAAGCACCGTGAAAATAAAAACTGAAATCCTGGTTCCTATCCTGTCAATTATAAACCCACCGACTAATACCATAATTATATTCGGAAAACTATAAATAGCATTAAGCAGTCCAATGTTTGAATCGGAAAATCCTAACTGAGTTTTTAATAAATCTGCAAGAGGGCTTACGCTATCGTAAATATAGTAATTGCCAAACATTGCAAGGCTTATAAAGAGGAGAGCCATCCAGCGCATTAGAAATGTTGGTTCTTTTTTTTCTGTAACAGGCAAAATTTCCAATGTTTCTCTTTGTTTAAATTGAAAATAATCACCGTTTAATCGGGATTCTGCAAAGGCAGAAAAATCTAACTATCTTAAAAAATAAAATGCCGAACTTTCTTTTTTACTGAAAGTTCGGCATTATTAAAACATTCTTAAAGAAGATTCATCTAATTCTTTGAAGGTACGTTCTTTAGAATATTTACCAGCAGATTCCAGAACTTTGGAACTGCTGCTATCTCAAGTCTTTCATCCGGTGAATGAACTCCAAACATTGTAGGACCAAATGAGATCATATCCATATCCGGATATTTTTCTTTAATAATTCCGCATTCAAGTCCGGCATGAATAGCTCTAATATCCGGCTCTTTTCCATACAAATCTTTGTAAGATGATTTAACAACTCTAAGCACTTCGGAATGAACATCGGGTTTCCAGCCAGGGTAGCCATCGCCGAATTCCAGCTTTGCACCGGCAAGCTCAAACACCGAAGTGACCATATTTGTTATATCAGTTATTTCTGATGCGACTGAACTTCTCTGACTTGTTATGATGTTAACTTTTCTTCCTTCGGTTTTAATGGTTGCAAGATTTGTAGATGTTTCAACCAGATTGGGAATATCAGCTGACATTTTAATAACACCATGAGGAAGTGCATAAAGAGCATTTATTAATTTTTTAGTAGTCTTTGCATCCATAACTTCCTTAGGCATCTCGTGTTTTTCTGCAGTAACATTAAGATTAGCTTCCACTGCTGCAAACTCTGCTTTTACTGTATCATTATATTTTGCAACAAATTTTTTAAATGATTTTTCATCATCTTTAGGAATAAGAACAACCGCATAAGCTTCTCTCGGAATTGCATTATGCTTATTACCGCCTTCAATCTTAACCAAGCTTAATTTATTCTCTTTTGAATATGACCAGAGAAGTCTTGTAAGAATTTTAATTGCATTCCCTCTTCCTGTATGAATTTCAAGGCCTGAATGCCCGCCTTGTAAACCTTCAACTTTTATTTCCAAAGAAGAATAATTTCTCGGGGCTTTTTCAGGTTCAAATTTGAAAGTAGCCTGAGTATTTTTTCCGCCAGCACAGCCAATGTAAAGCACTCCTTCTTCTTCAGAATCCATATTAAGGAGAATATCTCCCTTCAGCCAGCCCTTCTTTAAGTTTGAGGCACCGGTTAACCCGGTTTCTTCATCAAGAGTAAAGATAGCTTCGATTGGTCCATGTTCTAAATCTGTGGATTCAAGTACAGAAAGAGCAGCCGCAACCCCGATTCCATTATCAGCACCAAGAGTTGTTCCTTTTGCTTTCACCCAACCATTATCAATGTAAACATTTATTGGATCGTTTTCGAAATCGAATTCAACACCTCTGTTCTTCTCACAAACCATATCAAGATGTCCCTGGAGAACAATTGTCTTTGCATTTTCTTTTCCGGGTGTTGCCGGCTTTCGTATAAGAATGTTTCCAAACTTGTCGCGGCTTGTCTCAAGATTAAGTTTTTTCCCAAACTCTAAAACATATTGTACAATCTTCTCTTCTTGTTTTGAAGGACGCGGATGTTTGGTTATTTCCTCAAAATGATTCCATATTAATTCGGGTTTAAGATGACCTAATACGTTTCCCATAGTTATTCACCTTTCTTGCCTACAGGCATATTTAATTCTTTAAATGTTATAAAATTATATTTATGCAGATTTGAAAGAAATTTAGTTGTTCTTTCAACAACAGGGTTTATTTTTTCTCCAAATTTAATTTCCAGTTTTTTTGAGATTTCTTCAACATTTTTCTCTCCGTTTATTTCCAACCAGGTTTCAGAACCAAATTCATCAAGCTTTGCTTTGAAGAAGGGAGTCCGCCTCAAGCGGATAAGTAAAGGATTCAGAATCCCGGCTGAAATTTTTTCTGTAAACTTTGGAACAAGAACAGATATTAAACCAGATTCTTCAACAACATGATCATAATTTCGAATCGGGGTTAATTCTAAATAATTAATATCAGATTTTGTTTGTTTAATTAATTTCATACTCTAACAACTTTTGAAATACTGGAATGATGGAGCAATGGATTCCAACATTCCATTACTCCAACACTCCAATATAAATTACATCATTGCAGATGGCGGGGCCGGTTCATCAGGTCTTCCTGCATTGCTTAACGGAACCTTAACAAGAACATAGCCTATTACACCAAATATCAATAAACTAACAAGGAAAGAAGGTTCTGCAAAAATAACCGGAGTTTTCCATTCCACTACTGCAAAGAATGCAAATAGCAATCCTATCAATGCTTCACCGGCAATCAGTCCTGAAGCAAGCAGAACACCATTATTTTCAGTTCTGGCTTTTTGTGCTTCATTAAAATTGCGGCGTGCAGAAACTTTATCCAGAATTCCTTTTATCAAACCACCTACAAAAATTGCAAATGAAGTTTCCAATGGAAGATACATACCAACGCAAACAAGCATTGGGCTTTTTACTTTAACAAGAATAAATCCAACTGCCATTAAAATTCCAACTATAATTAAGGGCCAGGCCATATCTCCGCCAACTATTCCTTTTGCAAGGATTGCCATTAAACTTGCCTGTGGAGCCGGATATGCTTTTCCTCCAAGCCCAGTTCCGCCTGTATTTATATCTCCCTGGTGAAGAATTAGTAATGGGAAGAACATAACAGCTGCAGCTAAGAGAACTCCAAATAAATCTCCAACCTGCATTTTCCATGGTGTACCGCCAAGTATATGTCCAACTTTCAAATCTTGCAGCATCTCACCGGCAACCGCAGCAGCTACACATATAACAGCAGCAACACCAAGAACCGCAGCTATACCGGGAATACCTGTAACACCCAGAGCGACCATCAAAATTGCCGCAATAATAAGCGTTGATATTGTCAGTCCGCTGATTGGGTTATTGCTTGACCCGATTAGACCTACAAGATATCCGGAAACAGCGGCAAAGAAAAATCCTGCAATTACCATTACAATTGTAGCTACAATTGCTGCAATTACATCTCCTGCAAAATAATTATAAATAAAAAATGTTGCGACGGCAGCAAGCGCAATTCCGATAAAAACCCATTTGAAGTTCATATCTTTTTCTGTACGAATTTCCACATGTGTACCGGCTGCGGCTTTTTTAACATCACCAACTGCTCTTCTAATACCGGCACCAAGACTTTTTCTCATCCTATAAAGAGTAAATGCAGCACTCATCAACATTCCACCTATTGCAATTGGTCTTACTATTGAACGCCAAACATTATTAGCCAAACCAACCCAGGTTTCATCTGTAATTTCAGTTGTTCCATTCGTTTGAAGTGAAGCTATTAAATCGGGTCCTAAGAAATAAAGAAGAAGTGGAACAAACAAGCCCCAGGCGAGAAGTCCGCCTGTAAAGTTAAGCGCAGCAAGGTTGGGACCAATAATATATCCAACACCCATATATGCAGGACTAACACCGGGAGTGCTTAATAAAGCTCCGCCGCTTGCATCAACAGAAGCGCCATTTGGAAAATTTATTTTTTGCTGAATAAAGTAAACAAATTTTTCCCACGATGCAGCAAAAAACTGAACCTGCTTAAGTACCTGTATTAAAGCACCTAATCCCATTGCCCAGAATAAAAATTTAGCACCGCTTTTCCCGGAACGCCCTGCTTTATGAATTTCACCTGCCGCGACAGATTCAGGAAATGGAAGCTCATGATCTTCTACCATAACTCTGCGCAAAATTGTAACGAACAATATTCCGATTATACCTCCCACAAACATTATCAGTGTTGCTTCAATGTAATGCTGGGTTGTATAGAATTCATCCCAGACTCCGGCTATCATAAAAGCTGGAATTGTAAAGATAGCACCTGCGGCAACCGATTCCCCAATTGAACCAACAGTACGAGCAAAATTCTCTTCAAGAATTGAACCTTTGACTACTCTAAGTATTGCCATACCAATAACAGCAGCAGGATAAGTTGCTGCAATGGTCATTCCGGCTTTTAATCCTAAATAGGCATTCGCAGCTCCCAAAACAACGCACATTACCAAACCGATAATTAAAGCGCGTATAGTAAATTCCGACATTGAACTTTCCGGGGAGACGAAGGGAACAAAGGGTTTGTTTTCAGCCATAAAGTTCTCCTTTTATAGGTAAGATATATTTATTTTTTGCATTATGAACAATAGTTAACACTTATAGCCTGTAAGATGTTTCGGCACTGTTCAAAAATAATTGAACAAATATAGGCAGTAATAATTATGTCTCCAATATTTTTTTTAAATATCCTGACTTTATCTGGTGCATTAAATCAGTTTCAAAAATACATAATTTCTTTTGAGGACCGAAC
>MHAF01000029.1:5865-6393 GCA_001802865.1 Ignavibacteria bacterium RBG_16_34_14
TCTTTTGCTTATTAAAAAGCTAAGAGAAGTAAATCATTTTTAAAATATTTAGAGTTGAATCTGATGAAGATATTGGGAATTGAAAATTAGCTGTCTGGCAGAAAATAATATAGCTTGCTTTTAGCAATTGTTAAATAAATAATTTTCATTGATAAAATTGAAACTAAAAGCTAAGTTTTATTAAGAATTTTATATCTTTATAGACAGGAAATAAGAAAGTAGAAGGGGATAAGATGAATGTTAAGGGAAATATAAATCTGATTTTTCTTTCCTGTATAATTATATCATTTAGTACAACTATATCCAAACCGTTACACTTTTCTAAAGAAAAAATTGATATAAAAATTGATGAGGGTTTAGCAATAGTTAATGGTACTTATACATTCATCAATAAAAGTAAAAATGTATTAACCAGAACCTTATTTTATCCATTCCCCGTTGATAAATCTTTCATTTATCCCGACAGCATTTTCGTATCTGATCAGAATAATAAACCAATCCCTTTTACAAAATCCTCATCAGGAATTT
>MHAF01000030.1:0-6297 GCA_001802865.1 Ignavibacteria bacterium RBG_16_34_14
GGAAATGGTTGGATCACTCTGAACATCGTGATATAAACAGGGTTGGCGAGTCTCAATTACCTTCTGAAGAATCCCTGAGGAGAAAGCAGTAAGATCAACTATATTTTCTCTCTGAATATTTCTTGCAGCAATAATATTGAACTTTCTTCCTATATCTTCATATTGAACAAAGAGACCTCTTTCAGCATTAACTACTTCTATTACGAGATCTAGTGTTTCAATAATTAAGGTATCTGTATAGTTTACAGCATTCAGTATCTGGCTAATATGATATAAAGTATCGAACTGTTCTTTAGAAATAAGCCGTATTTTTTCAATAGTGTCCTGTTCTTGAAGATTCATTTTTACACGGAGATTTTAAGTAAAGATAATAAAAAAATTACTGAATTCGGAAGGTAGCAGGTTTTGATCTTGATCGGTTCTGGAATTCATCAATAATCCAAATAACCCAAAAATAGTTATTATCCGACAGAATTTGAGGTAAAGTATATGATGTAGAATCAGATGAGAAATTTGATTTTGAATGTACAAGCTGAGAACTGGAAACATTGTACGAATAAACTTCAATCATATAATTAAAATCATAACCAGCTTCGAATCTATTCCATTCAAAAATAACCGGCTGAGTTGTGTCAATAATACTTGAATCAGTTGATGGCTGCAGCCCGGTAACTTCATCTTTTATTACACGTGTTACTCTATCTGAACCAATAACAAATTCATTGTCCGAACCATCTTTTGCCATAATTGAAAAATCTAAACCTATTGTTTGTTCAATGTCGTTTACATTTAGGTCACTTTCTGTTAAAGTATCCAGATAATATCCTTCAAACGGATTAAATAAAGGTTTTTTCAGATTTAAGGTTTCATTTATTATGAAAACTGAATCAACATCTCTATCAAGATCAGTAATCCAAGCTTTAACAAATAATTCAGACTCAGGATCCTGGGAATATTCATTTGTAATGCTGGTGTAGATTGAAACAGTGTCAAGAGTTGGGATTCTATTAAGAAAAGTTAAAGAAATAAATCTTTTTGAATTTCCCCAGACTACTGCTAAGGTATCAGATTTAAATCCTGTTTTAGAGAAAATAATCTTTCCATCTTCCATGGGAATATTGATTAATCTGAATCTACCGAATGCATTTGTCTCAGTTATTAAATTTGCATTCTCCCAGAGGATCTGTACATTAGCTATCGCAATAGAAGGATTTCCAATTGTCTGTACAGTTCCTTCTATAGTACCATAATTATAATCTGGATTTAAAGGATCCAAAGGATTAGTTCTTGGGGCATTACAATTAATACCAATAAGAATAACTGATATTATTAATAGAAAAAAATGTAACCTTATCCTCATACGCAAGTGTTTCTTATAAATCTAATTGAATTCCAAAATAAAATAAATAAATATTATGATTAGATAATAGTCTAAAATTATAGAATAGATAAATTTCTTTTATAGAAATAGAAAGGATTTTTAATCTAAATCTCTTTTATCGGTAGTAACAGAAAAAGTCTCAATTATACTGTTGTTTTCTACAACCACTGCACTAAGCTTATTACCTGTATATACCGAAGTATCAATATAAGCAACATTATTCATTTTAAGGTATAAAACATCTTTTTGCCTGGTATGCCCGACGACTTGTAATTTTCCAATGTTGAGCAGCTTATCTCTTGTCCAGAGAATTCCATTGTCATTCATTAAGTTGAGTCTCATTATTTTATCAATCTGTTCAGTATTATCAAGAACTTTCCTTGGAAGACGGGATTTGAAGTAAGAAGAAATTCCTGCATGACATATAAAACAATCTTCAAGATTATAAAAAAGAGGAGCCTTAATAATTACTTCGAGATGTTTGTGCATCTCTTCAACCCTGTTTGTGTATGACCTGACAGTAGTTTCTGAACCATTGTAAATCCATATTCTCCCCATCTCACTTCCCGGGTGATGAATAAAATGGTAAAACATATAATCATGGTTGCCGGGAGTAAATTTTATTTTTTCAGAAATCACAAAATCAACGACTTCATAATTGAAATTACCTCTGTCTACAAGATCACCCACACTGTAAATTTCAATATATGGATATTTCTGCCTGATCTGTGATAATAATTCTTTAAGCGTAAAATAACAGCCATGAATATCGCCTATTACAGCAACCATTTTCCTCTCATTAATTTAGGAAACAGGAAAAAAATTTTGAGGGTATTTTGTACTGAAAAAAGTTGTTCAGAAAGATTATCCCCTTCTCAGTTGGTTGAAAAGATCCTTAACCTTCTGAATTCAACTTTGAATACATTTGAAATAGCTTCATTTGAACAAAATCCCTGATAAGTGCAAACACCTTTAGCAAAACCCGGGTCACCAATTAGAGCATCTGCCAATCCATTCTCAACAATATTCAAGATATAATTTATTGATGCATTATTCAACCCGTAGCTTGCAGTTCGTGATACAAGTGAAGGCATATTTGGTACACAATAATGGATTACATCATGCTTTATATAAACCGGATCAGAAATAGATGTAAGCCTGCTTGTTTCTATACAGCCTCCCTGGTCAATCGAAACGTCAACTATAACTGCACCTTTTTTCATCTGTTTAACCATCTCTTCAGTAACAATATGCGGAGCTTTTTCACCTTTAATAAGAACAGAACCAATTAAAACATCTGCAAACTTTGCGCCGCGAGAAACTGTGTATGGATTTGCCATTACAGTAGTAATCCTATTTTTGAACTCTGATTCAATTCTTCGCAGCCTGAGTAAGTCTTTATCGAGCACAATAACCTGAGCACCTCTGCCCAAAGCAGCTCTGACTGCTGTTGTGCCTACGACCCCTGCACCTATAATAACAACGGCAGCAGGTGCAACACCAGGAATACCGCCAAGCAGAATTCCTCTTCCACCTTTATTAAAACTTTCCAGGTATCTTTCAGCAACCTGTATAGAAAGCTGCCCTGCAATTTCACTCATTGAATTAAGAACCGGAAGGTTTCCATTTTTTTCTATCAGTTCATATCCTATTGCAGTAATTTTTTTATTAAGAAGTTCTGATATTATCTTTTTCTTTCCGACTGCAAGATGTAAGAATGAAAAGAGTATCTGGTTTTCCTGAAGCATTTCAACTTCTTTTTCAGTTAATGGAGCAACTTTTATAACCATCTCCGAGAGTTTTATAACCTCTTCCCGGCTGAAGACAATAGTTGCACCCGCTTTAATAAAATCCTCATCGCTGAAATTACTTCCAAAACCGGCTTCCGCTTCAATAAAGACAGTATGCCCAAGTCTGGTTAAGGAATCTATCCCGGCAGGAGTAAGAGCTACTCTTCTTTCTTCATTATGATTTTCTTTTGGTATGCCTATCCGCATGTAAATATTTTATAGTTAAATGAAAATTACCGATTTAAGGAAAGATATTCAAGACGACATATTTTTGTATTGAAGGAAACAACTTCTTAAAGTAGAAAGATTATAAATCCCAAATAACAAAAAGTAATTTCAAAATAAATCTAAATCTTCAAATCCAAATTTTAAAAAAATTGAAATTTGATTATTGCATATTGAAAATTATTTGTTAATTGTGATTTAGTTTTTGGAATTTAATTTATCCGAGATAACACATCAATTTACAGATGTTAAAGCTTTCCTGCCGTTCAATACCTCTATTACATTTTTAGCTGCAAGAAGAGCCATTCCAGTTCTTGCTTCTTCAGTTGCACTGCCAATATGCGGAAGAAGAACAACATTGTTAAGTTTTAACAGAGCAGGATTAATTTTGGGTTCATTCTCATAAACATCAAATCCTGCAGAGAAAATTTTTTTCTTTTTGAGAATTTTAATTAATTCTTGTTCATCAATAATTTCCCCGCGAGATGTATTAACAAGTATAGCAGATTTCTTTAATAGTTTTAATCTTTCTTTATTCAAAAAATGAAGAGTATCTTTGGTAAGAGGTAAATGAACAGAGATTATATCAGCTTTACTGAGAAGATCTTCAAGAGAAACTTTTTCTGCATCTGTTTCTTTTTCAAGCTTATCACTTCTTTCCCTATCAAAGTAAATTATTTTCGTCTTAAAGGTTTTTATACGTATTGCAGTTTCAGTTCCAATTCTTCCTGCACCAAGGATTCCAACTGTTTTATCTTTTAGTTCAATCCCAAGAAGAAGCTTTGGTTTCCATCCTTTGAATTTTCTTTTCCTAACCATTCTCTCCCCTTCAGGTATTCTTCTTGCACAGGCAAGGATTAAAGCAACTGTCAAATCAGCAGTTGAATCAGTGAGTACATCTGGAGTGTTTGTTACAATTATGTTTTTCTCTTTAGCATAGATAGTATCAATGTTATCATATCCTACTGCTACATTAGCAATAATTTTGCAATTGGAAATCTGGTTAATTAATTCCTTATCAAAATTTTCTGTAAGCAGGGAGATTATTCCATCAGCATCTTTTACTTTTTTTATAAGCTCTTTTCGGGGGATGGGTTTATCTTTTTTATAAATACCAACTTTAAATTTTTCTTTCTTTAAAAGATCAATTGCTTTTTCAGAAATCTCTCTTGTTATGAATACTTTCATTTTTGTTGAATTAACTGTTAGAATATGAGTAATAATTTACAAAAATCATCATTTATTTTTTCTTAATTCTTATTGCCTCTCAATCTTTTTCCTTCTAAGTTGTATTTAACATATAATTCTATTGGGAATTTTATGAATTATAGTCTCTACTTTCATTCCTTCTTTGTCGCTCACCCAAGCAATGCTATAAAATGTATTATAAGATTAGGAGTACAATTATGATTACGCTTAAGCTATGCTTTACGCCCTTTGCTCTCTGCTTTCTCTTCATTTTTACTTTTTCATTTTTAATTGAAGGTAATGCAACCATACATTACGTCTCACATAACGGAAACAACATACCGCCATATTTAACCTGGGAAGATGCCGCTGACTCTATACAAGCTGCAATAAATGTATGCAGCCCCGGCGATACTGTTATTGTTGCAAACGGGGTTTACAACGAATCTATCTATGTTGATAAAACTATTAACCTTTGGGGCAGCAGCGCTGATAGCACTATAATAAATGGAGCTGGTGCACCGAATAATTATTTATTATATTTTTTTGAAAATAATTCTTCAATGAAGAATTTTAAATTAATTTCACCGGGGGATCCAAACACCGGTATAGCCTTATGGAAAACTAACTTGAGAACAGAGGATTGTATAATTAATAATGTCACTATTCCTCTGTCAATATATAACTCATCCCCCGTTATTGAAAATTTCATCATTTCAGATTTTGATAGTTGGGGAATAAATGAAGAATGCCCAGCCGATACCTGTAAAGGGATTTATAGTAATAATATAATTATTGCAACAGGTGCAACAAGTGAAAGCCCTGTAGAATTTGGATTTGGCGGTAATCCAATGATAGTAGGCAATACAATCATATTGGCAGAAAACAATGGATTTCTACTAACAGGACTAACAGCAAAGTCTTATGTAAATTCTGTAATTAAAGATAATATTGTCTTAGGTTTTGGTACACAAGATTTAGCCGAAACAAATATTGGTACCAGCAGTGATGCAGATTCAACTTTAATAACTAATAATATAGCATCATATTCCTTTACGGGAAGAGGTATAAGATTAAATAATGGTGATAAAACAAAACTGAGAAATAATATAATATCTAATAACAAAGATGGAATAGTTATTGGTTTTGGTCTTCCTACAAATTCCGATTACAATTTATTCTGGAGAAATAATAACGATCTGATCGGTTTAAGCTATGGAGACAGCGATATAGTAGCTGACCCAATGTTTGTGAAAGATACTATTCCAAATGCAGCTTTAGATTTCGATTATCACCTTCAGTCATTCTCTCCTGCAATTGATGCTGGTGATCCGACTATACTTGATGTTGATGGTTCAAGAAGTGATAATGGAATGTTTGGCGGACCAGAAGGAGAGAAATATACTTATCACGATTTGGCCCCAAAGCCACCAGCTAACCTTACAGCAGTTTATCAGAATAACACTATTTTTCTTAAATGGAACAAAAATACAGAAGCAGATCTATCTCACTACAGAATTTATAGAGATACGGTACCAAACTTCATTTATGATATTTCTAAAATGATAGGAGAAACAACAGACACAAACTTTACAGATATTCTTCCTCAGCCAAACATAGCAACGAATTACTATTATAAAATAACAGCATTTGATAATCAGGAAAATCAATCTGCAGCAAGTGAAGAAGTGCATATAATTGTAACGGGACTTG
>MHAF01000030.1:6338-7010 GCA_001802865.1 Ignavibacteria bacterium RBG_16_34_14
TATCCGAATCCATTTAATCCAACAACAACAATTCCATACAGACTAAAAGAAAGTGGATATATAAAGATAATGCTTTACAATTTACTTGGAGAGTTAGTAAGAATTCTTGTAAACCAATGGCAGGAAAAAGGATATTATGAAGTAGTGTTTACTCCAAATTCCGAAGAGAAAAAAAGAGGAAAGATAGGAGAAAAAGGATTAGAATTTGAAACGGGTTATTATGGAGATGTAGTAAGTGGGATTTACTTATACAGGATAGAAGTAATCGGTGAAGGAAACATTCCAAGATTTTCAGATATGCGAAAGATGATGTTAGTAAAGTAAAATCCAATCCCACCAAATTTTCCCCTTTACCAAGAATTTAACCAAACAAAAGTTTAACGATAAACAAAGCACCGAGCATTCCTGCAATATCTGCAAGCAAACCTGCTGGCAGTGCATGCCTTGTATTTTTTATATTAACCGCACCAAAATAAATTGCAAGTACATAAAATGTAGTTTCAGTGCTGCCATAAAAAGTTGAAACAAGAATTCCAATAAATGAATCAGGTCCGTGAACAGAAATTATCTCAGCCATAATTCCAAGCGAACCACTTCCCGACAATGGACGCATCAAAGCCATTGGTAATGCTTCAGCCGGCATTCCAATAAAATCTGTAATGGGTCGGAGAA
>MHAF01000030.1:7048-8672 GCA_001802865.1 Ignavibacteria bacterium RBG_16_34_14
ACCGACTAAATAAGGGATTATTCTTACAGCAATATTAAATCCTTCTTTAGCTCCTTCAATAAACTGTTCATAAACTTTTACCTTCCTTAAAGCACCGTATCCAATGAAAGAAAAAATCAACAAAGGAATAGCAATAACAGAAACGATACTTATTATTTCACGAAAGAGTTCCGGATTGAGCCAGCTAAACAGAGAAGAAAATATTTTTCCGGCACCTGTAAGAGAAAAAATTAAAACAAGCAATATCAATACAAGAATTAAAAAGATTCCTTTGATGCTTCTTTTTATCCATCCTGAAAAATCATTTTTCTTAATAGGAAATTTTTCCAGGGTTTTTGCAGCAATAACTCCTGTTACAGTAGCGCAAAAAGATCCAAACAGAGATGTACCAATAATTATTGCTGGTTCCGTGCTTCCAGATGCTGCACGTATCGCAATTGCTGTAGCAGGAATTAAAGTCATCCCTGCCGTATTAATTGCAAGAAAAGTTACCATTGAATTGGTTGCAGTTCCCTTATTTGGATTAAGCTTATCAAGCTCTTCCATTGCTTTAAGTCCAAATGGAGTTGCAGCATTTCCTAACCCAAGCATATTTGCAGAAATGTTCATTATCATTGAGCCCATTGCCGGGTGATCTCCGGGAACATCAGGAAATAATTTTTTAGTAATTGGTTTAAGCCAGTTTGCAATTATTCTTATTAAACCCGCATCTTCTGCAACCTTCATAACACCAAGCCATAGAGCCATTATTCCTATCAAACCAAGGGCAATGTTAACAGCGGTTAATGCATAATCCATAGCTGAGTTCGTAACTTCCTTCATCTTCAGGAAAGATGCATCTTCCAGAATTATTTTTGCCGAAGCATTTGTTTCAGATGTGAGTGATAATGAAATTAATTTGGCTGTAATATCATTCTCTTCTCCTGAAGCAGAAGCAATTTCTTTCCAAATCTCAGGGCTTTCATCATTTGTATTAAAGAATACGACTTTTTTATTTTCTTTAGGATTTACAGATAGCTTTGCGAGAAGAGAAATATCCTTATCAATATTTACATTATAAAAGGAACTAAGCTTCTTTTTATTAACAAAGATTTTTACATCATAAGACTTTGCAGACTCTTTAATAAAAGGTTCTGAAAATTCAATTGTGACTTGAAGAGGTTCATTATTCCTGTATTTGTTATTCCCCTTATTAATCAGGTCGGTTGAAACTGCAGTTATTATCCCAATGAATAATAAAGTCATCCAGACATAATTAAGCATTAAATCCTCTTAGACTGAATGAGTGAAAGGATGAATGAATGATAAGGAAGATTTTTCTATTTCTATTATAAGTGAGGTTGCATGATTGCGTAGATGCATGAGACCTTCTTTGTTGTATGGATGAATGGCTGTGTGATTGAAAGTTTTTTGTTTTGCGATTTTTCTTAACAACCAATAATAACCTTTATAACTTAAAAGATTTTAACTTACTGTTTATTTCCAATTACTTAATTCAGACTGAAGACTGCCAACTGCATACTGCGCTACTGATTTTTCATCCTCCCATTTCTTCAAAAGCTTGTATCTCTTCCGTATCAATAAAAATAACCTTGTTTGATTTAAGCGATTTTTCTTTTTCGTC
>MHAF01000031.1:0-196 GCA_001802865.1 Ignavibacteria bacterium RBG_16_34_14
AAAGGTCGCCCATAGAAGAAAGAGCGCAACTGAGAGGATAACCAAATCGTTCTTCCGGATTATCTCTTTCGCGGGTAGATAATTCTGAAATGAAATTTAGATCCTTGTCGAATGCTTGCACACGATGGTTTTGCTTATCACAGACATAAACATTTAGCGAGTTTGCAATAATATCTGAGGGAGTATCGAATGCCGA
>MHAF01000031.1:207-5770 GCA_001802865.1 Ignavibacteria bacterium RBG_16_34_14
CATAACCACCGATTTCTTTGATTGCATTTCCGAGAGTATCAAGCTTAATTAGAGAATCATCCCCATCATCAGCAATGTAGATAAATCCCGAAGAAGTAATTGAGAATGCAGAAGCTAAACTGAAATTTCCAAAGGAATAATCGAGCACGTAGTTTTGTGGATAAATCTCAAGGGAAAAGAGAAATATATAAATACTAAGAGATTTTAAGGTTATTAATTTCAATATGAAAGATATTTATTATTTTCTTGTGAAAGATAAAGAGAAAGTGGGGACTTATTCAAAGCAATAAATTTTGAAAATAGTAGACTGGTTTATGTACCCAAAGTGTTGCAACTGAATCACAATCCAGAGGAACAATGACACCTAATTGTAACTAACTTTTATTTATAAAAATGTTTCTTAGAACAAATCACCTTAAAGAGCAACTTAACTTTGTAAACCAACAACAAAAATTTGAACAATGCCGCACTGAAAAGAGCTGTACATGTTGAGCGGCGAGTTATGTTACCCTATTTCCTATTACTATTAAGATTTGTTTTCTATTCTTAATTCACGAATATTTTGTAACTGTTTGATTCTTTCTTTTGATTGTTGTTGTATCTTACTAAATAATTGAGATGCTTTTTCAATAACATCCGTATTCTCTTTAAGTTCATTAAATATTTTATTCATATCATCATATGATGGGTTTTCCACAATTTCCTTATTGAAAGTTTCGTAATAAATCTTTAATAATTCATAATCTTCTTGAGAGACAGACCATTCGAGTTCACAAAATGCTATTTCTAGCGCATTTAGAATATCTAAATCATTTGAAATAAGTATTTCTTCAATAATTGCTTGGCGGATTAATTCTTTAGGATATGGCAACGATAATTCAAGTAATGCAAAGCTTTTTCTATGTTTAAGAATTTCACCATAGGAAGATATAATTTTTGTTCTTTGTTCAGCTAACATACTATTTCCCTATATGTAACATAACGTTGCGCCTAACACGCCGCCCAGAACAACAATGCAGCTTTTGTGAACGCAACTTTTATTTATAAATCATTTTTGTTTTACCAATCAACTTTGAACGAGCAACTTATTCTGAAAAACCAAACCCGAAGCGACTCAATAAGACCGCATCAAATAAGCGGTTGTGTTGAGGCGCGGGGTTAGGCAATATTAACACAATGCAAGCCAGAGAACTATTAAAGCGCTCCAATCTATTATTAACATTATATACTTTAAAAATCCTTTTGGACCAGTTTTAGAAGTGACTTTTGTTCCAGTTCTTATTTCATACAGCAAATCGGGTAATCTTGCAATCATTAACATTGCAGCTACTAGAACAACCCCTGTATTCCAAAAATAAAATAACAAGTAATAGAACACTACCATTAAAAATGTAAAGAAAATAGTAATGAAAGTATTAGCTCGGTTTAATTTAATCGCTTCTTTTTGAACGATCGGATGATAACTCTCGGTTTTACTGTTGAAAGGTTTTTCAAAAATTCCTCGAACCACAATTCCAAGTAAATTTGTAGTTAGAAATAAAAGAATAAAATACCCAACAATGGTTTTGATTATACATAATATTATGTCATTCATTTTATAATCTAAAGCTAATTGTTTCTACATAATATTAGAATTATGAATTACATTCAGAGTTAACCAATCCAATTAACTGTTTGAACAAATACAAAGACGAATAAAAAAGAGCAATCATTAGCATTAATAATACTTGAAATAATTAAACGATCTTAATCTTTAATTGCCTAACGCTGGTTAGGTTTACATATATAATTTTGTTTTTTCTTCTATATACGAATCTAATTCATCAATTATTTTACTATAATTATAAAAAGATTTGGCAAATGGTGTCAAATCTGCATACTCATAATTTGGAGTACTATCAAAGGATTTTAAATTTACAATAAAATTTGATGACTCTATTTTATAAAGAAGATTCAACAATGCTTTATCCAAATATGGCATAAATTGATAAGTATCCTTAATTAAATCTAAAGATTTATTAGAAAATAAAATTAGAAAATCCAACCAAGTATGTTTTCCTTTTGTCGGAAATATAACAACCGGTGAATTATCACTTGGATTAATTTTAGAGAATATTTCTTTAATTAAGTCTTCAGAAATATTTTTATTGTCAAATGGAAGATTATTTTTTGCAACTATTTCCATCTGAATACGGTTCCTAATATTAATAAAACCGTTTAGTCTATTGCTCACTATTTTGAAGACGTCTCTTTTATCATAAAAATCTTTTAAATGAATTACAACAAAATAAAAAATAGCACTTGCCAAAATTGCTAAAGAAAGGTTATAGAAAATTTCTCCCAGAATTGCTGCCCCACTGAATAGCTCAGACATTTTTAGAAAGAGAAATTTATAGAGTATAATAAATATTAATGATGCTATAAATAAAATCTTTATTGGTAAATAAATGCTTTTAAATATATTTTTGAATGTCATCATATAGGTAATATCTGTAAACATAACAACGTTGCAACTAAGCCGCAGCCCAGAACAACAATGCCGATTTTGTTAAATAAATTTTATAATTAAAAAATATTTCATAAAGGAGATTAACTTGAACAAGAAACAATCGAACATAGACAAACCCGAAAACAACACAAATGCCGAGAGAAAAGAAGCTGACGGCTTGAAGAACGGGTTGAGACTGTCGAAAAAGTAAAGATATTATGAAACAAAAAAAACGGCTTCCATATTTGACTTATAAACCACGATCTCTATTGAGTTCATCATTTTTGTATATTTTCTTAATGCAATTTTTTGTACTCCATTACTTTTTCGACAGTCTCGTTAGGTGCGTTTTTTTTATTTTATCCTCAATCTATTGAAAGAAGCGATCCTTTTATTTAAATCAGATAAAGTTTCTTTTGCTTTTATAATTTTAGTAACAAGTTTTTCAATGTCTTCTAATTTTAATTTTGTTTTTTCAAAGACAGAGGGGGCAAGCTGTATATCAGGTTTAAGTTTAATCCGGTTTATTTCTTCTTCTCCAATAGTGATAAATACTGAGTGTGCAAAATTATTGCGCTCTTTATTTATTTTATTTAATTCGTCTAATATTTTATCAAACTCTTTTTTTAAATCTTTATTTCTAATTTGATAAAGGAAAATTCGTTTGAACTTAATTGATAATTTGTGGAAATCATCTTCTGCTAATAGACGAAAAGTAAAGTTTGCGTCTACCGAAGGCATTAATATGGAAATAGTTTCTATAACTGAGTATTCTAAAGAAACAAATTGTGAGATAAGCAATCCTACTGACGAAAGTAATTTAGTTGTAAGAAATTCCATAATTATACCTACTGAAGATTCATTGGATCATTTTATTAATTGTGAACTTTTTGATTACTTATCTCCCAATTTTGATACAAGTGATAATGATCGCCTAAGAGAATGCCTTCGCAATTTATTAATTGCAGTAATAGAAACTAACATCGATTTTATCTTAACGCAAAGCCTTGAAGCACCTAACTCTTAGTTACTGGGATTTGGTTGTGTCTGCCAAATCTTAATAAAAATTTTCTCTGTTTTAATATAAATCACGATTATTAAAATTAGTTAACTTTTAATCCTAATATCATTCATTCAGAATCAATTTAAGATTTACTTCGGTTGTTCAATTCAAGATTTACCTCGTTAGCACTACCCAGCTAAAATCTGAGAAATCGTTGCACTGCATTAACACTACTTAAAATTTACATTTTGGTAAATCAAAAGTCAAAAAACCGAAAACCTAAGAAATGCTGTTGAGTTGTTGAATTAGCTTAACGCTATAGATTTTTAATATTCTAAATGACTTTAGGAATTAAATTTTCTAAGTTTAAAGAGTCCTCTAACAAAGATTTGTTCTAATAAATTTTTAAGGGGCTCAAAGTGAAAACCCATATTCTTCTGTTCAAAATAAATATTTACTTCTTCTCCCTCCTTTTGGTTTACTTACCCAATATTTTTAGTCAAACTTTAACGGCAGAACAGATTTATAAGAAAGTTACTGATGCGGTGGTTGTGATACTGGCTTATGATAATAATGATGAATTATCAAAACAAG
Organism: Ignavibacteria bacterium RBG_16_34_14; assembly: GCA_001802865.1. Lineage (GTDB taxonomy): Bacteria > Bacteroidota > Ignavibacteria > Ignavibacteriales > Ignavibacteriaceae > RBG-16-34-14. The sequence continues at coordinate 4,293 of MHAF01000031.1, forward strand.
GGAGTGGTGTTGTTATTAACGATAAAGGTTATATTGTAACCAATTATCACGTTCTTGCCGGTTGTGAAAGAATTGAAATAGTACATAATAAAGAAATTGTTCCTTATGATGATATAATTGGAATTGATGTAGACAAGGATATTTTAATTCTGAAAATTGAAGATAAAAAGTTCCCCTCATTGAAAATTGGTGATTCAAAAACGGTAAATATTGGACAAAGAGTTTATGCTATCGGTAGTCCTTTAGGATTTGAAAACACTATTTCAGAAGGAATAATAAGCGGATTAAGAAGTTATAAAGAATCTGGAAAGAATTTTATTCAAATTACAGCAAGCATTTCTTCTGGAAGCAGCGGAGGTGCTGTTGTCAACGATAAAGGAGAACTAATAGGAATAAGCACTCTTACGGCAAAGGAAGGACAAAATTTGAATTTTGCCATACCAATTAATATTGTTTTAGGTGTCGATATTAGTTCATACTCAAAAAATGAGGCTTATAAAGATTTTGAATTGTTCTATAAAGGAAATGCTGAGTATAAAAAAGGTAATCATCATGCCGCTATTATATTTTATACGAGTTTTATCGAAGAATATCCGAACAATGAAGCGGCATATTTTAATCGTGGTGTTGTAAAATCTGATATAGAGGATTACAGAGGGGCAATTCAAGATTACAACAAAGCGATTGAGATTAATCCCAAATATGCTGGGGCATATTATAATCGTGGTATTGCTAAAGGTAAATTAGAGGATTTTAGAGAGGCAATTCAAGATTACAACAAAGCGATTGAGATTAACCCGAACGATGAAGATGCATATTATAATCGTGGTGTTTTAAAATCTTATGTAGGAGATTATAAAGGTGAAATTCAAGATTACAACAAAGCGATTGATATTAATCCCAAATATGCTGATGCATATTTTAATCGTGGTATTGCTAAAGGTAAATTAGAGGATTATAGAGAGGCAATTGAAGATTACAACAAAGTGATTGAGATTAATCCGAATGATGCAGAGGCATATTATAATCGTGGAAATGCTAAAGCAAATTTAGAAGATTACAGAGGAGCGATTCAGGACTACAACAAAGCGATTGATATTAATCCGAAATATGCTGAGACATATAATAATCGAGGTATTGTTAAAGGAAAATTAGAAGATTATAGAGGAGCAATTCAGGATTATAGCAAAGCGATTAAGATTAATCACAAATATGCTGATGCATATAATAATCGTGGTGTTGCTAAAGGTAAATTAGAAGATTACAAAGGGGCAATACAAGATTACAACAATGCGATTGAGATTAATCCGAAATATGCTGGGGCATATTATAATCGTGGTATTGCAAAATATAATCTGGGTAAGAAATCCGAAGCTTGTTTGGATTGGCGTAAAGCTGGTGAATTGGGTGTAGACGATGCTTATGATTTGATAAGAAAATATTGTAATTGATTGTTTTGCTGATTCTCTAATCCACGT
>MHAF01000031.1:5814-6066 GCA_001802865.1 Ignavibacteria bacterium RBG_16_34_14
TCAATTCGTCAACTTTATTATGATTTGACTACCGCAAATTAAAATGAACAAATTTTCCAATAAGAGTTAAAGAGAAAGAATGAACTTATTTGAAGTTATAAATTTTGAAAAGAGGCGGTTCATCTTTAATTTTGCACCACTTGCCCCGTGGTGTAATTGGCAACACGCCTGACTCTGGATCAGGAAAGTTCAGGTTCGACCCCTGACGGGGCAGCGAAGTTTGGGAAATAGGGGATTGGAAATAGGAAGTTG
>MHAF01000032.1:0-6144 GCA_001802865.1 Ignavibacteria bacterium RBG_16_34_14
AACTTGGCGAGCCTGATGCTTCCGGGAGAAGACGACCTGTTCCTATTGCTGGCTCAGAATATATTTTGCCGATTGATATGGCAGTTGTTGCAATTGGAAATGGTTCCAATCCAATCATCCAAAAAACTACTCCGGATATGCAATACAATAAATGGGGAAACATAATTGTTGATGAAGCCACTATGAAGACATCCAAAAAAGGAGTTTTTGCAGGTGGAGATATTGTAACAGGCGGTGCAACAGTAATACTCGCTATGGGTGCAGGAAGAACAGCGGCTGCTGCGATTAATGAGTATTTAAAAAATTAGAAATTAAATAAAATTTGCTCATCTTGTAATCCTGTTTCAAAAAAGATTAGAATTTCTTATCAACATAATTTATTTCTTATAATAACATTAAAACTAATTTATTTACAAAACATCGTTGAATGTTTCATAATAAAAAATTATTTATTATTATAAAATCATCTCATTCTTAATAGAATTAAAAATTTTAACTCAGAAAAATGAGGATTAAAATCTCAAAACGAATTAATAAGTCATCTGAAATTTCAAATAGAAAAATACTCGTTCTTCTTATAATCATTTGTATTGCTGCTGCACTGATTCGATTTTATTTATTGGAGAAAGGAACTTTTTGGCTTGATGAAACTTACAGCTGGGAACGTGGCCGGTTAACTTTAGCTGGTTTATTAAATCTATTTCTTGATTCTAATTCTAGTATGATTTTGCATTATTTTCTATTGCACTTCTGGTTGTATTTAGGTGATAGTGAGTTTATAATACGAAGCTTATCTGTAATTTTTGGAATCGCCTCAATACCTGCTATATATTTTTTGGGAAGTAAACTTTTTGGAAAGAAGGCAGGTCTTATATGTTCAATATTACTTGCTTTACATTCTTTTCATGTACATTATTCACAAGAAGCCCGAAGTTATAGTCTTCTTGTACTGCTTGTTATTCTTTCAAGTTATTTCTTTATTCGTGCTGTTGAGTCTCCGAAGAAAACTAAGTTTTGGGTATTATATATAGTTTCAAGTGTATTAGCTGTATACTCTCATACCTTTGTAATTCTTATTCTTTTTGCACAACTATTATCTCTAAACAGAAAAATTATATTGCATATTACTTCAAAGGTTCTGCTCAAGGTAATAGGATTTTTAATCTTATTCATCTTGCCTCTTATTGTAATAATGCGTCTTCATAGTAAAGGAGGAGGGTCATCCTGGATTGTTCAGCCGACACCAGAAAAATTATTAGAATTTTTTTATCAGTTAACCGGAAACTTCGGCATAACATTATTTTTAATCTATTTTATTTTAATCTTTATAGCAGTATTATATTTTCCGAGTAAGATTACAGATTCAGAAAACTCAAGTAGATTAAAATTGTATTATAAATTTTTGATCCTCTGGCTTGCATTTCCAATTTTAACAGCCTATCTCGTTTCCCTTGTAAAGCCAATTTTTGTTAACAGGTATTTATTAATGTGCTTACCATCTCTCATACTGCTCGCAAGTCATGGATTAGTAAAGCTATATTATTTGAGGTTAGGTGTATTCAGAATATTTCCTCCAGCCTTAGTGTTAATAGTAAGTTTATCATCACTTGGACTTAACAGATATTTTTTTGATAAAGAAAATAATTTAAATGAATGGAAAAATTTAGCAACATATTTATATTCAAAGCAGCGGCTAGGTGATGGAATATATCTTACACACGATTGCAACCCATTCCATTATCATTTAAAGCAGAGAATTAAAATTACAAATAACAGATTCTTACCAGAAGAGATTTATCCCTATCCATTAACAAATGTTGGAAATACAGTAAATGGTTATAAAAGAATATTGCTGATTTCGCATGTTGATAAAAAATATGAAGAGATTGAAATGATCCGAATGGCATTAAATAATAATTTTCAATTACAAGAAAAAAAAGTATTTGAAGGTTTTGGAATTAATACCGGGAGTACAGCTATTGTATCGGAGCTTTATGCTAAAAAGTAATATGCATGTTTGTGGTTTTGTTATACTTTCAGGTATGAATAATTCTGCTAAAAACCACTCATCAATTCATCCACTCTTTTATCATATCTTATAAAAAATCTAAACTTACAAAGTTTATATTCTCTTCCAGAACAATTTAACTCTAAGGCAATAAATGAAATTGAAATTATTTTCTATCCTATTTCTTTTACTACTTCAGGTAAATTCATTTACTTTAGGACAACAGAGATTTTATATAAATCTTAATGACAGGGATAACGACCTTTTTACTGTTACTATTATACCTGAAAATCTTTCTGATGAAAATAATATTTTTCAATTCGCCTCAACGGCTCCTGGAACTTATCAAAGGATGGATATTGGTAAATATGTAAAATCAAACAATGTTCAACAAATACTTGAGACAATTAATACAACGAAAAAGACCGGAGATGCTCTACAGATTACAATTTTCAGGGATGATAAACCGATTGATATAAAATTAATCTTATCTTCGAGAAGAATCAAACATTCTTTTTTAATAAATGAAAATGCGACTAAAGAACAAGTTAAATTAGAAATGCTTGGATGAGGAATTTGTAAGATCGTTAATTTCTTTTCGCCTCAATCTCCCTGATTTTATCAAGCCTTTTTTGGTGCCTTCCGCCGCCAAAATTTGTAGTTAACCAGACTTCCAGAATAGATTTTATTGTTTCTTCTCCCAAAGCTTTTGCACCAAGCACAAGTATGTTTGCATTGTTATGCTCTCTTGCACTTCTTGTTGAGAATTCATTGTAACAGGTTGCAGCTCTTATTCCCCTAAGTTTATTAGCAGTTATAGCTGAAGGAATTCCAGTAGCATCTATTATAATTCCAAAATCAACACTCATACCTTGCACTTTTTCGGCAACAGCCAAAGCAAAGTCGGGATAGTCGCATGATTTTTCATCAAATGTTCCTACATCAATAACCTCAAATCCTTTTTCGGTTAAAATTTTGGAAAGAATGTTTTTGATTTTAAATCCGGTGTGATCTCCCCCTATTGCAGCTTTCTTTAATCTAACAGAAGTGTTAAGGAAATTCTCTGCATTATTAATTCTTGCTGCCTCTTCTTTAGTAACAATTTTTATCCCGAGGTCTTTTATCCTGTCTTGTGCAAGAGGAGTTAATATTTCATTTTCACCAACTGGTATAATCTTTACACCAGATTGGTGGAGTTTAAGGACATCAAGCTCGGTAATAAGTTTTTTCATAAATGTTTGTGTCATGCTGAACTTGTTTCAGCATCTATTTCGCTACTTTAGATTCCGAAACAAGTTCGGAATGACAAACCCAACACTTCAAGTGTTACAAATGTTCAGTCAGTTTATTTATTTTAAGATGATCAACAACTTTTCTAACATCCTGGCTATGATCTCGTCTGCAGACAAGCACAGCATCATCAGTATTTACAATTATAAGATTCTCAACTCCAATTGCCGCAGTAAATTTATGTGGAGAATAAATTAAAGTATCAACTGTCATATCTGTAAAAGCATTTCCTTTTATTGCGTTGCCATCATCATCTTTACCGGAAAGCTGGTAAACTTCCTCCCAGCTTCCAACATCACTCCAGATAAAATACCCTTTTGTTAAATAAACTCTATTCGATTTTTCCATTACACCGTAATCAATAGAAATATTTCTTAGCTGCCCGTAAACATTCACAAGAGTTTTTTCATACTTAGGAGTGTTGATATCCTTTTCGATTTTTTCCAGACCTTCATAAAGCTCAGGAAGATGTATCCTCGTCTCTTCAAGAATTGAATCAACTCTCCAGATGAACATACCGCTGTTCCAGAAGAAGTCTCCACTCTCAAGGAACCTTACGGCGGTGGCATAATTTGGTTTTTCAGCAAAAGTATAAACTTTATAGATGTTTTCTTTTACTTCATTTTCATCAATCTGAATATATCCATAACCTGTTTCAGGACGGCTGGGAGTAATTCCTATTGTTACAAGCCCTTTTGATTCGTAAGCAAATTGGACAGCATTATTTAATGTTTTATTAAATGAATCCAAATCACGAACCAGATGATCGGCTGGCAGAGTTATCATAACTGCATCCTGCGATTTTGATTTTAGTATTATTGCTGAAAGTCCAATGCATGCTGCAGTATTTCTGCCGAATGGTTCTTCAATAATATTTTCTTTGGGTAAATATGGAAGCTGCTTTAATATTTCCGGCTTTTGAATTTTGTTTGTAACGATAAAGATATTTTCAGTTTCAACAATTCCTTTCAATCTTTCAATAGTATCCTGTATCATTGTTTTTTCATCAAAAATTTTCAGAAGCTGTTTTGGAGTTTTTTCTTTACTGCTGGGCCAAAACCTCGAACCAACACCACCCGCCATAATTACAGCGTAAACTTTCATTTTTCTTCCTTAAGTTTTATCGAATTAATTTTTTTGCTGAAATTTTCAGCCTTATTAAGATAATCAGAAATATTCACTTCTTTTCCTCTTACCACTGCCACAATCACGATAAGACAAGCCCTTATAGATTCAATAGTTTCTTTATCTGCTTTAAGATCTCCTTCTTTCATTAGGTTTAAAGAATCATAAATCAATGAGTGCATACCTGATAAGATTTCAAAACCATTTTCCTTCGAGAGTTCAGAATTTCTTTTCATGGTTTCAATAAACTCATAAATATTATCAGGTAGATTTTCTTTCTCGCTTTGCAAAGCAAGCTCCGAAATTTCATTAAGAAATAAGTCAATTGCCTTGATTGGATTTAATATTGTCTCTTCAAATTTTGTAAAAGGAAAACTCCCCTCTTCTTTTTCTTCATCAGAAGTAATGTTCTCTTCAATAATTTTTACAATAGGTTCTTTTTCTTCCTGCTTAATTTTGTCAAATAACGATCTGAAGTTCGAATGATCGGCATTATATAAAAGCAGATTAACATCTTTTACAAGCTGTTGGCTATGCAGCTTAAATTTTTCAGATATAGTTGATATATCTATTGTATTTCTTATTAGGAAGGAATAAATCTCATGCAGCTTTATAGCAAGAGTTGATAATTCAGTAATCTTTTTCATTTTAAGCAAATCACCTTCAAGATGATCTGATTTAATTATTAATTCTTTGAAGAGAGCTAATGTTTCTATCTGGTTTGAATTGAGACGCAGATTTCCTGCAGCTTGAGAGATGCTTTGAATTAAATATTGTTTTATAAAATCCATATCACTCGTACACCCTGGGAAGTCTTTTCGCTATTCCACAAGTAATTTCATAGGGAATTGTATCAAGTATTTTTGCCCAATCCCAGGCAGTTACGCTCTGTTTTTTATCATTACCTAAAAGTACTACTTTATCACCAATTTTTACATTTGAATTTCCTATATCAAACATTATTCTATCCATTGTTACAGTTCCAACCTGGTTAAATAATTTTCCTTTTATTATTGCTTGAGCTTTGTTTGTTAATCCTCTCCTATATCCATCTGCGTATCCGACAGGAACAGAAATAATTTTTGTTTCGTTCTTCACTTTAAATCTTCTGCCATAGCTTATTGTTTCTCCCGGTTTAACCTTTTTAGCAGTTGTTACATTTGAAAGGATAGACATTACCGGCTTTAATTTTATTGACTCACTTGTTTCTAAAGAAGGATAATAACCATATAAAGTAATTCCGCATCTTACCATATCAAAATATGTTTCAGGTAAATCAAGCATAGCGCCACTATTGGCAGCATGCAATAATCCTAATTTAATCTTTTCTGATTTAAGTTTTGCAATAAGCTCTTTAAATCTTTTAAGTTGAAGTAAAGTAAAGGTTTTATCTTTTGAATCAGCTTCAGCAAAGTGTGTATACACACCATCAATTAAAAATTCTTTTTGATTGGAAACATATTTTATAAATTCATAAGCTTTATCATAATCAATCCCCAGCCTGTTCATACCTGTATCTACTTTTATATGAACTTTTGTTTTATTTGCAGAATTATTCTTTTCTTTCAATATATCAATATGTTTCTTATCAAATACTGTTGCAATAAGACTATACTTCTGGCAAATAAGGGCATTCTCTTTTTCAAAGGGATCGAAAACGAGAATTGGATCTTTTATTCCAGCATCTCTTAACTCAATTGCTTCCTTTGGAAAAGCCACAG
>MHAF01000032.1:6256-7543 GCA_001802865.1 Ignavibacteria bacterium RBG_16_34_14
TCTTTCTAATCTGAAGTAAATTGAATTTTAGATTTGAAAGATGAATAACTGCCTGAGAGGAATGCATCCGATTATTGAATAATTAAACTGTGCAAAAATAATTTTAATAGCAGTTATAATCAATTATATATTATAAGGAAGAGCCTTTTGCTATAGCATTTCTTTAATAACTGCTGGTTATACCTTAACCATAAAGATTATAATATCACTTCCACTATTCTCTAAAAACAGAAACTCATTTCTCAATTAAGAGAAAATAAAATAAGTTTTATTTATATGATTTTTAAAATCTATAAAAACAGACTTTATATAATATTCGAATTCCTTAATTCTGATGGCATATATATTGAAATTGCTAAAGGACTTGATATTTTATGAAAATATGTATAGCTAATTATTGATGAATGTTAACTTAATTTTCTTGATATTGCCTGTAAGTTATTTTTATTTTCGTAAAAACTTTAGAGGGCATTTATGCTGACAGAATTTGGCAAGATCTTTATTTTTATGTTAACTGCCGTTCTGTTTACCGTTGTAGCTATTTTTGTTGCACGCCTTATAAGACCATCAAGACCAAGTTACGAGAAGCTCCTTACTTATGAATGTGGAGAAGATGTAATAGGCTCACCCTGGGTAAAATTCAATATCAGGTTTTATGTCGTTGCCTTAATCTTTTTAATCTTTGATGTTGAAGTTGTTCTTTTAATACCTTGGGCATTAGTATACCAGAATTTTGGATTTGCAGGTTATATGGTAGGTTTTGTTTTTCTGATTCTATTAGGATTAGGCATGGCTTATGAGTGGAGAAAAGGTGATCTCGAATGGGAAAGACAGCCAATTGCAAAACCAACATTAAAAAAGAGAACAGAAAAAGTAGAAGTTGTAAAAGAAGAAGTATTAACTTGAGGAAATATGGGATTTTTAGATAAGCAATTTTCGAACGATAATATTGTAATAACAAATGCTGAAGATCTTTTAAACTGGGCCCGTCTTTCTTCCTTATGGCAAGTTGGTTTTGGATTAGCCTGCTGCGCAATTGAGATGATGGCAACTTCTGCCTCTCATTATGATTTTGACAGGTTTGGAGTTATTCCCCGCCCATCTCCTAGACAGTCTGATGTTATTATAGTTTCAGGTACTGTTACACTTAAGATGGCAATAAGAGTTAAAAGACTATATGAACAAATGCCCGATCCCAAATATGTTATTTCTATGGGAAGCTGCTCTAATTGTGGTGGACCTTACTGGGAGCATGGTTATCATGTTTTGAAGGGTGTTGATAGAGTT
>MHAF01000032.1:7555-9177 GCA_001802865.1 Ignavibacteria bacterium RBG_16_34_14
GTTTATGTACCTGGTTGTCCTCCAAGACCGGAAGCCCTCCTCGAAGGTTTAATGAAATTGCAGGAAAAAATCCGTAATGAATCTGTTGTAAAGAAATCTGCATGAGGACTGCTGAAGAAATTTATAATCTTTTAAAAGAAAGATTTAAGAGCAAAATAATTGAATTAAATTCTGCAACTCCGGTAGAACCTTTCATTGTTGTTGATCCATTATCTATACACGAAGTTTGTTTTTATCTGAGAGATGATAATAATTTGTCTGGAGTAGATAATGCAAATGGAGAAAAGAAAACTGATGCTGATGGAAGTATTACAATTGTTGGCGGAACTTTAAGTGTAGTCTATCATCTTGAATCCACAGAATTAAAGCATAAAATTGTATTTAAAGTTTTTGCACCGAGAGAAAATCCTGATGTTCAATCTGTTTCTGAAGTATGGAAATGTGCAGATTGGCATGAACGTGAAGCGTATGATCTGATTGGAATTAAATTTCTCAATCATCCGGATCTTAGGAGAATTCTAATGCCTTATGATTGGGAAGCAGGTCATCCTTTAAGAAAAGATTATAAGAACCCTGAATACTACCACGGAATGAAGGTTCCATATTAAATCAAAAATTATACTTAAAAATTGCTAATAGAAGAAAAGAAAATAGAAACTAAAACAAGCTTAAGCACTGAAGAGATGGTTCTTAATATGGGACCGCAGCATCCGTCCACTCATGGTGTGCTCAGATTGGAACTTCAGCTTGAAGGAGAAATAATTAAAAAAGTTATCCCTCACTTAGGCTATCTTCACAGATGTTTTGAGAAACATGCTGAAGTTATGACATATCCTCAGGTGATTCCTTATGTTGACAGAATAGATTACCTCGCTTCTATGGGCAATGAATTTGGTTATGCAATTACTGTTGAAAAGCTACTTGATATTAAAGTTCCTGAAAAGGTTGAATATATAAGAGTAATTATGGGTGAGCTTCAAAGAATAGCATCTCATCTTGTTGCTCTTGGTACTTATGGTGCTGATATCGGTGCAATGACTCCTTTCTTGTTCTGCTTTAGAGACAGAGAAAAAATTCTCAGTCTTTTTGAAATGACATGTGGCGCAAGACTTCTTTACAATTATATATGGGTTGGCGGTCTTTCTCACGATCTTCATCCTGATTTTATAAGACTTTCAAAAGAATTTGTTCATTACTTCAGACCAAAGGTTGTAGAGCTTAATGATCTTCTTACACATAACAAAATTTTTATTGAACGAACTGCTAATGTTGGAGTACTTCCACTCGATGTTGCCATTAACTATGGAATAACGGGACCAATGTTAAGAGGAAGTGGAATGAAATGGGACTTGAGAAGAAACGATCCTTATTCAATTTATGAGAGATTTGATTTTAACATCCCGGTTGGTGAAGGTTTGGTGGGAACTGTAGGAGATTCCTGGGATAGATATTATGTCCGAGTTCTTGAAATGGAAGAGAGTCTTAAGATTCTTGAACAAGCTTTGGAGCAAATTCCTGAAGGTGATGTGTCTTCTGCAATACCGAAAAGAGTTAAACCGCCTGTCGGTGAGGTTTATGGAAGAGTTGAAAATCCGCGTGGTGAACTTGGTTATTATATAGTA
>MHAF01000033.1 GCA_001802865.1 Ignavibacteria bacterium RBG_16_34_14
TTTAATATTCTCCTGCTTATTTTCATATGTCACCTCAGTTGTTTTTCGAAATTTATCTGTTTCTGAGGCGACAAATGTCGTTATTTAGCCAATATCATCTTTTTAACTTCTGAGAAACTGCTGCCATCATTACCTTGTGCTTCAATCTGGTAGAAGTAAATTCCACTATTTAAATTTGAAGCATCAAAATTAACATTGTGGTAACCAGCATTTACAGTTCCATTAAGAAGATTAATTACTTCCTCGCCAAGAAGATTAAATATCTTTAAAGTAACATTTGATTCAATAGGTAGTGTGAAAGATATTTTTGTGCTTGGATTGAAAGGATTGGGGTAGTTCTGTGATAATGAAAAATCAGTTGGAACTTTAAAATCAACCTCGACTTCATTTGAATATTCAAATGTTCCGTCAAAATCAATTTGTTTCAGGCGATAGGTATAATGACCCGGTTGAAGATTATTATCAACAAAAGAATAATTCTGTGGATTAGTGGTAGTTCCATAACCATCTATAAAACTAATTGTCTGATATTCAGAATTAGATTTTCTCTGAACTTGGAAACCCTGGTTATTCGTTTCTGTAGCTGTTAACCAATTTAATACAACCTGTCCTTCAGATACAGAAGCATTGAATGAAGCTAATTCAACAGGAATAAACATATTAGCAGATACAAGATCCAAAAATATTGCAGCACCATCAGCAAGGTTATCAGCGACATGTTCCCTGAAAGCGACATAAATATTAGAACCGGCTGAAACAAAATTGGTGAACTCATATGCATGATATGTCCATGTTGTATCAGTTGTACCTGCCGGCCAGGTTAATAATGCAACAACTGTACTGAAATCTGCAGGAGCAGTTCCTGTTGTTGAGATACGAATATCAACATTATCTGCATAGGCATTTGAATAACCATGCAGAAGAATCCAGAATGAAAGTGAATCTCCCGGTTGAACATTCGTTATTTGAGGAGTAATCAGATACTGGTCATTGGAAGTTGCACCACCCGTATTCCAGGTAACATAAGCTGCAGCATTTCCCCCGCCTGAAGGTGTATAAACTACACCACCTGTCCACCCCGGTAGTGGAGTTGTACCAACTGTAAGCCTGGTCCATCCGGTACCACCATCCGGATTTGCTTTGGTCCATCCTGCAGGAGGAAAAGTGACATCTTCAAAAGACTCCTGAAAATACCCTCTGTTATCGTCCGGGGTATATACCGAGGGAGGATTATTAAAAGAAGTTGGTTTTTTCCCCCAATCTTTAGCTTCCTGACTATATGAAACGGTCAGAAGAAATAAAGAAATTAATATGGTCAAACACACATTTCTCATTAGACCTCCTCTATTGATTTGTATTTAAATAATTTTGCCCTTTAGTGATATTCAAATATAAACTTTTTTTTTAGGAAGACAACATTTTCGACAAAAATTAAATTTTTTTTATTGGTGAGATAATGGACAGTTTGAAAAAATAACTATTAGTTATAGCACTTCTTAATGGAAAAAAAATTACTATTTCAGATTCTTATTTTTATCCAAAGATTCTTTCTCAATTCTTTTTTTGTAGTTCATCATCTTCTTTAAAAGATCTTTATCGCTTGCAGCTAAAATCTGTACAGCAAGCAGCCCGGCATTCTTCGACTGGTTAATTCCAACAGTTGCAACGGGAACACCACCTGGCATTTGTACGATTGAGAGAAGTGAATCGAGTCCATCCAATGATTTTGCTTTAACAGGAACGCCTATTACCGGTAAAGGAAAATATGCTGCAGTAACACCAGGTAAATGAGCAGCTCCTCCAGCACCTGCTATTATTATTTTAATTCCTCTTTCAGGAGCCTTTAAAACATATTCAGATAAATATCCCGGACTTCTATGAGCAGATATAATTTTCATTTCGTAGTTAATCTCAAACTCATCAAGGATATTGGCAGCTTCTTTCATGATATTAAGGTCGGAGTCACTCCCCATTATAATCCCAACTAAAGGTTTTTCTGATGGCATATAACGTCCTTCTCAATTACTGAATTTTAGGTATAAAGGTATATGGTATAAAGAATTTTAAGTATTTCTTAAAATTTAATAATACTTATAAACATATTGAATTACTCCAGCCTGCGCACCGCTTCCATCATATTTAGTCTCCTCAATAATATTTCCTTTCTCATCATACCTGAAAACATACTCATAAATTAAATCATTATTTTCATCATACGTATATGCGTGAGTTTTTATACCATCATCATAATCATTTTTTATATAATAAATTCTTTCCCCGGATGAAGAAAACCATTCCTCTTCTGTAAGATTTCCTTCTTTGTCATATACATAAATATAATATTCTTCAAGCTTTCCGGCAGAATCATACCCGAATGCTTTATTCTTATTACCAAATTCATTGTAATCGTATGTGTAGTAATTAGTCATTTCCCCTTCAGTAAATCTTGTTGTTTTAATTCTTCTGCTATTTTTATCATAATCATAAGTAAATTTATATTTATCTCTCCCCTCCTCATCATAAATTAAAGTTTCTGTTAAAAAACCTTTTGAGTTATATTTTAATGTTGACAACTTTTCACTCTTAAGAGGTTTTCCATTTGAATCAAGATTGAAATTTATTTTATCTATAGAACTGATCTTTAACGAGCTGATATATTCTCTTTCTTCAAGATCAATGTTTTTTACCGATCTTCTTTCTTCATATCTGATTTTTTCTTTTTCTGTTTCAACTGAAGAAGAACAGCTTTGAAGAAAAAAAGAGAAAGTTATTCCTAAACAAATTAAAAAGTATTTATATATTCTAATCATTTTTCACTTCGGTCCCCTTTTCAAAAAATTTTTCCGAAACAATATTTCCTTCTTCATCATATATAATCAGTTTACCATTTCGTAAACCATTTTTATACTCAGCAGTTTCCTTTAGTTTGCCTGAAGAATAATACCAGTTCCACTTTCCTTCAACCATATCATTTACAAAATTACCTTCAGATTCCAGAGTTCCGTTAGGGTAATAATACTTCCATAAACCATCATTTTTATTTTCTTTAATCTGACCTTCAATTTCTATATTACCATTTCCGCCATAAATTTTAAATGAACCATGTTTAACACCTTTAAATACATCATACTCAACTGTTTTTCCATTAACAGTTCCTTTCTTTGTTCCGGTAAAAAGATTTCCATTCTTATCATAAATAAGTGAATCAAATTTAATTTCTATTTTTTCTTTTTTTGGTGATTCAGAGCAGGAAGACAAAAGGAGAATAGGAATTATAAATGACAAAATAAGGAAGGTGTTTTTACTTATAGAACGAACAGGCATTTCTTTACCTTATACCATATACCTTTATACCTGTTGATGCTGATCAATTTCCTGTTTTATTTTCTGATATGCTTTAAAGAGTTTTTGCTTTGTCTGAAGGAGGTCCTGTGAAATAACTTTTACTTCTCCCAGTACCGGCATAAAATTAGTATCACCGTTCCATCTCGGCACCACGTGAAAATGAATATGTTCATCAATACCTGCACCTGCGCATTTTCCAAGGTTTACACCTATGTTAAACCCTTCAGGTCCGATTGCTGACGTTAAAGCTTTAACCGCCAAATTAAGTTTTTGCATTATCTCGGCATTCTCTTCCTGTGTAAGCATTCCAAGTTCCTTTTTATGATCAAAAGGAATGATCATAAGATGCCCATTATTATAAGGATAAAGATTAAGAATGGTAAAAGTTAATTCTCCTTTGTCAACAAGAAGATTTCCGGCATCTTCCGGGTTTTGTTTTGAAAGCTCGCAAAGGATGCACTGAGCTGGCTTTTCTTTAAGGAAAGAATCAATGTACTGAGAACGCCAGGGAGACCAGAGTTTATTCATTAAATCAATTAAAAATTATAAATTAAAAATTATGTTCAATATCTCTCAACCCATAATCTCATCATTCCACTACTCCACAAGTTTTCCCATCATCCATTTTCCATAAACCATTTTCCATTCCTTAATGTCCTTCTTCCCTCGACTTATTATATTCATCAATAATCTTCTGCTCTACTTCCTTAGGGACTTCTTCATAATAAGCAAACTTACGTTTATGTGTTCCTCTTCCCTGTGTTAAGCTTCTAAGAGTTGAAGAATATTTGTACTGCTCAGCAAGGGGTACATAAGATTTAATTTTCTGGAAACGACCATCTGAATCCATTCCAAGGATTTTTCCTCTTCTGCTTGAAACATCTCCCATAACGTCTCCCATATATTCTTCAGGAACAGTTATCTCAACTTCATAAATTGGTTCGAGCAGACACGGCTTTGCAGCCTGGAAACCTTTTTTAAAACATTGCATTGCAGCAAGTTTAAAAGACATTTCATCCGAATCAACATTATGATAAGATCCATCAAAAAGAGTGACTCTTACATCAACAACTTTATTTCCTGAAATTACTCCTTTCTCCATAATTTCAATAATTCCTTTTTCAACAGCAGGAATGAATCTTCCGGGCACAGAACCACCAACTATTGCATCAACAAATTCAAATCCTTTGCCACGGGGTAAAGGTTCCATTTTAAAATAAACATGACCATACTGACCTCGTCCACCAGACTGCTTTTTATGTTTATACTCAACCTCATCAACTTTAGCTTTAATTGTTTCTCGGAAGGGTACTCTTGGTTCAGCAAGGTCAACATCAACTCCATATCTTTCTTTTAATCTTTTAACTGCAAGAGAAAGCTGAAGCTCACCCTGACCAGAAATTATTGTCTGTGAAATCTCAGGATCAAATTTTACACTGAATGAAGGATCTTCTTCATGCAAAGTATGTAAACCAGAAGCAATTTTATCTTCATCGCCTTTTGCTTTAGGAATAATGGCACTTCTTATTACTGATTCAGGAAATTCAATTGGCTTTATAATTACCGGAAGATTTTTTGAAGCAAGAGTGTTGTTCGTGTGCGTATCCTTTAATTTAACAACCGATCCAAGATCTCCAGCCAGGATTTGCATTACTTCTTTCCTGTTATGTCCGTTAAGAATTGAAAGCTGGCTTAGTCTTTCACTCTTGCTGTTTGCTTCATTAACAATATCCAAACCGGTGCGTACGGTTCCGGAAAAAACTTTGAATAAAGATAATTCACCAACATGCTGCTCGGATATGGTTTTAAACACAAATAAAACAGGTTCACCTGATGGATCAGGTTTAACCATTACCTTTTTATCTGAGTTTGCATATGAAGTCTCTTCTCCACCCATATCTTTAGGAGATGGAAAATATTGAGAAGCAAAATCCAAAAAGTTATTTAAGCCAACCCCTTTAGATGCCGATATTGCAAAAACAGGAGTTAAGTTTCGTTTAATTAAAGCTTGTTTAATTCCTTCATTTAAATCTGCTGCAGAAAGGGTACCTTCTTCAAAATATTTATTCATTAATTCTTCAGTAGTTTCTGCAACTTTTTCAATTAACTCCGTTCTATAAGTTTCAGCTTTTGCTTTTGACTCTGCCGGTATATCATTTTCATTAACTTTCCTGCTGCCAGCATCTCCATAAGTAAAGGCTTTCATCTTTAACACATCTATTACTGTTTTAAAATTCACTCCTTCTGCAACAGGAAAAGTAACAATTATAGCTCCATTTGATAATCTTTCTTTTGCTTGCTGTTCGGTTTCCACGAATGTTGAATGTTCATTATCAACTTTATTAATTATTATTGCTGAAGGAAGCTCATACTCATTTATAAATTGTCCGGTTATTTCAGAACCCACTTCAACTCCTTCTGCAGATTTTAAAACCATTACTGACACATCACTTACTCTCAAAGCAGATTTAACATCGCCAATAAAATCCGAATAACCCGGCGTATCAAGTATATTAATTTTTGTATTATTCCATTCAAGATGGAGCAGAGATATTGAGATTGAAATTTGTTTTTCTATTTCGTTTGGTGTGTAATCTGAAACTGTATTCCCTTCTGCAATGGTTCCTATCCTGTTTATTTCATGAGCAGTGTACAGAAGCAGTTCGGATAGGGTAGTTTTACCGCTTCCGCTGTGCCCAATAAACGCAATATTCCTTATGGAATCTGGTCCGTATTCTTTCAAGTGTAAGCCTCCTAAAATTCAAGGGTGAGATTATATTTATTAACGATTGTATTTTTAATGACTGTTTTTTCTGAAGGTTTTCCAAAAAGTACTAACTCCGTTTGCAACAGAGGAGAGGTTTTTAATCAGTCCTGAAACCGAATTTTCAAAACCTCCCCGGATTTTTTCTTCAACTTGTAAAATTTTATCTACTTTGTCTTTTACATTATTAACAACATCTTTTACTGTTTGCACTGGTTCTTTAAGTTCATCTGAAATCTTGTGAAATTTTTCACTTAATTCTGTCGCAGAAACAATTAATGGTTTAAGCCTGTCAGAAAGTTGTTTCACTTCCATCCTCAGATCTTCAAATGATTGAGTGATTCTTCTAAGGTAAATAATTAATGCAACACATAAACAGGTTGCTGCAGCAAGTAAAAGAATTGTTAAAATAGTTACAATATCCATAATGATTTATGAACTCTTTGATTCTTTGTAAGCATCAACACCAGCTTTAAATGCAGTCTTAAGCTTATCTGTTTCGTCAGCAAATGTTTTTTTTCCGGTTTCCACAACGTTCGAAGTTTTAGCTTTTGCATCTTTAAAAATTCTTTCTGCATCTTTCAGCAGTTCACCTGATTTTGTCTTTGCGTCTGAGATTAATTGCTCAGACCGTCTTTTCCCCTCATTTATAAGGTCTTTGGCTTTTGTTCTGGCATCAGTAATATATTTTTCAGCATCATCTAAGTATTCATCAGATTTGTTTTTTATATCCTGCCTTAATTCTCGCCCTGATTTAGGGGCAAAGAGAAGCCCAAGTACAGCTCCAATTGCGCCGCCAATCAAAAGACCAATAAGTAAACCTTTACCCTGATTATTCTCACTTGCCATATTATTATTCTCCTTTCAATTTTAACATTTATTCACTTTGAATATAATAACACACCTTGCGAAAATCAAGGAAACTGCAATGACAGAGACCATTATATAGTTTTTGGAGTAAGTATTTTATGATACCTGAACGAGAATCTTATCACAATCAATTTCTCACTTTCTTAAAGGAACTGGGTTTGTTCTCAACTTACATATTACTTACAATCGCTTTAGCAAATTCAGATGTCTTAACTTCAGTTGCGCCTTTCATCTGTCTTGCAAAATCGTAAGTAACTACTTTTAATTTAATAGTTTTTTTAAGAGCTTTTTCAATTAATCTACCTGCTTTTTTCCAGCCAATATATTCCAGCATCATAACTCCTGATAAGATTACTGAACCCGGATTAACTTTATCTAGCCCTGCATATTTTGGTGCAGTGCCATGAGTTGCTTCAAAAATAGCAGTTGAGTAACTGATGTTTGCACCGGGAGCCATTCCTAATCCGCCAACTTGTGCTGCTGCTGCATCGGAAAGATAATCTCCGTTTAAATTTGGAGTAGCAACAACATCATACTCATCAGGTCTTAAAAGTAATTGCTGGAACATGCTGTCGGCAATTCTATCTTTAATAAGAATTTTTCCTTCAGGCATTTTACCATTGTGTTCAGACCAGAGTTCATCTTCAGTAACAATTTTATCTCTGAATTCAGCTTTTGCAAGTTTATATCCCCAATCCCTGAAAGCACCTTCTGTGAATTTCATAATGTTACCTTTATGAACAAGTGTAACACTTTTTCTGTTATGACTGAGAGCATACTCTATTGCTTTCTTTACAAGACGTGCTGTTCCGAATTCACTCATTGGTTTAATACCAACACCTGAAGGTATTCTGATATTTTTATTAAAATTCTTGTTTATATACTTTATTAATTTTTCTGCTTCATCGGTACCGGATTTAAATTCAATCCCTGAATAAACATCCTCTGTATTCTCGCGATATAAAACTATATTAAGCTTTTGCGGAGCTTTCATCGGGCTTGGAACTCCTGAGTAATATTTCACAGGACGAACGCATGCAAATAAATCGAGTACCTGTCTTAGAGTAACATTTAAACTTCTTATTCCGCCGCCAATTGGTGTTGTAAGAGGACCTTTAATTGCAACAGTATATTCTCTAATTGCATCAACAGTCTCTTCGGGAAGCCATTTGTTTTTTCCATAAACTGATAAAGCTTTTTCTCCCGCATAAATTTCCATCCATGCAATTTTCTTTTTACCATTGTATGCTTTTTTAACGGCTTCATCAAAAACCAATTTTGAAGCGTTCCAAATATCCGGGCCTGTCCCATCACCTTCAATAAAAGCTATTACCGGGTTATCAGGCACTTTAAGTTTTCCATTTACTACTGTTATTTTTTCCCCATCGGAAGGAACTGTAATTTTTTTGAACTTACCCATTATATTTCTCCCTTATAATTTATTTGAAGTTTCGTCCTGCCTATCGGCAGACAAGCTTTGCGAAGCAGGTTCGATTGGTATTTTCCCAAATTTAATTTGATAAAAAGTAACACTTATTACACCTATTAAAACTGCAAACCACAGAGTAACTACCCTTATAATAAATGTGGATGCAACCGCAATTTCTTTTGAAAATCCTTCCTGAATTACCAGGAAAGTTAATGAACCTTCTGTTGCACCTAAACCGCCTGGCAACATTGTTACTGCACCAACTATTGTTGAAAATGCATAAACGAAAGATGACCAAAACAGTCCAAAGTCAATTCCAAAATTACTCAGAATTATATGATATCCCAAACATTCAAAGAACCATGCTACAGTACTTAGCAAAAGCATAAATATGAGTGGCTTTAATCTCAGCATTTTGTAAGAACTATCATAAGCGCTGTGAAGGCTTTCAATATATTTGTGTAAAAATTTAAACCGCTCAAGAAACTTTATCACAGGAATTGCAAGATTTCTGCTGCTCAATATTATTATGATGCTCAGGAAAACAATTCCAATACCAACAGAAATTTCTTTACCAAACTCAAAAAAATAAGCGCCAACAATTGCGATTATTATAAGAGAGACAAAATCAGTTAGTCTCTCTAAAAGAATAACGGGTGCGGTTCTGCTGACTGGTGTGTTTGTCACTTCTTTAACAAGGTAAGATTTCAGAAGCTCCCCCATTTTGCCGGGAGTAATGCTCATCACAAACCCTGAAAGGAAAATAGAAATTGAATCCGGAATTTTAATTTTTATTTCAAGTAAAGAAAGATAATATTGCCATTTAAGAAATCTTGCAAAATAATTTAAGAGAGTTAAACCAAGAATCAGCGGGATTAAAAGCCAGTTAAATTTTTTAAAAGCAAAAAGCAGTTGGTCGGTTTCTGCATAAATAGTAAAGCCAAGATAAAGTAATCCTGCAAGTGCAATTGATATTAAAAGTTTTTTCTTTATTTTTTTTAACAATTAAACCACCTCTAGTAAAGCTTTGTAAACTTTTTGAAGAGGAAGGCCAACAACATTATAATAACATCCGTTTATTTTCTTAATGAATACTGCTCCAAAATCATCCTGTATTCCATAAGCACCTGCTTTATCAATCGGGCTTCCCGATTTAACATAATCAAGAATTTCCTTGTTATTTAACTCCCTGAAAGTTACCGAAGTCTTTTCATAATCGTTTATTGTTATTTTTTTTTCAAGATTAGCAATACAAAAGCCTGTATAAACGATATGAGTTTTGCCGCTAAGTCTATTTAAAATATTTACTGCATCTGTTTCATTAACAGGTTTTCCAATAATTTTTTTATTGAGAACAACAATAGTATCTGCTGTAATAATTATTCCTTTTTTTTTCTCTCGTTTTGCCTTTCTCATTTTTTCAAGAGATAGTCTTTTTACAGTTTTTACCGGTGATTCTCCTTTTTTAATTTTTTCATCAACCTTAACCTTAAATGTTTTAAAGGAAATGTTTAATTGCCGAAGTAATTTTTTCCTTCTGGGAGATGTGGAAGCTAACCAGATTGGATAATTAGTTTTTATCATTCAGATAAGAAATTTTTGTTCCGGGAAAATAATGAGATAATATTTCTTTATAATTTTTTCCAGCTCTTGACTGACCAATCGCACCCCATTGACATAAACCCACACCATGTCCATAACCTTTACCTGTTATGATAACATTTTTATTCTCATCAAGTGTAATATCAAACCAGATACTTTTTAAAATGCTTTTATTATTTGCTGTTCTTATAATGCTGCGAATATTATTTCCTTGTAAAATTACGGAAGTTATTTCTCCTGTTTGTGAATTGGATAAATCAATCCTCAATTCATTCACTCTGCCTGATTCAAATCTGCTAACTATAAAACATTTTTCCAAAACATCAGAGTCATCATTTACGAGATTCGCGTTCTTTAGTCTTTCAATAAAAACTTCAGGAGTATAAACTTCTTCCCAATTAAATGAAGGCGATATTGAACAGTAAGGATTATTACCATCTTCAACACCAGAAAGATAATAAGCTGAATCTATCCCAAAAATATTTTTTACATCTTCTGTTTTCCCTGCGCACGTTGAATGATAAAAAACCTTTGCAGGTCTTCCATCATAAGTTAAGATTAAACTTTTTGTTTCATCAACTGCTGAATTGGAAATGGGTTTTTCAACATCTACTCCGCCATAAACCTGATCTCTAACATCAATATAAAGGTCAAAATATTTTTTAGAATTCAGTTGTTGTAAAGAATAAGTTCGGGCACAGATGGCAAAAGCTTTTAATGCTTCATAATTCTCTTTGTTTTTGCCCAAAGGCATTTCTTTGGGAATAACCCCTTTAAGATAAGATTCCAGGTCAAGAGAATTAACCATCATAACTGAGTTAGAGTTATTAATTATTTTCAATTTCCCTCTCAGTTTCATTTCATTGTAAATCAGAAATTGAGTTGAATCAAAAGGAATAAGCTGAAAATATTCAGCTTCATAGTTTTTCTCATTAATCTTTAAAGTTAGATTATTATTTAAGGCAGCAAAGCTTAAAATTTGACCGGAATTAATTAATTCTTTTTTCTCTTCTTCTGTAAGAAGAAAACATCGTGAACCAATAAGTATTTCTATTTCATTTGCAGCTTCATCTATTAAAAGTCTTACTTCATTTGAAACTGAAATAACTTTAATTTCATTTTCTTTTTTAGTGAATCTTTCTGAACCTGAACAACCGGAGAAAAAAGCAAAAGCAATTAAAGAGAAAAGTAAGAGAAAAAATTTCATTCGTGAATTAAATATGTAGTGGAATGTTTTGAAGGAAGGAAAATAACATCAGGTATTTTACCTGAACATAGCTTTAATGCTGCCCCATGTTCTTTTAACTCCCTGTACCGGAGAAACAGTGATCGCCCTGGAATAAGAATATGTTCCGCTGTTTTCTTCTATTTTTAATCTGTAAATAAAAACAAAATCGTTTTGCTTGTAGGCTGTTTCATCTAAGTAAGAATAAAAAGAATTGTCGCCCTTTGGCTGTATAGTAGCTATCTCACTATAATTTGATTCTGTTGTTTTTCTCTCTATAATGAAATGTTTGAGATTGATTTCTTTCCCGGTTTGCCATTCAATTTTTATGTCCTCCCCCTGGTTATACCCATTAAAATTTATCAGGTCAGCACCTGCAAAAATTGTTATAACAAACAGAATTATTAAGAAAAATACGAAGTAGCCTTTTTTCATAGCCAAAATATATTCTTCGATAGCTTTAATGTCAAGGTTTAAATAAAAACATTAATTCAGGATTTCCTGAAACCTTTAGGATTAAAAAAGTAAAAAGAGTGCGATACACTAAGGCTTTTTATTTTCAAATTTTATAATTGCTTTAAGCACTGTTAAACTTAAAGGTTCCTTTATTTCTTGGTGCGTTTTTTTAATTGCGTCATTAATCACATTTGGACTTATTGATTAATCGGTTTTCCATATACTAAACTTAAACTTATAAAAGACTACAATAGAATAGATAATAATATAAACAGGTAAAGCCACCCAAGCCCAAAATAATCCTAATTCAAGGTAAACTCCTAAAAAGTAAGCAAGCGGAACAAAGATCAGAAGATTAGAAATAACCTCTGCCATCATTACAAAAAAAGTTTTGCCTGCAGCTTGTAATCCATTAGCAAATACCACTCCGGTCGCATAAAAGAGTTGAGCAAATCCGGCTATTCTTAAAACAGGCTTCGCAACCTCAATTATCTTCAAATCATTTGTAATTATTAAAAGAACATATTGTGGAATTACAAAAAATATTATTCCAAGAACTAAAGTATAGTATGAAGCAATTTTTGCAGTTTCAAACCCATATATCCTGGCAATAGTAAATTTTCGTGACCCTATATTATTCCCAACTAATGTCTGAACAGCAATTCCAAAACCAAAACATGGAAGAAAAGAAATAAACAAAGTACTAATTACCACTTGTGTTGCTGCCTGTTCAATTGTTCCTATCAAACCTGTAATTGCAACGAAACTTAAAAAGCCAATAAGGATAAAAACGTTTTGAAAAGACACAGGTAAAGAAATCTTATAAATTGTTTTAATGATATTAAAATCAAGTTTGAAATTTTTGAAAGTTCTAAATTTATTTCTGTAAACCGGAAGTAAAATTATTATAAAGTAAAAAGATGCGTCAAAAGCAGTTGCTATTGTAGAACCAAGACCTGACCCGGCTACGCCCATTCGGGGCATTCCAAATTTTCCATAGATAAACATGTAATTAAAAATAATATTCAGCAGGTTTGTAAGGATGCCTGAGAACATAAAGATTTTTGTTTTGTTTATACCAAAGAAAAATCCTCTAAAGGATACTGATATTAAGAAAAAAGGAATTCCAAGAAAACGATAGAAGATAAATTCGCCAGCATATTTTCCAACTGTTTTATCTGCAGCAAAAAAATCTGCAGCAGGATGTGCGGCTAAAACTGCAAAAATAGCAACTATAGTACCCACAATTATTGCAATTATAATAGAGTTATTTAAAGTGATTGCACATGCCTGATAATTTCCTTCACCAAATTTTCGGGCAACAAGAACATGTGTGCCTGTAGCAAGGCTGGAAAAAAAACTTATAAGAGCCCATGTTGCAAGTACTCCCAAACCCATTGCAGCAAGAGCATAGGTTGCTTCTTCAAGTCTTCCAACCATAGCAGAATCCACAAGAGAAACAACCATTTGTGTTGAAAGACCAGCAATTGCCGGTAAAGCGAGCTTTAAGATTTGTTTATAGTAATTGTTTCGTGGTAACAAATTCATTATTTGTAAAAATATGAAATGTTACCTTTTATAAAAACCGGAAGGATTGATGAAAAGTATTTTTTATATTGATTAATATTTACTGTAAGTTTTCATTATATCGTAAGCATCATCATTACCAAGTAAGCGTGCACTGTTTAAATCTAACAAAGCTTCTTCTCTATTACCTAACAAAAGTTTTGCAATTCCTATCATTGAGTATATTTTAGAATAGGCAGGATTAGGAGCAATAGTTTTCTTGAAACCCTTTAAAGCAGCCTTTTTCTCTGATTCAACTTCAGCACTGAAATGAAGCCGCAGAGCTTGTAAACAATCTTGTATAACTCCATCATAATCATGCAACTCCATTTTAGCAGCGCCTCTGCTTGTATATGAATAAGGAAATTGTGGATCAATCATAATGGCTTTTGTGTACTCAAGTATAGCACCTTTGAAATCTCCGAGAAGCATTTTGTTATTCCCTTTAACTACATATTCAGGAGCACTGTTTTTAAAAGAACCAAGTTTCATAGCATTTACCCTCCGGATAGAAAATGATCAATAAAGAGTATTTAGTTTATTTTTAATCCCGATTTATCAGGATTGCCCTGCTATATTTAATTCAAACGATATGCCGTTTACAATTTACGTTTCGGCTTTCGGATTTACTATTTAACAATTATAGTTTATAAATAACAACTGTTTTAGATTGACCTTTATATCTTAGATTGAGGCAGAAGAGATAGGATTTATAATTTATAAATAACGAATTCTAAGATTAATTATTTAAAATTCACTTAGCTCAAATCAATGTTATTAGATAGAAATCTACCTTCAATTATTCATTAATCACAGTTCATAAATCACAAATCTAAAATCGTAATCGAAATTTTTAAATCTTCACCAGTTTCCACTTCCCTCTCCTGAATATCAAAAAACTTGTTACTGTGAGTATTGATTCTGTAATAAGAATTGCGTAAAAAGCTCCAGATGGACCAAGTGAAAAAGAAATTGAGAGTATATAAGCCAAAGGAATTTGCAACGTCCAGAAAACAAAAAAATTAATTATAGTTGGTGTGCGTGTATCTCCAGAACCATTAAATGATTGAATCATAACCATTCCAAAAGCATAAAAAATATAACCTAGAGAAAGAGTTACAAGACATTTAGTTGCGTAAACAACTACTTCTTCTTCATTTGTAAAAAACCTTATTAAACTCTCCGCAAAAATTAAATAGATGATCATTACAGAACCCATATAAATCATGTTAAATATCCCTGTCCGCCATACAGATTTCTCTGCTCGTTCAGGTTGATTAGCTCCAAGATTCTGCCCAACCATTGTAGCTGCAGCACCTGAAATTCCCCATGCAGGAAGCAATGTAAAAATCATAACTCTAATAGCTAAAGTGTAACCGGCAAGAGCAGTACTGCCAAAGTGTGAAACGATTCGCATTAAAAAAATCCAGCTGGCAGATGAAATTACAAATTGTGCTGTTCCTCCCGCAGAAACTTTAATAAGCCTTATAATTATATCACTTCTAAACTGCCAGTTTTTACTGTGAATTTTAATTATTCCTTTGCCTTTAAACAAATGATATAACTGGTAACAAACTCCTATGCTGCGACCGGTGGTAGTTGCAACTGCTGCACCAACAACACCTAATTCAGGAAATGGACCGATTCCAAAAATCAGCATTGGATCAAGAATAATATTGATTCCATTTGAAAGCCATAAAGTTCGCATAGCTAATGCTGCATCGCCAGCTCCACGAAAGATACCATTAATCAAAAAAATCACCATAATTACTATATTACCTGCTAACATTATTTTTGTGAATCCTATTCCCTTTTGTATAACAGTTTCTGTTGCACCCATTAAATGAAGCAGGTCTTCTGAAAATAAAAGACCCGGTATTCCAATAAGAATCGAAACAAACACTGCAAGATAGATTGCCTGAACTCCCGCAACAGCTGCCCCATTAATATCTTTTTCTCCCACTCTGCGAGCTACCATAGCAGTAACACCCATTGCAAGTCCAAATCCTAATGAGTAAATAATTGTAAGCATTGATTCAGTGAGTCCAACTACTGCAATAGCATTAACTCCAATCTTGCTAACAAAAAATATATCAACAACCGCAAACAATGATTCCATCACCATCTCAAGCATCATGGGAATTGCAAGAAGAATTATAGCCCGGTCTATACTTCCTTCAAGAATATTCGCTTCTCCGCCTTTTATAGCTTGCTGAAATATTTTCCAGGATGAAGAAATATTTTTCTTAAATGAAAACATAAAAAATTGGTAATGATAATAATTAAAGGATGGAAAGATACTTGTGGAAATTGATAAAGCAAAAATCTTTAAGAGCAAATTAAATAAAGATTAGAAATATCTTTTCTTGAACTTAGTATTACCTTATCGTTTGTTTTGTGGAGCTAAGGGGATTCGAACCCCTGACCTTCTCGTTGCGAACGAGACGTTCTCCCAGCTGAACTATAGCCCCGATGATTTTGAATTTCTAAAAATGCTTTTTCGAAAATGCTCTTCCTGAATGACTTTTTAAATATTTTTCAAATGAAAGTGCTTTTTGTTTATCAACAAAAGCAATTACTAAATTGATTTTCCAAGGTTTGTATTTTGAAGTATAAGTTACACTTCCCTCATTATGCTCTACTATCCGTTTTTTAATATTTGTTGTATAACCTATATAAAATTTATCCGGATAATTTTTGCTTTGGAGTATATATACATAGTAATACATCTTCTATAGATATGATATTATTTATATGGCATGCCAAGGCGAAGTTTTGAGCGACTTTAATTAAATAATATAATACGTCTTCACCCGATAAATCAGGTTACACCGTTACAGGCTTCATTTTTCACTTCGCTCAAAACGAAGCCTGGTGGAGCTAAGGGGGATCGAACCCCTGACCTTCCCGATTTTCAATCGGGACGCTCTCATGCACAAATCAATTTCTCAATATATATTTTGCTCTTGTAATTTTTTATTTCTTTTTCTCTTCTAACAGCTTCCGATCTATTAGTAAATACTTCAGAATGGACCAATTCCCAAGGAATACCATTTTTTGTTGCTTTAGAATAACCAGAATTATGATATAAAAGCCTTCGTTCTAAATTTGATGTCTGACCAACATAAAATTTTTTATTGTGTATGCTTT
This sequence comes from Ignavibacteria bacterium RBG_16_34_14, assembly GCA_001802865.1. Taxonomy (GTDB): domain Bacteria; phylum Bacteroidota; class Ignavibacteria; order Ignavibacteriales; family Ignavibacteriaceae; genus RBG-16-34-14. Next base: position 16,408 of record MHAF01000033.1, read on the forward strand.
TTAAAATATAGACAATAAACATAAAAATAGTGCATAATTGTGGAGCTAACCGGGATCGAACCGGTGACCTCTTGAATGCCATTCAAGCGCTCTCCCAGCTGAGCTATAGCCCCAAGAAAAAGTTCAAGATCAGGTTCAAGTGTAAGATTATTGGAACTTTTTTTCTTGAACTTAATCTTGCTCTTGAACTTATTTTCTAAACTTCATAATAAAAATAAATACATCCATTCTGTTTATCAATACACTTATAGTTTTATTAATGACTTGGATAATTTTTTAATTGAAGGTAAGTTTGGTTAACAAAAATCTTTAAGTATGAAAAAAATAATCCCTCTTATTCTTTTACTTTTATATTCAGGATGTGATGATTCATCAACAAATATTGATGATAAAGTAATACCTTCATCCAATGTAAGTTATTCTCAGCATATCCAGCCAATCTTTAATGTTAAGTGTGTAAATTGCCATGGAGTTGGAACAACTGAAGCTGGTCTTGATTTAACAACTTGGTCGGGTACTAAAGCTGATCCGCGCATTGTTGTTGATAGTTTGCCCGAGAATAGCGTATTAGTATGGACAATTGAAGTTCCGGCTCGTGCCGGATTCCCTCAAATGCCTCCGATTGATGCACCATATCTTCCTTTGACTCCTAATCAATTGCGAGGGGTTAAAACCTGGATTGCAGAAGGAGCCAAAAACAATTGAATTAGAATTTAATCCACCTATTCCTGGTTTTCAATTTTCGTTTGGAAGTGAATAAAATAAAAAAAATGTTCAAATTGTTGTTTGTGAAAAGACACCAACAACAACAGAAATACTAATTACGATTTTTTTGCATAAGTATTACCTGCTGCAAAATCAATTGCCACACAAGGTTCATTTCCTACAACCCAAGCATCATGTCCTGGTGGGATATCAGCAGCATCGCCGGGTCCCATTTCCTTTTCAGTTCCATCATCCATTACTACTTTCATTCTTCCTGATATCACATAGTTAACATGAGCAACCTGACAACTTTTCGTTCCAACAATTGGTTTAACACATTCCGACCATTTCCATCCAGGTTCAAAAGTAGCTCTCATAATTGTTGAATCACCAACCTTTACAACTTCTACTTTTGTTTTAGGTGGTGTGCGAACTTCATCCGGTGTGTTTAAATTTTTTATTTGCATGATTTCTCCTCTTAATTTATTTGTTTAATTTTAGATAACTTAATACAATTTCACATCTAAAGAAAGTCATGTAAATTTTGTCTGTCTCCAAAGTTCATTTTTGTCCTTTTTGTAATACCTTTTTGGTTTTAGCTTGGATGTCAATGCTAAAATCGTAAATCAAAAAATCGTAATTCATAAATCAAAGCCATTTCATTTCTTTATACCATTCAACAGTTCTTCTAATTCCTTCTTCAAGAGAAATTTCTTGCTTAAAACCAAAATCTTTATATGCTTTCTTATAATCGCTAATCCATGCTGACTGAGTAATGTCTTTTGCTTTTTCAATATTTAATGTCGCAGCTTTGCTGCTGAATATCGAAAAGAATTGTGCAATTGCCGCAATAATAAAAACAATAAAGTGCGGTACTTTTATTTTAAATGGTTTTTTGTTCATCACTTTAGATGTAACATCCCCAACTTCCTTCCAGGTATAATATTTTTCTGAAGTAATGAAATAAATTTGTCCTACAGATTTCTCGGATGAAGCTGCTAAATATAAACCTCTTACAACATCATTAACGTGAATCAGACTGACCTGCTTATCATGTAATCCAATTGTTGTCATCAATCCTTTGGAAAAGGTATTAAAGAAAATAAAAATCTCTGTATCTCTTTCTCCATAAACTGCAGCAGCTCTGCAAATAGTTATCTTCAGTTTATTCATATATGTTTTTGCAAGTTCTTCCTGGGCAAGTTTGCTTCTTCCGTAAGTCGTAATTGGTCTGCAGGCAGCATCTTCAGTTATGGGACTATTTAAAAGAGACGGTCCTGATGTAGTCTGACTGCTAACGATTAGAAACTTTTTAATTTTATCCTTAAACTCAAGAGCAACTTCAAGTAAAGCTCTGGTTGTTTCAACATTGCCTATAAAATATCCTTCTCGTTTTTTTGATTTAACAACACCGGCAACATGATAAATGTAATCAGCACCTTCATAAATTTTTCTTAAACCTGCTTTATCTGTTAATTCACAAATGTGTATTTCCACATTTTTTCCTTGAAGCCATTTGAGACTGCTTGTTTTCCTGACGATGCATCTTACTTTATAATTCTTCTCTAAAAGAAAATCTACAAGATGACTTCCGACAAATCCGGAAGCTCCTGTAACGACGGCTGTTAACTGGTTTTCCATATTAAAATTAATTGATTATAAAGCTATTTAATTTTAGATTAAGCGACTAAATTTAAGAAATTTATTTTCTTTTAGCAGAATTATTATACTTATTTCTTAGGAGGATAGTTGGATCTTTTCAAAAAGTGTTTTGAATTTACCCGTGCTGATGAAATAAAAGAAGCGGGGTTTTACCCGTACTTCAGACCAATTGAAGAAAATGAAGGACCGGTTGTTCAGATTGAAGGAAGAAAAGTTATTATGGCTGGTTCAAATAATTATCTTGGTCTTACTGCTCACCCAAAAGTAAAAGAAGCTGCAATGAAAGCCGTTGAGAAATATGGTACAGGCTGTTCCGGCTCCAGGTATCTTACTGGAACTCTTGATATGCATATTGAATTAGAGGATAGGTTAGCAAAATTTTTTGGACAGGAATCTGTTCTTTTATTCAGTACAGGATATCAAACAGGGCAGGGTATTATACCTACACTTGTTCAACGCGGTGAATATATTATTTCAGATAAAGATAACCATGCTTGCCTTATTGCAGGTAATCTTATGGCCAAAGGTGCACTTGCTGAGTTTGTACGTTACAAGCATAACGATATGGATGATCTTGAGAGAGTGATTACAAAAATTGATAAATATGCGGCAAAACTTATTGTTAGTGACGGTGTATTCAGCACTGGTGGTGAAATTGTTAATTTACCTAAGCTTAATAAAATTGCGAAGGAAAATAATGCACGGATATTAATTGATGATGCTCATTCTGTAGGTGTAATTGGAAAAGGCGGAAGAGGAACAGCAAGTGAATTCAATCTTGAAAATGAAATTGATATGACTATGGGAACCTTCAGTAAAACTTTTGCATCACTGGGTGGTTTTGTTTCCGGAAAAAAAGCAGTAATTAATTATATAAAACATCATTCGCTCGCACTTATTTTCAGTGCTTCTCCAACCCCTGCTTCAGTTGCAGCTGCTTTGGCAGCTCTTGATATTTTAGAAGCTGAACCGGAAAGGGTTAACAGCTTAATCAGAAATGCTGAGAAGATGCGAACCGGGTTAAGAGCAGAAGGCTTCAAAGTTCTGGATGGAAGAACAGCTATTGTTCCGGTTATTATTGGAGAGGATTTATTAGCATTTAAAATGTGGCGAATGCTTTATGACGCAGGTGTCTTTGTAAATGTTTTTATTTCACCAGGAGTTCCTCCGGGAAGACAAATGATGAGAACAAGTTATATGGCTACTCACGAAGATGAACATTTAGATAAAATTCTTGAGATATTCAGAGATTGCGGCAAAAAATTAGGATTAATCTAAAAAAAATTAAAAAAGTTTAGTATTGATGTTTTAAAAGTAAAGTCCAATGTCACACTGAGCCTGTCGAAGTGTGATTCAGTCTTCGACAAGCTCAGACTGACAATTCTTTGCATTTGAAACATCTTTTTTAATTTAAAAACAAAGATAATTTTAATGAGCGATACAATTGTTTCCCACGTTCAATCAAAAAAAGATTTAATGGATTTTATAAAACTTCCCTGGAAGATTTATAAAAATGATCCTTATTGGGTGCCTCATCTTTTAATGGACAGAAAAAAAATCCTTGATAAAAATAAAAATCCTTTCTTTAAACATGCAGAAGCAGAATATTATCTCGCCAAAAGAAATAATGAAGTTGTTGGAAGAATTGCTGCAATTAAAAATGATCTTCATAACAAAGAGCACAATGATAAAGTTGGTTTCTTCGGTTTTTTTGAATGTGAGAATAACCAGGAAACAGCTAATAAACTTTTTGAAGCTTCAAAAGGTTGGCTTCAGAAGAGAAATCTTACTCCAATGAGGGGACCCGCAAATCCATCAAGTAATGATGAATATGGTTTACTTGTCGATGGATTTGAAGATTCTCCACGCCTGCTTATGACTTATAATCCAAAATATTATATAACTCTAATTGAAAATTATGGATTCAAAAAAGCAAAGGATCTATATGCATATAAACTGGAAAATAAAAAAGTTCTTTCATCAGAAAAGCTA
>MHAF01000034.1:0-3239 GCA_001802865.1 Ignavibacteria bacterium RBG_16_34_14
TGAGACTTCAATGCTTTGAATTTTTTCCGGTGTTTCTTTAATCTCATTCCAAACTTTATCAATTAAGAAGCCTGTAAGTGGTTCGAGCTGCTGCTTGATTGAATATCCCTTTATTTGGGAGCGAAATTGTGAAATATCATCACCCGAAAAAGAAGCAGAAATATTTCCGAATGATTGGTTGTTCCAAAGCATTTTATTAAATGTAATGTTACCAGTTTTCCCAGGAAAAAAAATCAAAGAATCATTAACATTTATCCCACAAAAAGATAAAGTTGAATCAAAAGCCAAATCAGCCAACATTTGATGCTCTTCCTTTTCCCATGAAAATGTTTTTGCAGAAGAAAATATTAATAACAGCAGAACAAATATTTTATAGTTCAAATGCATATCAATTTCTCAGATGTTCCTTTTCCAATTATTTCCTATAAAATCAATAACATTTTTAGCAAGTATATCATCTATTATTTCTTCATTGCCAAACTCATTTACCAAAAGTTCGCGAAGCATATTTACCTGACAAAGGCAATTCATATCTGTAAGACGAGGAATATATCCCCCAAAATCAGATCCAATGCAAATGTTTTTTAATGAATTGCTGATTTTAGTTACATACCGGATTGTACGGACGACATCACTAAGGGAGCCATATTCTTCAGCATCTTTAATATTAGCATAGTTTGATAACATATAAGGATAAAGTGGAATACCAATTATACCACCCCGGTTTACAATTTCCTGAATATGTTCATCGTGAAATGAATACGCATGATCACCCAAAGTTTTTGCAGATATATGTGTAGCTATCAGTGGTTTTGTTGATACTTTTAATATATCATCAAGAGCAGTTGACGTTGCATGAGTAACATCTACTATAATTCCAAGCTTTTCCATTTCATGGATAACTTCTCTACCAAAAGGACTTAATCCCTGTTTAGGTCGTACACTATTTGCATCAGGAAAGAAAGGGAATGCATTTGGTGCAGTTGCAATTCCTTTATTGTAAAAGTGACCAATCGTAATTAACACAACACCCCGCCTTGCAAATTCTTTCAATGGTTCCAGTCTGCCGCCAAGTGCATGTCCTCCTTCAAGAGAATGTAAAACTGCAATGCGGAAGTTCGGATCATTCTTATCATAACCTTTATAAAAATGGTTTTTAAACTCCTCCGGTGTCCGGATCAGTTTAGCATATTTTGCTGAAGGTCCGTTCAAATCTTTTTCAAGAAGATCCATCATACGAAAAGTGTTTGCAGGAGCAGAGGGATTAGGATCCAAAGGCATTGAAATCCATTCGTCGAAAGGATTGAAATGTGCGGTACAAATTAAATCTACTCCTGCTTCATAAGAACTCTTCCATGTTGTGGATGTTTTATCAAAAAAATCCTGTGCAAAGTCAGCTAACATTGGAAATTTTACACCAATAGGAGTATTTCGTACCCAATCGTTTAATACAGTATGGTTATGTATATCAGCAAGTACATACTTACGTTTTTTTACAGGCTGCACAAAATCACAAGACGCGGAACATCCGGTTAACAGGTCCAAAGATGCGCTTGAGAATAATCCGGCACCTAATAAAAATGAGGAGCGAATAAACTTGCGCCGTGATATCATAAATTTCTTACAATTGATTAATTTATTTCAATATCCAAGGAGAATAATTTCATTTTCATAATTCAGTTCTTTCAACACTATAAAGTATATCCTTGGCACTTTTTCCTCTCAAAGTAATTTCACCAATTGCTTTTACTAAATAACGATTTTCTATCTGAATCAAATCAATTAATTTTTTTGATACCAGTAGTCTGACATTATAAGTATTACATAATTCCTGTATTCTTGCAGTAGTATTCAAAACATCACCGGTAAATACAATTTCTTTTTTTATTACCCCAACTTCACCGATGGTAACTTCACCACAATGCAAACCAGTCTTAAAATCAGGAATAATGCCAAATCTTTCCAAATAGCGAGGAGATTCACTTTCTATTTTATCTACAATACTAAAAAAACATCGTAAACAATTTTCATTTTCAATTCCATTTTTCATTGTCCACGAAACCGTTACTTCATCACCAACATACTGGTAAATTTCACCTTTGCTGAAGATTATTGAATCGTTTATATCATCAATGAAATCATTTAGGAGGTTATGATATTTTATGTGTCCCAATTTTTCAGCAATTGTTGTTGATGATTTCAGATCTAAGAACATAAAAATTCTTTGTTCCTCTTTTGGCTTATTATACCTGCCCAGAATAAAATTATGTAAGACCCCATATCCGAAACTGTCACCCACCTGAATGAAAATCTGAGTTAAGATTATAACCGCTGGCCAGTATATAACAAAAGCCCATACGCCAGTACCGGATAGATACGCTTTAACATCTCTTGCCACATCGGGATTGAAAATACTTTTCCCGGTGCTAAAACCTTGATCGAAAAACAGACCCGCTATAATCAGGAAAATCATTGCAAAAGAATAAGTCACGCTCTTAATAAATACTGTATAACTGAAAGACTTTTTCCGAAAACGATCCTGGAAATAAAATATTTCAAAAGTGCCTATTGATAAACCAGCTATTATTACCGCAAGTATGGTTGTTGATACTGAACGCCAGAAATCGTAAGAAGAGATGTGTACATCCGGTGTTAGGTATTTAATATTAGGTATTTTTGCAGCGGGATTGACAAGAAGATATTCTATGATGGTAAAAAAGATACCTGCAGCAACCCAGGCAATTGTTAAATTCAAAACCCGTTTTATTTTAATTTGAAGTTTTACTGATTTCAACAACATCCAACAATCCACTTTCTAATATAGAATAAGTCATTAAAGAACCTTAACTTTTTGAGCCATATCTTTCTTGATAAATTTGATTCTCTTAAATTGTCAAATATAATCAGTGAAATTTAAGACGCCGAGATATTTATAACCTCTTTAACGCCTTGGGGGAAGTTTGGGAATTTCAAAAGTAATGAGTAATTAAAAACCTTTCTCTCAAGGTTGAGGCTGTCCTTAAAATTAAACTTAAACTATTTAAATTGGTTTGTCAACGAAAATCTGAAGAGAAATAATCTTACTTCTCTTCTCTCCTTGGCTGTAAAAGTTTTGCAATTAAACCTGTCCATCCTGTTTGGTGGTTGGCACCAAGTCCGCTTCCATTATCACCGTGGAAATATTCATAAAAGAGAATATAATCCTTGAAATGAGGATCTTCCTGGAATTTTGTATTGTT
>MHAF01000034.1:3249-6533 GCA_001802865.1 Ignavibacteria bacterium RBG_16_34_14
TTGTATTGTTTCCAAATACCGGTCTTTTACCTTCTTTATTACGAAGGAAAATTGATTTGAGTCTTTTTGTAAGTTTTTCGGCTGCTTCGTTTATAGCAATAAAATTGCCTGAGCTGGTTGGATATTCAATCTTAAAATCATCTCCGTAGTAATGATGAAACCTCTGGAGAGATTCTATAATAAGGAAGTTTACAGGAAACCAGATAGGTCCCCGCCAGTTGGAATTTCCCCCAAATAATCCTGTATCAGAATCTGCCGGGTTGTAGTTTACTTTAAACACAATTCCATTTGCATGAAAAACATAAGGTTCTTTTTCATAAATCTTTGCAAGAGACCTTACTCCATATTCTGATAAAAATTCTATCTCATCAAGCATTCGTTTCAAGAGCCTTTTCATCCTGTGTCCTCTTAATAAAGAAAGGAGGTTTCTTTCCCCCACACCTACTTCACACCAGCGGGAAACAAGATTTGCAAGATCTGGTTTGTTTTCAAGAAACCAGTTAAGTCTCTTTTCAAACTCTGGCACATGTTTCATAACTTCAGGATCAAGCACTTCGACTGCAAACAGCGGAATTAAACCCACCATAGAACGAACCTTAAGCTGTACACTTTGTTTATGTTCAGTATGAAGTACATCATAATAAAATTCATCTTCATCATCCCAGAGACCAATACCTTCATCACCGATATTTGTCATTGCTTTTGCAATGTAAAGAAAATGTTCAAAGAACTTTGATGCAAGATCCTGGTATAATGGTTTTGTTTGTGAAAGTTCTAGAGCAATACGCATAAGATTAAGGCAATACATTGCAACCCAGCTTGTACCATCACACTGATCAAGATGTCCTCCAGTAGGAAGTTCGGTGCTGCGATCAAAAACACCAATGTTATCCATTCCAAGAAAACCACCCTGGAAAATATTATGTCCTTCAATATCTTTTTTATTAACCCACCATGTAAAATTCAGAAGAAGTTTGTGAAAAGTTTTTTCAAGAAAATCAATATCTCCCCTGCCATTATGCTTTTCGTCAATCTTATAAACCCGCCAGACAGCCCAGGCATGAACAGGAGGATTAACATCATCAAAATCCCACTCATATGCAGGAAGCTGACCGTTCGGATGCATGTACCATTCTTTTGTAAAGAGAAGCAGTTGCTCCTTTGCAAATTCCGGATCAATCAGCGCCAGAGGAATACAATGAAACGCAACATCCCAGGTTGCATACCAGGGATATTCCCATTTATCTGGTATAGAAATAATATCAGCATTATCAATATGAAACCAGTCCGCATTCCTTCCCTTCCTTCTTTCTTGTGGAGGTTTTGGCTGACCGGGATCGCCATTAAGCCACAGGAAGTTGTTGTAATAATAAAATTGCTTGCTCCATAGCATTCCTGCAAAAGCCTGCCTCTGAATATTTCTTTCATCATCATTTTCTATTTCATTCTGAATTTCAGAATAGAATTCATCTGCTTCTTTTATCTTTGAATTAATTATCTGATCAAATTTTTCAAAAGGCTTCTCTATCTTTTTATTCACTAATCTCAATTTTATTTCAAATGATTCTCCACCCGGAATTATTCTCATATAATTTAAAGCTGCCTTCGTTCCTTTATTCAGGTTGTTTACTTTATGCCTTTTTCTATTAACTATGAATTCATTTACGCCATCTTTAAAGAAACCTTCTTTATTTGTTCCATATAATCTTTTTACATTCGTTTCATTATCGCAAAAAAGTATTTCGGGTTTATCATCATAATAAAGAAAGTAATCTCCAATATCCTGGTGATTTATTTTTAGTAAACCTTTTCTCTCAAAATTTATTTCAGGTTTGTAATTATTATATCCCCAGGACCATGTATTTCTGAACCAGATTTGTGGTATAATATGAAGGACCTCTTTATCATTTCCCCTGTTAAAAGCAGTTATTTTAATTAGAATATCCTCAGGATCTGCCTTTGCATATTCAATAAAGATATCAAAGTAATTGTTATTATCGAAAATTCCGGTATCAATAAGCTCAAATTCCGGTTCATACCTGTTTCTCTTTTTATTCTCTTCCCACAACCTGTGATATGGAAATTCTTCCTGTGGATATTTGTAGAGCATTTTCATATATGAATGTGAGGGAATATTATCAAGGTAGTAATAATATTCTTTTATATCCTCACCATGGTTCCCCTGCGGATTGGTAAGCCCAAAAAAGTTTTCTTTCAAAATCGGATCTTTGGAGTTCCAGAATGCCGGGGCAAAACAAATTAACTGCAAATTATCACTTATCCCTGCAATTCCTTCTTCTCCCCAGCGGTAAGCATTACTTCTTGCCATGTCGTGCGTTACATAATTCCAGGCATCGCCATTTGAACTATAATCTTCACGAACAGTACCCCATTGCCTTTCACTTAAATAAGATCCCCACTTTCTCCAGTTGTTAATTGCTTTTAACCGCTGCTTTTCCTGGTTCATATTAAAAAAATATTATTTCCAATAGTTGTACAAGAAGGATTAAGAAGGACATTTAAAATAATTATACAATTCCACCTTTTTCCCGGCTTTGGTTTTGGGATGTTTAACTGCTTTATTATATCGCCTTTTCTATAAGATTATCTTAACTTACTTAATAAATTTTTTATTTACACAAGTTAATTTTTTAATTATATAATCTTTTTAATTATTATTAACAGCAGGAAATTTAAATCATTTCGCTTTCAAAAGAGTACTTTGATCAAGTTTATTTTATGCATCTGGTATAAATTATTTTTATTTCATATTATCCTATCCAAAGAATTAAAATTTAAAAAGATATTATTTTTGTAACTATTACTTATACCCTTATGCTTTATACCTTATACCATATACCTTTTTTCCTTTATATCATTAATTTTTCATTCATTAATGTCAAAAGTATTTAAAGACAAAAACTACTGGGCTCTAATTTTAGGAGGCTCAAGCGGTTTAGGGCTGGCAACTGCTAAAAAACTTGCCATAGAAGGAATGAATATTTTTATTGTTCATAGGGATAGAAAATCTGAATTTGTTGAAATAGAAGAACATTTCAATGAAATTGTATCACAAGGAGTTGGTTTTTTATCTTTTAATTCGGATGCATTAAAACCGGAAAACCGGTCACAAATTATTTCAGAAATAAAAAAGAAATTAGAACCGAATGGAAAAATAAGAGTATTGATTCACAGCATTGCAAAAGGAAATTTAAAACCAATGATTTCAAAAAACGAACCTACACTTAAGAATGATGATTTTCATTTAACAATTGAAGCAATGG
>MHAF01000034.1:6547-13374 GCA_001802865.1 Ignavibacteria bacterium RBG_16_34_14
GAGATATTCAGCAATGGTTTGTTTTCACCAGATGCCAGAGTCTTAAGTTTTACAAGTGAAGGGAATCAAAAAGTATGGAAAAATTATGCGGCAGTCTCAGCAGCTAAAGTAGCATTGGAAGCAATAACAAGAAACATAGCTTTAGAGTTTGCACAATTTGGAATACGGGCTAATTGTGTCCAGGCAGGAATTACAGATACACAATCTTTCCGAATGATTCCTGGCAGTGAGCAGTTAAAGGCCTTAACTAAAAACCGCAATCCGTTTAAAAGATTAACCAGACCTGAAGATGCAGCAAACGTTATATACTTATTAACTCTTGATGAAGCTTCATGGATTAACGGTGCAATAATTCCTGCAGATGGAGGAGAACATATTTCTTAATTATGGAACCTGAAAAAATCATTTCGTTGCTGCCTTACTCCAAACCTTTTTTGTTTGTTGATTCAATTACCAAAATTGATGAGAACTATGTTGAAGGAGAATACAAATTCCGTAAGGATGAATTTTTCTATGAGGGACATTTCATAAATTTTCCTGTAACTCCCGGAGTAATTTTAATTGAAACTATGACACAAATAGGAGTAGTTTGCCTGGGAATTTTTTTACTGAAAGATAAAATCTCACCCGGTAAATTTCCTGAAATTGCATTAATATCAAGCGAAGTAAATTTTTACTTGCCTGTATTCCCGGAAGAAAAAGTAAAAGTTATTTCGGAAAAAGTTTATTTCCGTCTTGGAAAACTTAAATGCAACATTCAGATGAAGAATGAAAAAGGTGAAGTTGTATGCAAAGGACTAATTGCAGGAATGGCAAAACCTTTTTCCGCAAGTATAGGATAGCCAGGGCTACAAACAAAAAATATATCAAAGTATCTGTCATCCTTCGACTCCGCTAAGGATGGCGAGTAGAGTGTCACACTGAGCGAAGTTGGTGTCACACTGAGCGAAGTTGGTGTCACACTGAGCGAAGTCGAAGTGTGACAAAAGTTTGCTAAAGACAAAACATCTTATTTATTGAGTACCTTAAAAAATGGATAGTCGTGTTGTTGTAACCGGACTTGGAGTTATCTCACCAAATGGAATCGGAATTCCTGCATTTATTGAAGCTATTAAAAAAGGTAAATCAGGAATTAAATTTTTAGAAGAACTGAAGAATCTAAATTTTTCATGCTGCATCGGCGGCATTCCGGAAGTCACTGATGAATTAAAACAAAAATATTTCACTCCTTTGCAGTTAAGAAATTTCAATAGTTCAGGAATTATATATGGCTGCATAGCAGGAATAGATGCATGGAAGGATGCCGGTTTAAAAATAACCGAAGGTGATGAACCGGACTGGGATTGCGGATTAATTTTCGGTGCCGGAACATCGGGAGTTGAGAAAATCCGCGAAGCAATTTATAAGGTTGATGAAAAACAGGTACGAAGACTTGGAAGCAATACTTTACAGCAAACTATGACAAGCGGGATTAGCGCTTACCTCAATGGTATGATTGGTTTTGGAAACCAGGTAACAACAAATTCTTCTGCATGCACAACCGGAACAGAAGCTGTACTGATGGCTTATGATCGTATAAAGGCAGGTAAAGCAAAAAGAATACTTGCAGGAAGCACAAGCGATCACGGACCTTATATCTGGAGTGGGTTTGATGCTCTCAAAGTACTTACATTTAAATTCAATGACTCCCCTGAAAGGGGTTCAAGACCTATGTCAGCCACAGCTTCGGGATTTGTTCCCGGCAGTGGTGCTGCTGCAATGGTTTTGGAATCTCTTGATGATGCTTTACAAAGAGGCGCTAAAATTTATGCTGAGATTTTGGGAGGCGCTGTAAACTCTGGCGGGCAAAGAGGTGATGGTACAATGACTGCACCTAATTCAATTGCAGTTCAAAGATGCATTAAAAAAGCTGTTGAAAATGCAGAAATCAATCCTGGTGAGATTGATGTTATAGATGGACATTTAACTGCTACATCAAAAGATTCTGTGGAAGTTAAGAACTGGACAGAAGCCCTTCAGAGAAAAGGAGAAAATTTTCCCTATATTAATTCATTAAAATCTATGACTGGTCATTGCTTGAGTGCTTCTGGTGCAATTGAGTGCGTTGCTTCAGTCCTGGAGTTGAGCGAAAGCTTTATCTATCCATCAATAAACTGTGAAGATGTGCATCCTGAAATTGAAGCTCTTATTGATGCAGAAAAAATTCCGCAGAAATTAATTCATCCTGAGAAGTTAAATATCATTGCTAAAGCGAGTTTTGGCTTTGGAGATGTAAATGCCTGTATAATTTTCAGAAAATATTCAAGCTGATCGGCTGTAAATCAAGAATTTAGATGTTTGTCTTTTCTTTTATAAAGATTAACACCTGGATTTATCCAGGTGAAGAAAAAAGATTACTATTGTTAAGGGAAACTGTTTCAACAGTTTACTTAAGCAATTATATTCTACAAACATAACAGGAAGTGTACTCATGTCCTTACATTCCTACACGAAAATCTGGCTGAATCTAATTTGGGAAACTCATAATAGGGAAAGGTTGTTGTTTAATGAAACAGCTAAGAAAGTATCAGGATTTTTATTCAAATATTCCATGGAGAAGAATATCTATATGAATATCAATTATGTTAGTCCCGAGCATGTTCATTCTATAATTGATTTGCCTGCTAACATAAATATTGAAGACTCCTTTAAGCTTTTAAAAGGGGCTTCCTCTCATTATATAAATCAAGAGAGACTTATTCCTGGAAAATTTTCATGGGGAAGAGGGTATGCTGCATTTTCTGTATCTGAATCACAACTTAATAAAGTGATAGATTATATAAAGAATCAAAAAGAACATCATAAAATTAAGAGTTTTGCCGAAGAGTATGAAGAGTTTCTTACTAAACATAACTTAGTTATAAACCGTTGAAACGGTTCCTTGATTGTGTTATTATACTTTGGTCCACCTAACTAAAGTTAGGTGTTAACCCTGTAAATAAATGTAATTACAATATCAGTTAATTAAAAATATAATTGAGAATATGAAAAAAGAAGATCTTATCACCAAATTAAAAACTATTGTAAAACCTTATGCACAGAATGAAGAAGCCTTAGATAATCTTTCAGAGGATACTGACTTTATTAAAGATCTAGAAATAAACTCAGCAAATCTCATTGATGTTATTCTTGATGTTGAACAGGAATTTAATATTGAAATTGATGATGAATCCATTGGTAAGATGACAAATGTAAAAGCGGCAATAGATATTATAAACACAAAGATAAATCAAAAATGATGCGTTCCGATATTTCATCTGCTGCTAAAGAAATCGTGGGCGAATTAATAAAGAATATTGTAAAATAATTTTCTATGTACAAAAACCTAATTTCAGAAACGGAATTATTTTCATTAATCCCAGCTTATTCTCATTCACTTGAAGAATGGAGGAATAAATACGATACGGAACTAAAAAAATATATTGGTGAAAAGAAAGAATTATATGAATCTCAAGGAATACAATTCGATAAGAAACTTCAACTCACCTTTAAAATACGATTTAATGAACGATGTACTCCGTGGCGTTATAATGATATTATTGGCTTTATAGAATTAAGACTATATAAAGATGATTTGCAATTGCACTTTTACAAACGCGAAAATAAAAAATATAAGATTGATTATTCCTTTGAGTTTGTGATAGGCCATTATTTGAAAAACGATTACGAGAAACAAGAATCTTCAGTAACTGATGCAATAAACGAGTTGAAAAAGAAATATCCTAAATTCAAAAAGAAGTATTTTGATAGAGAAATGTTTTGGGCAACTTTAAAACTTTTAAATAAATGAAAATCATAACGCTATATAACCAGCCAATCAAGCGGACACCGTTTTTCAGTGCGGTATAGTTCTAATATTATTGTATGGTTATAAAAAAAAGTTGCTCTTAAAAGTAGATTGTTCTTAAATATTTTTAATAAATAAAAAGTAGTTGCTGTTATTCGGCTCCCTTGTTCTGGGGCGCCGCTTATCGGCAACACCGTTAGCTACCAATTAAAATATGACACCTTCAGAAAAATATGTATATGAATTATCTCAACATTCTTTCCTAACTCTGTGGTGTTACCCTACTCCAAAAGGAAAGAAAGATAAAGAATTGTGTGATGTTTTAGTCTTTTGTGACCCTCATATAATTCTAATTTCAGTTAAAGAAATAGAACCAACTGATAGTGGAAATATAGATGTTGATTGGCAAAGATGGAAAAAGACTGCACTTGAAAAATCTTTTAATCAATTATACGGTGCTGAAAGATACTTAAACTCGATAAACCAATTAAAATTGTCCGACGGAAGTATTGGACCAAATTTACCTCAAATTAAAGATAGAATTTATCATCGAATTGCCATTGTAATAGGCGGTGAAAAGAAAATGCCATTATTATGGGGAGATTTAGGGAAAGGATTTATACACGTTTTTGATTCAATCACAACAGAAATATTATTCTCGGAATTAGATACTATTACTGATTTCACCAAGTATTTGAGTAAAAAAGAAAAATTTTATGAATCCGGGCATTTTTCAAAACTTATCTTTGAAGGAGGGGAAGAAGATTTATTAGCTTTTTATTTGAGCAATTCGGAAGAATTCAAACTGCAAGGGACACTTACTATTCTAACTTCTGGATTATGGGATGGATATAAAGAGAGTGAAGCAAATAAAAAATGGATGGAAGACATAAAGGATAGCATTGTTTGGGATAATATGATTGAGCTACTAACAGAAGATTTCAATAATGGAAGGATGGAAGTTGGTAAAGAATATGAAAATTTTGAAATTGTAATGAGAACTATGGCAAAAGAATCCCGTTATAATAGAATTTTATTATCAAAAGAATTTCTCGAAGCTTATAATTCCTCAAAAATTAAAGCACGTCCCGTCTCATCCTACTCGGGCATTGTATATGTTTTTATGTATGTAAATAGAGATGAATCAAGGGAAAATAGACGTGCTGAGTTAGGTGGTCGGTGTTTGATTGCTAGAAAACATACTCCTGAAATTAATACAGTTATTGGAATTGCCACGGAAAAAAATGATGGTAAAAAAGGATTTTCTCTAGATGTAGTGTATTTCTATAAACCATCGTTGAGTGAAGAAGAAAATAAAAAAGCTGATGAATTAATTGAAAAATATGGTTGGTTTAAAAATGTTATAAAAAGGTAGCTAACCAGCCAATCAAGGCGGACGCCGTTTTTCAATGCAGCATTGTTCTAATTTTATGTTTGGTTGCAAAACCAAGTTGCTCTTTAAGGTAGTTTGTTCTAAGAAACATTTTAATAAATAAAAAGTAGTTGCTTCTATTTGGCATTCTTGTTCTGGGCTGCCGGTTAGCGGCAAGTACGTATGTTTAAAAAGTAGTAAATATTTAATTTGAGATTTCCTGTAAATAACAAACAATTATAAGGAGGTCTCAAATGAAACGTGAGGAGAATAATAACACTTCGTTCTTTGAAAACATTTTGCTGTTCATTGGAATTGATGTTCATAAATTAAAATGGGTTGTTACTATCAGAACTTATGACCTTGAATTAAAAACATTCTCGATGAAGCCCTCTGCAGAAGAACTGGAAAGATTCTTAATAAAGAATTATCCGGGAGCTGATTACAGAATAGTCTATGAGTGCTGCTTCTCAGGTTTCTGGATTTACGATTACTTTTCAGAAAAGGGATATAAAATAATAGTTACACCCACAAACAGAATCTATAAAGACGGAAGCACAATTAAGACGGACAAGATAGATTCCAGGAAGTTAGCTTTACAACTTTCAAGAGAAATGCTGAAGGAAGTAGTAGTACCCGCAAAAAGGATAAGAGAATATAAATACATTTTCAGGATCTACGATAAACAGAAAATTCGCCAGGGGCAGATACTCAGGCAAATAAAAGCATTCCTTGAACAGAAGAATCATCCGCTAAAATGGTCGAAGTGGAATAAAGGATTATTGGGAAAGCTGAAAGAAATAAAATTTGAGGACAAGCTGTTCGATCTGAAATTTGGAAATCTTCTTAAAGAGTATGAATATATAGTTGAACAGATAAAAGACAGCGAGAAGATAATAGAAAGGATAAAGGAAGATGAAGAGCTTGGCAGAAGAATACAAATACTTGAGAAGATAAACGGAATAGGAATAATAAGTGCAGTAAGAATGTGTTTGTACCTGTTTGACCGAAAAGACAAGTTTGAGAGCAGTGAAAGATTAAATCACTATTTGGGACTAACACCATCAGAGAGAAGCAGTGGTGATAAGATAACAAGAGGAAGAAGCGGGATGTGCGGCAACAGGCAATTAAGATCAATAATAATACAATTAGCCTGGATGACAGTAAGGAAAGACGGAGCGCTGCTTGATAAGTTTGACAGAGTATACAAGAAAAGCGGAAGTAAGCAGAAAGCAATAGTAGCAGTAGCGCGGAAGTTGATGACAAAGATATATGCAGTAATACAGAAAGAAGAAGAATACAGAATAAACATACGAAGTTGCAAAGCTGCATAAAGAATATTAAAGAAACCCAAAACAATCAGGACCGGTGACCGCGTCTAACGGCGTGCTCAAGAGTGAAAGCTTAAAGAGCGTTCGGCAAGTTTGCGGCCCGGTCTATTATAATGAAGACGAAATTGCTGCTTCCCGCATAGCGGGATAAATATGACAGCGTATAACAGGATATCCCGATTTTTACTGGTCAGCTAGTAAATATATCAGAGGATTAATATTTCGTTAGTTGGGTTTATATAGAAAAATTAAAATTAATACATAGCCAAAGCTGTGTAACAGGAAATCTTTTAATTAA
>MHAF01000035.1 GCA_001802865.1 Ignavibacteria bacterium RBG_16_34_14
AATGAGAAAAAGGTCTCACAAAATGATTATGAACTTATCATAACAGAACTTACCAACACAATAAACCAGCTTTTGTAAAGCAAACATTTATTTATAAATCATAATAATATTGAACTACTACGGAGTTCAGTTGGATTTGGTGAAATAATTATTTTCTGCAAATATGTAACTTCTAAAGGAGTTGGAAATTAATTTTGTAAAATATTATTAACTCCAGAGGAGTAAAATGTTTGTAGAAGGAAAAACCCCATCAAAGCACTCCGTTAGGAGTGCTATATTCAATCAATTCATAAAAGAAAAAATTATTAGGGTTTTTCTAAATCACATTTTAAAAAAAGTGTTTGAAATTAAATTTAATTTTAATATTAATATAAAGTGATAATTCTCAATTAGTTAATAACTAACATTTCTAGGAGGAATTTTATGCAAATACCTTTGGAAATTTCTTTCCGTGATGTTCCCAAAACAGAAGAAATAGAAAATTTAATCAGAGATAAAGCTAAAAAGCTTGAGCGGGTTTATGATCATATAACTGGCTGCAGGATTGCAGTTGAAAGACCTCATAATTATGTTAAAACAGGCAGCAAATACCGTATAAGATTAAATATTACAGTTCCACCCGGACATGAAGTGGTAATAAAAAAAGAACCCGGCAAAAACAATATGCACGATTCTTTAACAACTATTATAAGAGATGCATTCAATGCTGCACGCAAGCAGCTTCAAAAACTTTCTGAAATTCAAAGAAAAGAAACAAAAACTCATCCTGAACAGGAAGTTAGAGCAATTATATCAAAAATATATCCCGATGAAGGATATGGATTTTTGAGAACCATAAATGGAAGAGAAATTTATTTTCATAAGAACAGTTTGCTGAATGAAGAATTTGATAATCTGAAAGAAGGAAAAGGAGTTAGATTTTTTGAAGAAGAAGGAGAAAAAGGTCCTCAGGCAAGCACAGTACAGGTAATTAACTAATGAGTGCAATGGAATTTCAATCTCTCCTCTGTTAAATTACATTCTTAAATGAATGAATTTATTAATGATAAACCAATTGGTGTTTTTGATTCCGGTATAGGCGGACTTACTGTTGTAAAGAGATTTTTATCCACTCTCCCAAATGAAAATATTATTTATTTCGGCGATACAGCAAGAGTTCCTTACGGTTCTAAATCAAATTCAACCGTTATAGAATATTCTCTGCAGGATGCAAGATTTCTTATTAATAAAAAAGTTAAGGCAATTGTGGTTGCCTGTAATACTGCATCATCTGTTGCAATTGAAGAATTAAGAAAAACATTTGATGTGCCCATAATCGGAATGATTGGTGCCGGTTCAAAGTCTGCAATTCGGCATACAAAAAACAAAAGAGTAGGTGTTATAGGGACAAACGCAACTATAAGCAACAAAGCCTATTCAAAAAGATTAAAATATCTTGATCCTGCAATTGAAGTTTTTGAAAAAGCCTGTCCTCTTTTTGTTCCTCTTGCTGAAGAAGGATGGACTCATCACGAAGCCACTTATAAAATAGCTGAAGAATATCTTGCAGAATTAAGAGAAAAAGAGATTGATACACTGGTTCTCGGATGCACACATTATCCAATTTTATCTGAAGTAATTCAGGAAGTAATCGGTGCGGGAGTAAAATTAATTGATTCGGGAATCGCTTCTGCTGAAGTTGTAAAAGAAGAACTTAAGAAAAATGGTTTGCTTTCCGATAATAAATCCAAAGGTTATTCTGAATTTTATGTGAGTGATATTCCAACAAAATTTAAAGAGATTGCCGAACTCTTCTTAGGTAAACCTGTAAAAGATGTTCATAAAGTGGAGTTGGAAACTCTTTCCTTCTGAATTGTCATATTTTCGATGGATTTGATTGGATTTACTTCAAATTTCTAACGAATATCAAGTTTCTCCAAAAGTGTTTTAAATACCTCCTTCTATCTATAAATAATACGATCTCTGAATCCGCTGATAGAACTTCCGCTAAAAATCCTTTTGTATCATATATAAAGGAGGAATTTATGTTTATTAAAATTTACTTTTATCTGGCAGATAGAAATGATTTTATGTAATGAAAAATCTAATCGGGAAGAATTCAGCCCTGGAACATTTTCTTTAAGTGGTTATAATCTTTTGTAACACCAAGTGCCAGCATTAATTTTATTCTTGCCTTCTGACCATTTAGATAACCTGCAAAAATCACCCCAATCTCATTCAGCCACTTACCTGCACCGGGATAGCTGTATATATAATCAGTTTCGCCGGCAGGACATCTTGAAACCAAAACTACAGGAATATTTTTTTCAACCGCATACTTTATCCCTTCAAAAGCTGCGGGAGGAACATTTCCTATTCCCAATGCTTCAACAACAATCCCTTCAGCTCCACTGTCTGCAGAAAATTTGAAGAACTTCTCATTCATACCGGCATATACAGTAAGGATATCAACGTTGGAAATAATTTTATTTGCATTAATTGTTTCAAGCTTTCTTGGCAGACGATTTAACACCACCTCGCCGTCCCGCATAAAACCAAGAGTACCAAAATCAAGCGAATGGAAACTGAATACTTCTTCAGTATAAATTTTTGTTACCTCACTCGCAGCATTTATATCACCATTCAAACAAACAAGCACACCTATATTTTTAGTTTTCGGATTTAAGCAAACGTTAATTGCATCAGTCAGATTTTTCGGTCCATCCCAATCAGGTTTCGAACTGTTTTTCATTGAACCAATAACAACAATTGGAATTTCAGTTTTTATTGTAAGATCAAGAAGGTAAGCTGTTTCTTCAAGAGTGTCTGTTCCGTGAGTTACTATTATTCCTTTGTACTTATTCTCTTTTAAGAATTCTTTTATTTTATTTGAAAGATCCAACATCAATTCGGGAGTCATATGGGGACCGGGATATTTCCCGAAATCATAACAATCAATTTCAGCTAATTCTCTTGCTTCAGGAATTTTTTTAAGAAGCTGTTCACCCGAAAAGTAAGGAACGGCACCACCTGTTTTTTCATCAATCATCATTGAGAAAGTGCCGCCTGTAAAGACTATAAGAATTTTTTCCATTTGAAGTAACAAAAATTGTTACTTCAAATATATCATTTTTATAGTTTTTACAGTATGCCTGCATTAAACTTAAAAAATTCACATTTTTTCATTTTATTTGAAGGAGATTAGACTTGAAGTAGTGCAATAATAGCCATATTTTTGAAATAATTATTAAGAGAGATAATATGTTAACGGTAGAAGATGTTGATTTAACACCAAACCCCCACGCACTTAAGTTCATTTTAAATGAGAGGCTTCTTAAAGCTGGAACAAGACAATTTCCCGAAAAGGAATCTGCTCAGGATGATCCTTTTGCAAAAAGTATTTTTGAAATAAATGGTGTTGTTTCGGTTTTTTATATGGATAAGTTTGTAACTATTGAAAAAGCTAAGGATGCAACTTGGGGACAAATACAGAGACCTTTTGTTGAATTCTTAAAGTCATTCGATGTGACTCATATTCCGGAAGAAAATGAAGTCACGATAAATGAAAATGAAGATGAATTATTAAAAAAGATAAATGAAATTCTCAACCAGAGAGTAAGACCTTATCTTGCAAGTGATGGTGGTGGTCTCCAGGTTTTGGGTGTTGAAGGAAATAAAGTTATGATTAGATACCAAGGTGCCTGCGGAAGCTGTCCAAGTTCAATAAGCGGTACATTAGCTGCCATTGAAGGATTGCTTAAGAGAGATTTAAATCCTGCATTGGAAGTAGTTGCTGCTTAATTCTTACTCTTTAATTACATTTGTCATTCACTTCGCTGTCATTCATAGTCATTAGGATTTGCCGTCATTCAATTGTAATCTAACCATTGGCTTCTTACAATCAAATGACAACTGAATGACAATCAAATGACTATTGAATGATCAAGGTTCAACCAACATCCAACCCGCTACTTCCCAAAAACCTTTCTTTTCATTAAATTAACTAAGCACATTCATTTCGGAAATCTTATGAAGAAGAAAGAGAAAGAAAATCTCTTCTATGCAACTCAAAAAATAGAGGGAATTAATTTTAAGGTTTTCACATCCCACAAAGGAATCAGGAAAATCATCTTAAACAGAAATAGTGAAACTATAAAGAAAGCAAATACAACAAAACTTCATCCCGATGATCCATATATGTTCAACGTATTCAGCCAGCTTGAAGAATATTTTAATGGTGATAGAAAAAAATTTAATGTTCCTTTAGATATTAAGGGAACAGAATTTCAGAAAAAAGTTTGGAATGAATTGAGCAAGATTCCGTATGGCAAAACATTTTCTTATAAAAAAATTGCTGAGAAGGTTGGGAATAAAAAAGCTTTAAGAGCAGTTGGTAAAGCTAACTCACAGAATCCTGTTTGTATAGTAATTCCCTGCCACAGGGTAATAAACAAAAACGGCAAGCTTGGGGGCTATTCTGCAGGGCTTTTAGTAAAAGAAAGACTTCTTGAACTTGAAGGAAACCTAAGCTTAGAATTGTTTGAGTAAACAAAAAGTCCGATTCTCAAAGAAACCGGGTCTAAATAAACAAGTTCCCCATTCACAAAATACTTTTATTTAAGTTCTACAACTTTACTTATATCATCTAACTTTACAAATCTCTCATTAAATTTATAAGTACCTTTGCTGGTTTTAACAGTCTTTATAAGTTTAACTGTAACTACACTCTCTTTTTTCTTAGCTTTAGCTTTATCGGCAAAAGATTGTTGTTTAGCCATTTAATTCTCCGTTTTTTACGGCACAAATATAAAAAATTACGGCTCTTCAGACAATGTAATAGGAATGATTATTGTTTTAACACCTGACTGACGGCAGGCAGGTTGCTTTATTAGCCTAATATCAGTAGTTTAGTAACAAATTTAGAAAGATTTTAATGTTTTTACTTTCGGCGATAATCATACTTTCTTACCTCATAGGTTCAATTCCTACATCTATTATTGTGAGCAAAGCCGTTAAAGGAATTGATATTCGCAAATATGGCAGCGGTAACGCAGGCGGTACAAACGTAATGCGTGTCCTTGGTTTGAAACACGGACTTTTTGTTATCCTTTTAGATGTACTTAAAGGAATTCTTGTTGTTGTTGTTATTGCAAGACTTCATTATGGCAATATGCCGTTTCAAAACATAACTCCTTTTGATGATTTTACTCTTGTTCAGATAATTGCCGGAATATCTGCTGTTATAGGACATATCTGGACGATCTTTGCAGGCTTTAAAGGAGGTAAAGGAATTGCTACTGCTCTCGGTATGCTTTTAATGATTATTACTGTGGATATGCTTATTGCAATTGGTGTGTTTATTATTGTTGTAACAATATCAAGATATGTTTCTCTTGGTTCACTCATTGGAACTATAACAGTTCCCCTCTCACTTATCATTAGAGAAAATGTTTTTAATGTTGATATACCAAGTTACAATACAATTCTTCCTTTTATAATTGCTGTTTCGCTTCTTGTAGTTTATACACATCGTAAAAATGTTGTAAGAATTTTAGATGGATCTGAAAACAAACTTAGCTTTAAAAAGAAAAATCTTCTTCTGACTAAATGAAGATAGCTGTTTTAGGCGCAGGGGGATGGGGAACAACTCTTGCAATTCTTCTTCACTATAATGGACATGATGTAACCCTCTGGGAATACAAGAAAAATTATTCTAAAATTCTTGATAAGACCAGGAAGAATGAAATGTATCTTCCCGGAATAAAAATCCCTAAAGAAATTAAAATCACGCATGATCTTGATGAATCTGCTGAAAATAAAAATATGGTTGTTCTCGCTGTGCCATCACAATTCTTAAGGAGGGTTGTAAAAAATATAAGCTACTCAGCAATCAAAAATTCAATTCTTGTAAGTGTTGCTAAAGGAATAGAAAATGGAACTATGATGACAATGTCCCAGATGCTGAAAGATGTTTTCCCATCCGTTGATGAAGGGCAGATAGGAGTAATTTCCGGACCAAGCCATGCAGAAGAAGTAAGCAGAAAAATTCCAACTGCAGTAGTTGCTGCATCAAGTGAAATTGAAACATCGAAATCAATCCAGGTTGCTTTTATAACAGCATACTTCAGGATTTATTCTTCTGTAGATATTATTGGAGTTGAGCTTGGCGGTGCTTTTAAAAACGTAATTGCAATCGGTGCCGGAATTGTTGATGGTGTTAAATTTGG
>MHAF01000036.1 GCA_001802865.1 Ignavibacteria bacterium RBG_16_34_14
TGGGTGTTGGCGCATCAACAAAATTTTATGGTATAGTTCAGCCGAATATTCTTGGAATATCCGCAATAAGACATATCGTTAATCCAAATATAAGTTACTCTTACACACCTGATTTTTCCAAATCCTTTTGGGGTTATTTTGGTAATTATACAAATTCAAAAGGGGAAGTAGTACAGTACAATAAATTTGAAGATGAAATTTTTGGTGGTCCTTCGCAAGGAGAAAGACAAAATATTTCCTTTAGTGTATCAAACATTTTTGAAATGAAAACTACAGTTGATCCGACAGATACAACTTCTAAAGAAGAAAAAATACAACTACTTAATCTTGATGGGTCTATCAGCTACAACTTTGCTGCAGACAGTTTAAATTTTTCACCATTAAATGTTGGATTCAGAACACAGGTTGGCAGCTGGTTCAGTTTTAATGGCGGATCAACATTTACTTTATATGATGTAAGCGAATCAGGAAGTCCAATCAACAAATTTTTAATTGATCAGGGGAAAGGTCTGTTAAGATTAACTAATTTCAATTTTTCTATTTCAACAAGTTTATCAGGAGAAAAATTAAGTTCGTCTAAAAAAGAAGAAGAGACTTCTTCGTCTCAGGCGGATGAGTTTCAGTTAGGAACTGCAGGACGGAATTATAAAGGGATATATGATGTTAAAGAACCGGATTTTACAATTCCGTGGGACATTTCTCTAAACTACAATTACAGGCTTGATAAATTGAATCCAAATAATGTTACTTCTTATTCAAATCTTAACGGTTCCTTGAATTTTAATCTCACACCTAAATGGAAATTCACTTTCAGTGGAAGTTATGATTTTGAGAGGAAAGAATTTGCAGCACCAGTCGTAAGAGTTTCAAGGGATTTGCATTGCTGGATTTTAAATTTTACCTGGAATCCAATCGGCACTTATAGAGGTTATAGTTTGGAGATTAGAGTTAAAGCACCACAGCTTCAGGATCTTAAAATTACAAAGAGAGACAGATTCTATAGCGGATATTGATTGATTCCTTCAAGGTTAGAGAAGCGTTGAAGTATAGGAACCCTTGAAGGTTTAGAAGTTTTTCATAGGAGAGAAAACATGTATGTCCCAAAGTTTTATAATATGAATTCATATCACCACCTATATAATAGAGGCGTAAATAAAGGAACTATCTTTTTTGATGATAATGATTACAAATATTTCTTGCGAAAGATGAAGGAATACAAAGAGAAATATTCAGTCAGAATTAATTGTTTTTGTTTATTACCAAACCATTTTCATTTTTTTACAAAACAACTAACTAATGACCATACTATTGGAAAATTTGTTGGCGATTTGACAAATGCCTATACAAGGAGAACGAATAAAAAATATGATAGAATAGGGGTTCTGTTTGAAGGGAAAACAAAAAGCAAGTTGATATCTGATGAAAGCTATTTCATCTGGCTATGTAAGTATATTTTAAATAATCCAGTAAAAGCTGGATTAGTTAATCAACCGGAGGAATGGGAATATTCTTCTGCGAAAGAATATTTTAATCCTTTTATTATGAATTTAACTAATACTAAAGAAATTCTAAGCAGATTTAAATCTATTGATGAGTTTAAGTCATTCATTAAAATAGAAGAAGTGAGATTTAGTTATTCATTACTTTTTTAAATAAAAGCATTAAACCTTCAAGGGTTACTGAATTTTAAAGCAATTCTAACCTTGAAGGTTTTTAAAGAATTATGAAGCATTATATCATTGATGGAAATAATTTAATAGGTAAGGTAAAGAAATTATCTGAACTTCAAAAGAAAGATAAACAAAGTGCAAGAGAACAGCTTGTTTACCTTTTACAAAATTATTTTTCAGGAAAGAAGGTAAAGATATCTCTCCATTTTGATGGCTATGAAAATAATCGTATAAATATCATTAATGGAAAAATTATTTATTCCGGGTCGCAAACAGCCGATGAAAAAATTAAAGATCAGATTTCTTCATCTAAAAATAAAAGAGATATAATTGTTATTTCATCTGATAATGGAATAAGAGATTATGCCAAAGTATGTGGGTGCTCTTTAATGAAAAGCGAAGAATTTTATAAACAGTTTACAGTAAAAAATGAAACTGATGATGAAGAAAAAAGGATAAAAGAGATAAATAATATTGACGAATTCAAAAAATTGTTTAATGTCAAGGATTAATTATCAATAAACCTTTCCGCTAATATCAGGAATATCTATTTTTGCATATCTGTTCACTAATCTTGTTGATAATATGAAAATTTCAGTTATACTTATTGTTTCTTTTCTTTTTTCAACTTTAATTTTTTCACAACCAGATTCAAAATTCTTTGAGAAAAAAGGAGAAGTTTATTTTAAATTTTCAATTGCCGAAAAAGAGGAAATTAATATTCTTACCAGGATTATTTCTATTGATAATGTGGTTGGAAATATTGTCTATGCTTATGCAAATGAAGAAGAGTTTAATGAATTCCTTTCATTAGGATATGAATATGAAGTTCTTAGAAGTCCAGGAGATGTAGATGATGTTCAAATGTCCTCTTCACTTGAAGAACTTGGATTATGGGATTCGTATCCCCCTTATGATGCATATATAAATATGATGTATCAATTCGAATCTGATTATTCCTCAATCTGTAAAGTTGTAGACGCAGGCAATACAGTTCAGGGAAGAAAGATTTTATTTGTGAAAATATCAGACAATGTAAATGAACGGGAGACAGAACCGCAATTTATGTATTCATCTACAATGCATGGAGATGAAACCACAGGCTTTGTTTTAATGTTAAGATTAATTGATTCACTCCTTTCATCTTATGGAAATGACACAAGAATAACTAATCTTGTTAATAATATTGAGATTTGGATTAACCCAAATGCAAATCCTGATGGTACTTACCATGGAGGGAACAATACTGTAAATGGTGCAACAAGGTATAATGCAAATAATAAAGATCTTAACAGAAATTTTCCTGATCCTGCAGAAGGTCAGTATCCAACAGGGCCCTGGCAGCCGGAGACAATAGCAATGATAAATCTTGCTCAGCAGTATAATTTTATTCTCTCAGCAAATTTTCATGGTGGTACTGAAGTTGTAAATTATCCCTGGGATACCTGGTCAAGATTTCATCCTGACGATAATTGGTTCCAGTTTATTTCACATAAATACGCCGATACAGTACAGGCTCATAGCCCTTCAACTTATATGAATGGATTTGATGACGGAATTACTAACGGTTATGCCTGGTACAGAGTAGTAGGCGGGAGACAGGATTTCTTTACTTATTTTGAAAGAGGAAGAGAACTTACAATTGAAATTTCTGATACAAAACTTTTACCTGCTTCGTTTTTACCCGCTCACTGGGAGTACAATAAAAGATCATTTCTTAATTATATAGAAAGCTGCTTATTTGGAATAAGAGGAGTTGTAACCGATACCGTTGGTAATCCATTAAAGGCTCTTGTTAAAATTGCCGGACATGATTTTGATAATTCAGAAATCTTTAGTGATTCAGTAAGCGGAAATTATCACAGACTTATTTATTCAGGTAATTACAATTTAACTTTTTCGGCTCCTGGTTTTTTTGATACTATTATTACAAATGTCAGTGTAAATAACCTTTCAACAACAATTCTTAATGTTGAATTAATTCCGGAATCACCAGTTCCGGTGGAACTTGTTTTCTTTTCGGCAAAAGTAAATGGAAACATGGTTAGTTTATCTTGTGAGACAGTTTCCGAAATAAATAACAGGGGATTTGAGATTGAAAGAGTTTCGTCCTTGACTTCTTCCATTCAAAACTGGATAAAGATAGGATATTTAAATGGGTTTGGCACAACAACTGAAAAAAATAATTATTCATTTGTTGATAAAGAAATTCCTTCAGGTAAATATTTATACAGGTTAAAACAAATAGATTTCGATGAGAATTATAAATACTCACAGGAAATTGAAGTGGATGTAAAACCTGTTTCTTTTTCATTAGAACAGAATTACCCAAATCCATTCAATCCAACTACTAAAATAGAATTTAGTATTCCGGAAAAATCCTATGTAAAAGTTAAAGTATTTGATATTCTCGGAAACCTGGTTTCTATTTTAAAATCAGAAGAACTGGATGCTGGTGTACATAAGTTAAATTTTGATGGAAGCAAATTTTCCAGCGGAATTTATTACTATTCAATAGAAACAGTTGGTTTCCGTTCAGTAAAAAAAATGTTACTTCTTAAATAAAAATATTTTACATTTAGAAAAAATTGTTATCTTTGTGCTGCCACAATTAAGGTAGCACAACTATTTGAAAATTAACATTACTCTTGCAGTAGTATTTTTATCATTTACTCTCCTGGCTTATTCAGGTCTTTTTCAAATTCCTCCCACTGAAAGAATTGGATGTACAGAATTAAATGGCGATGGATGCGTTTGTCATAGTTTATATGCAGATCCATCAGTGGAAGTTTGGGTAGAAGGACCTGAGACTTTAGCTGTGGGGCAAACTGGTCTCTACAAAATGTTTCTTACGGGAGGTCCAGCAGAAGCTGGCGGTTATAATGTTGCCGGAAGATTTGGAACAATGAAAACTGTTGACTCCATTTCTGTTTGGGATTACAGGGCACCAAATGAATTGACTCAAGCTTTCCCTCTTCTTTTTCCAACTCCTCAAGATACAATATTCTGGCCATTTGAATATACTGCATCAGATTCATCCGATGTAGATACTATTTACTCATGCGGATTGAGCATTGTTTATGATTCAATTCCCGATTTCTATGATAAGTGGGCTTTCGGTCCTAAATTTCCTTTAACTATAATTGAAGCTATTCCTGTTGAACTGACTTCGTTCAGTGTTGAATTAAATGATAAGAATGCTATTCTTAAATGGAGAACAGTAAGTGAATTAAATAACCGTGGGTTTGAAATTGAAAGATTACAAGATTACAAGATTACACGATTACAAAATTGGGAAAAGATAGGTTTTGTCGAAGGAAAGGGAACTACAAGCGAAACATCTGAATACAGTTTTATTGATAAAAATTTAACGAATGGGAAAAATCTTTATCGCTTAAAACAGATTGATTATGATGGAAGATTCCAATACTCTGAGATTGTTGAACTTAATGCAGAAGGTTTATTCAATTTTGAACTGAGCCAGAATTATCCCAATCCGTTTAATCCGAGTACAGTCATCAGTTGGCAATTGGCAGTTAGCAGTTATGTAACATTAATAGTTTATGATATTTTGGGAAATGAAGTTGTAACATTAATTAGTGAAGAAAGATCTGCTGGAAAACATGAAGTTGAATTTAATGCTTCAAAGATATCCAGTGGTTTATATTTTTATATGATTAAAGCTGGGGATTTTACAGAAAAAAGGAAAATGCTTTTTATTAAATAAAAAACAATGGTTAGCTATATTTTATTCAGATCTGATTTCTTTCTAAAAAATCTAAAATTGGAGGTGTGAAATGAGAACTAGTTTTATAATAAGCTTTTTTATTATAAGTATCTCCTGCGTTGATTTTATTTTCCCCCAGCCCCTTAATGGCTCGTTCACTGTTGGCGGTACTTCGCCTGATTTTGCAACTCTGCAGGATGCAGCTAATGCTCTAAAGGTAAATGGAGTTTCAGGTCCGGTATTTTTTAATATTCGCCCCGGGACATACTCGCATAGCGGCGGAAACTACACCGTCCTCTTGCTCGATAGCATTGTCGCCGGACTGTCGCAGACGAATCGTATTACCTTCCAGCCCGACCAGTCCACTGGCGGGAACGTAGACAACGTCATTCTCCTAATGAACGTAACCGATTCCATTGGAAGTCGCCACGACCTTGTCGTTGTCAACCTGGATCATATTACCTTCCATAATTTGACATTGAAGCAAATTGACACGGTGCGCTTTGGCCTGAATGTGCTTGTGCAACTACAGAGAGATGTTTTCTTTAACCCTACTGTTGATGGAATCGTGTTTGAAGGATGCAAACTGGTTGGCGCATCTCCATTTGGTACTCAATTTGGAATTGAGTTTGGAGGGTCCGTAAGAGACATAACGATTCGGGGGAATACTTTCGTCCGGCTCCTCAAAGCGGTGTCAGGTTTTGACGGGACCTCAAACGCACAAGGAACTATCACTATCGAGGATAATCAATTCCTTGCGGGATGGGGTGGGTCTGCGATGGAAGTTTTTGGTGAAAACCTGATTATACAAAGGAATATCATTGATTTTAACGGCGGCTTTAACGGAGGGTTCGGTATCTATGCTAATATTCCGGTGAGTTCAACAAGGACGAGGATAGAACGCAATCTGGTCCGGGGAACTGTCGCACACGGGCTGCGCGTGCAGGGGGCAAATGACACACTGATTCCCGACTCGCTTCTCATCGCAAATAATATGATCAACACCAGTGGCACAACAGGGTTAAGCATAATCACGATAAGGAATGCGAAGATCCTTTTTAACACAGTAGTTCTACGCGGGGGTGGTTTGGAGGGACTCGAAGTTATTGCACAAGATTGCATAGCCCTGAATAACATCATCATTGTCAAACCTACCAGTGGTTTCAACGTTGCCTACAATCAGGGAAATTTGACATCTCCAAACCTCCAATCTGATTACAACGTCCTTTTCATAACAGAAGGTAATGGGTTTCTCGTTGTACGGGATGCAGTTGCGTATCTCACTCTCGCAAAGTACCGGGCAGCAACAGGTTTAGATACAAACTCCATTTCAAAAAGTTTAGATTTTGTTGATAGCACGAATCTCCATATCACCGACTGCCAGTCACAAGATCCGGAACTGAAAGGAATACCTTTCGGTGGTATTACGGTAGATATTGATGGAGAAATCAGGTCAACCACTACCCCGATGATTGGAGCTGATGAGAATAGTTTCAGCGGCTTTGATATGTTTGCCGATCCATTTAGAGCAGGTTTATCGGGAACAGCATTCGCTATTGCGGCTGGGAGGTTTGATAATATTCTTTTCGATGGTCTCGCAGTGCCGGATTACGATAACCGGCAGGTTCTGCTCTATCACAATTTGGGAAACTCCAGATCGTTTGTTCAATCCGGAACTCTGTCAACAGGCTTCAGACCTGTTATAGTCAAGTTCTATGATATTGATGAAGATAATCATCTTGATTTGATTGTTGGTGGGGATACCAGCGCTGTCCAGGTGTTTTGGGGTGATGGTGCGGGTGGTTTTACCACTCCCACAACAGTTGGGACTTTCGGTCGAGTACGATCACTCGAACCAGGACCAATCTTCTCAATCGCTGGAAGAACTATCGCTATAACTGAGGATAATGGATTTGGACCTACTGAAAGCTTCCTTGGCTACCTGATGCACCTTGGAAATCGCAATTTGTGTCATGACGTGCAGTCAAATTCTCAAGGTCCTGATACTATTCATGCAACAATGCTTGATCTTGTTGTAGGTGATCTTTCAGGTGATGGCGGCACTCCTGAAATCGCCGCAGTCACGAGTTCCCCTTTTCCTCCACCTCTAATTCTAATCAACGGTATAGTGTTTACCGTTGTAACCTCAGGCCCGTGCGCTGATCTCCAACCCAATGGGATAGTTAATGAATTCCAACTCGGCACTGCAGGTACTACGGGCCACTCAAGCATTGTTATGGGAGACTTCGATGGAGATACAGATCTTGATCTCATCACTCTTGAAACCTTCTCATCATGTACTTTTGTTAGAAATCAGGGAAACTTAAATTTCACATCTGAACCGATTCCGGTTACCGGGGCACAAAGCCTTGCAAGCATGGATTATGAGAACGATGGTGACCTTGACCTTATTACCGTGAATGACCAGCTTCAAACCAACGGGATAACAGTTTTTCTCAATGATGGCACAGGTAGTTTTACTGCAAGAGAGAACTGCTTCTTCCCATTTGCCACCGGACTTCCCCGGAGCGTTGTTGCCTCCGATTTTGATCAGGATGGCAAAACAGACATTGCACTTGTCTCAAGTGTTGCACCCGGAGTTGATTCACTTTTCGTTTTATACAACTTAGGCGGAGGAACTGTTGGTATTCAAGATCAGGAGATTGAGAATATTCCTGCAAACTTCTCTCTGTCACAGAATTATCCCAATCCATTTAATCCATCTACAAAAATAGAATACACTTTACCTGCAGAAAGTAATGTTAAAATTTCTGTCTTCAACATCCTTGGAGAAAAAGTGAGAGAGTTAGTAAACAATCAGATGTCCACAGGAACTCATAGTGTTAACTTCAATGCAGGTAATCTTGCATCGGGAATTTATGTCTACCGTATCGAATCTAGATCTCTTTCAGGTGTAGAAAATTTTATTGCTGTTAAAAAGATGATTCTTCTAAAATAGTAATTTAGAGAAGTGAGGTTCACCCAGATTCTTCGGGATGAACCTCAATTTACTTTGATTAAAAACTCTTTTGAAAATTAAATGTTATTGAATGAGGGAGGTTAACAGGTTTAGAAATTCCCACAGAAAAATTCCATGAAACTTCTTCAGTAATTCTTTTATTATATGCTGAAACTAATCTTACAGCATTTATAGCACTTGCAATCCTATTTAGGATCATTGCACCAACAACAAACCTTACATCATTAAAAGTCTGCTCGCTTGAAAGCCACAAGCTTCTGTATTCTTTACGTTCCTGCTGGGTGTTCCATTTCCAAAAAAATCTTTCAGGATACATTTTATCAAATTCTCTTTCGAGAGCCTTCTCATCGTTGTATTCTTCAATGTCCAGATATTGGCTTATGATACTATAATATTCTTCATCTTTATCTTCTGTTGTAATTCCTGCTTTGGAAATTGCAAATGATTTGTACTTGTCTTTCTGCCAGTTTCCATAAATGTTCATCCCTGTAAAAATTCCCCATAAAGCTCCTTCAGCAACTGTAAAATACTTTCCGCTTGAATAGGAATCTGCATAGAGTTCACCCATCCCTGGTAAAAGAAGTGAATAAAGTATTCCCAGTATTGGTTTTTTCTTTTCAGGTTTCTCCTGGATTACTTTATTTATTTCTAAAGAAGGATTTTGCTGAACAGATTTTATTTCCTCTTTCAGTTCGAGAAGATTTTTTGAATCTTGAGAAAAAGAATTTATTGCAAAACAGAGTACGATGAAGAATAATTTTTTCATAATGTTAAAAGAAATATCATTTTAACTTGCAATCAATTCAATTGAATTTTTTGTCCCCTTTATGGTTCCTGAACAGCAATTATCTATGATGTCATCTATGGAAATTGTAACTACTTGATTAACAAGATTCGGGTTATAATCCAGGCTTACTCTGACATAGTTTGAAGAGAAGCCTTTTATTTTATCATTAAAATTTTCAGTTTCAAATAAAACATCAAGGTCTTTTCCAATCATTTCTTTATAAAATTTATATCTTTTCTTTTCACTTAGAATCCTTAGCATATTATTTCTTTTTCTTCTTTCATAAATATCAACTGGATTTTCAATTTCAATTGCTTTTGTATCAGGTCTTTCAGAATAAGTAAATACGTGTAGATATGAAACGGGAAGTTCATTCAGAAAATTATATGTCTGCAGAAAATCTTCCTCAGTCTCACCCGGGAAACCGACAATAACATCAACACCAATACCTAAATCAGGTATTTTGTTTTTGCATTTATAAATAAGCTCTGAGTAATCATCTGTTTTATATCTTCTTTTCATCAGTTTGAGAATCTTTGAACTCCCACTCTGTAAAGGTATATGAAAATGCTTGCACATTTTTTCATTCTCTGAAGTAAGCTGAATAATTTCATCAGTAAGAAGATTAGGTTCAATTGAACTTATTCTTATCCTGTAATCACCCTCAATACCAACAAGCTTTAATAATAGTTTGTAAAGATTTGTAGAGTAAGATTTGCCGTAATCTCCAACATTAACGCCTGTCAATATAATTTCTCTGTATCCTTCATCAATAAGATTTTTAAATTGATAAATCACTTCATCAGGATTCATACTTCTGCTTAAACCTCTTGCAAGAGGAATTGTGCAGAATGAACATTTGTAGTCGCATCCATCCTGAATTTTAAGGTATGCTCTGGTTCGGTTATCTGCATCTGTTGAGTGAGCCGGACCAAAATCATTAAGTTTATCTGTTGGGGAAACAAAAATACACGCCGGATTTCTTTTTTGAAAATTATTTATTAAAGAGAAAAGGTTAAACTTTTCATTACTTCCAAGAATTACATCTACACCTTTAATGTTGGCAATCTCTTCCGGTCTAAGTTGAGCATAGCATCCTGTAACTATAATATAAGCCTCAGGATTCTGCTTAAGCACTTTTCTAACAAGCTGACGGCATTCCTTTTCGGCATTTTGTGTAACAGTGCATGTGTTCAGAACATATACATCTGCTTTCTCTTTGAAATCAACTATGCCAAATCCATTTTTTAAAAATTCATTTCCGATTGTTGATGTTTCTGAGAAATTTAATTTACAGCCTAAAGTATGTAATGCTACTCTTTGTATCATTCTCTTTAAAATTTTAAGAGCGGGAAAACTCCCGCCCTAATTTAATGATTTTCTGAAAAGATTATTTTTTTTCAGAATGTTGTGATTCTTCCGGAACTTCAAAGATCGGGAATTCGGAAGTATCAATAGCAGTTGTTTCGGTATTTTTTATATCCTGCACCGTTACTTTTTCTAATTTGTGAGAATCAATATAATTTTGAATCTCTTCTTCCGACTTTTCTTTTAGTGCAGCAATAGTACTAAGAACAATCTTCTTATTTTCCTTATCGAATTCAATTACCTTTAATGGTAAATCAGAATCAACAGGGAAGTGGTTTGCTATGTTCTTAATTTTTGAAGTTGAAAGCTGCGTTGCAGGAACAAAGCCATCAACATTTTCAGGTAGTTCGGCAATAAGACCTTTCTCTATTATCCGCACAATTTTACCCTGTGCTAATGCTCCAACAGAATATTTTCTCTCAAATTTATCCCAGGGATTTTCTTCAACCTGTTTATGTCCTAGAGAGATTTTTCTCTGGTCAACATCAACACTAAGAACAATTACGTCAAGCTTTTCACCTTTCTTAACAACTTCACCGGGATGCCTGATTTTCTTTGTCCAGGAAAGATCTGATATATGAACAAGTCCATCTACTCCGGGTTCAAGCTCTACAAACACACCAAAGTTTGTTAAGTTGCGTGCAACTCCCTGATGTCTTGATCCTACAGGATATTTCTGCATCAATGACTGCCATGGATCCGGTTCAAGCTGTTTTATTCCAAGTGAAATCTTTTTCTCTTCCTTGTCAAGACTAAGAATAACAGCTTCAATAATTTGCCCCATAGCAACGACTTGTGAAGGATGTTTAATATGCTGTGTCCAGCTCATTTCGGAGTTGTGAATAAGACCTTCGATCCCTTTTTCAATTTCGATGAATGCACCATAATCAGTAAGAGATACAACACGTCCCGATACTTTATCACCGATTTTATGTTTTTCATCAATTTTTTCCCATGGATGAGGAAGAAGTTTCTTAAGACTTAAAGAAATTCTCTTCTTCTCTTCATCAAAATCTGTTACTACAACTTTAATTGTTTCATCAAGTCTTACAACCTCATTGGGGTGATTTATTCTTCCCCAGCTTAAATCAGTAATGTGAACAAGACCATCCACTCCGCCAAGGTCAATAAAGACACCAAAATCTGTAATTGCTTTAACAGTGCCTTCGAGTATTTGTCCTTTCTCAAGGCTTTCAAGAATAGCATTTCTCTGATCTGAAATTTCTTCTTCAACAAGAACTTTGTGAGAAACGACTACATTTTCTGTAGGAATATTTACTTTGACAACTTTGAAGTCCATTGTTTGTCCGACAAAAGCATCAAAGTCCCGGATAGGGCGAATATCAATTTGTGAACCGGGAAGGAATGCTTCCATTCCCATAAGATCCACAACCATTCCACCTTTAATTCTCTTAACGATCTTACCTTGAATAATTTCACCGGTCTCGTGTGCTCTGAGAACTTTATCCCATATTCTAAGAAAATCAGCTCTTGATTTACTTAGAACCAGGTTTCCTTCCTGGTCTTCAACGCTCTCCAGAACCACATCAACTTCCTGCCCTATTGTAACTTCTCTATTATTGAATTCATTTAATGGGACAGATCCTTCTGATTTAAATCCAACATCAAGAATAACATTATCACCCTGTATTCTAACAACTCTTCCTTTAACAATTTCACCTTCTTTAACATCTTTAAAAGATTCTGAATAAAGTTTGGCAAGAGTTAGAAATTCTTCTTTTGAATATTCCTCATTCTGAAATTTACTTTTAGCTTTTTCATAATCATCCGTTTTCATTGGATTAGTATTCGTTTCTTTAGACATTCATCCTCCTGAGCGATTTAATTATTTTCCGCTGCTTTTCAAAAACCAAAAAGAAAAAGCGGGCAGAAATTATTTTAGTTTAACATTAGTTATTTATTTGGTTTTTAGTTTACTCTTAATAAAATTCCTTTTTTGTTTGCTGCTTTTTTAACCTCTTCAAGAATAATATTTACCTGTTCTTCAATAGAAACTTCCGAAGTATTTACTTCAATTGCTCCACCTGCAATTGTTAAAGGGCTAAATTCACGACCCGAATCTATCTCATCTCTGCTCAACAAATTTTTCTTCACTTCTTCGAGAGTTATGTTAATACCTTTTTCTGAATATTCCTTTTTTCTTCTCTTAGCTCTTTCATCAACAGAAGCTGTCATAAAAATCTTAACATCGGCATTTGGAAAAACAACAGTTCCAATATCTCTTCCTTCCATAACCACTCCGCGTTCACCGCTTCCCATCTCTCTCTGTTTTTGAACAAGTATTTTTCTAACATTTTCAATTTTGCTTATCTCACTAACATATGCATTTACTTCGGGCATTCTTATATCTTCAGTAATCTCTTTTTTATCAGCAAAAACTTTTGTTTTGCCCTCTATGAAATCAAGTTTAAGATCAGTTCTTTCAGCTAATCTTAATATTTCTTCTTCATTATGTAAATTTTTTTTTATTGCCAGAAAAGTTATTGCCCTGTACATAGCGCCTGTATCAATGTAAAGATATCCCAGTTTTTGAGCCACTAATATTGCTGAAGTACTTTTTCCGGAACCAGCTGGACCATCAATAGCAACGACTAACTTTTGAGGCATAGAGTGTAAAAATAGGTATTATTCTGTATTTTTCAAAAAATTCGGGTATTAAAAGATTGGATAATAGCTAGAA
This sequence comes from Ignavibacteria bacterium RBG_16_34_14, assembly GCA_001802865.1. GTDB lineage: Bacteria > Bacteroidota > Ignavibacteria > Ignavibacteriales > Ignavibacteriaceae > RBG-16-34-14. Next base: position 13,234 of record MHAF01000036.1, read on the forward strand.
AAATCAGCTTAATTCCTCTCCTCCAAGTTCATTAATGATAAGATCAACATATTGATCTCCTGTATTTATTGTTTCACCTGTTTGGATAGTGATTTTATTTTTAGAAGGTTCCTTTTTAGAGTGTTTAAAATCATTTCCTTCAACAGCACTGAACTGAAGTTTTTTACCGAAATATTCGTGGGCTTTTTTTGTCAGATAATCAAGATTAATATTGAATGATTTTATTTCTTCATTATTATTGAACTGTAAACTTATTTTATTTCCGGAAAAATCGACAGGGTGAGAAGCTGCAAAGAAATGTCCAAGTGTAAATTTCTTTTCCTCAGAGACAAGATCGGCAAAACCTTTCCATTTTTTAACTATTGAATCGAAATCGCCTGCAGGTTCTGTTACAGAATAAGTTTGTTCAGGTTCTTTAAGAGGATCTTTATAAGAAACAACTCTGTTTTTATCAAAGAACTTACTATCAGGATTTACCTGGTAATTTTTTTTTTCTGCTTTCTCTTTTGAAGCAGGTAATTCACTGTTAAGATTTTCTATCAACTCGGAAATGGTAGAGGTTTTTTCCAATCCCACGAGATGACAGAGAGCTATTTCAATTTTTAATTTCTGGTTTTGGGAATAACGTAAATCCTGTCCGGTTTTATTTAAATGATTAAGCAGTCTTAGAATATCACTTTCAGAGAATTTGCCGAAATAATCCAGGTATCTCGTTTTAAAAACTTCTGCCGATTCAATACTCTGAGTGTTTTCCGTTATTATTACAGTCATAATATTTCTGAAGTGTTCAATAAGCCCATCCATAAAATCTGTGAAGTTCCAGCCATTTTTGTAAACCAAGTCTGATGCTTCAAAAACAGATTTAAAATTTTTTTTCAGAACAGCATCTGAAATCAGAAAATAAACTTCATCATCTACAAGATTTAAAATTTTACTAACTGTTGTAGAATCAACTTCGTTTCCGCAGAAAGAAACTACCTGGTCAAAATAACTTTCAGCATCTCTTAAAGCGCCATCTGCTTTACGGGCAATGAGCGTTAGAGTCTTATCATCAATATCTATCTTTTCGCTCTTGGCGATCTTTCTAAGGAGAGATTTAATTATATCCATTTCAATTCTTCTGAAATCAAATCTCTGGCATCTTGAAATTATTGTAAGAGGAACTTTATGAACATCAGTTGTTGCAAAAATAAAAATTGTTTGTGAAGGCGGTTCTTCCAATGTTTTAAGAAAAGCATTAAAAGATTCCTTTGTCAGCATATGAACTTCATCAATGATATAAACTTTATATTTCCCCTTTGTTGGCGGGTATTTAACAGATTCACGCAAAGTTCTAACCTCATCTATTCCCCTGTTTGAAGCAGCATCAATTTCAAATATATCCATCATTTGCCCTGATTGAATTGCTTTGCAATTTTCGCATTCATTACATGGTTCATATATATCAGGATTTAGACAGTTTAATGTTTTTGCAAGAATTCTGGCAGTTGTAGTTTTACCGACTCCTCTTGGTCCTGCAAACAAATAAGCATGAGCAATTCGTCCATCTTTAATTGCATTTTTAAGAGTTGTTGTTATATGTTCCTGCCCTACAACTTCAGCAAATTTTTGAGGACGCCATTTCCTTGCAGTTACTTCGTAAGACATATTTTTAATTATTTACTTATTAAAATTTATGAGATAATAAAATTTTGTTACTTCTTCTATAAGATATCCACAGTTAAAAACTTACAAATTTCTTCCAGATATTTTTTATCTGTTTCATTAAAAGAATTTAATTCGTTACTGTCAAGATCAAGTACACCAAAGAGATTTTCATCTTTTTTAATTACAGGAATAACTATTTCCGATTTTGAATCAGGATCGCAATAAATATGTCCTGGAAATTTATTTACATCAGGAACAATTATTGTTTCTCTTATCTCAGCAGCAGTTCCGCAGACACCTTTACCAATTTTTATTGTTGTGCATGCAATCTTTCCCTGGAATGGACCAAGATAAAGTTCTTTCCCATTATACAAATAAAAGCCAACCCAGCTTATTTTTTCAAAAGTCTGTTTTAATACAGCAGTGCAATTTGCCAAATTGGAGATTAATTCATCAGATGGGGATAGAAGACTTTTTAGCTGAGGAATTAGATTCCGATATTGTTCTTCATTTGAAAGATACCTGTCAACTAAAATAGTTTCTGCCATTGAATTTATTCCGGTTTTTATGTTTGCAATGTCATCCTGAGCCTTGTCGAAGGATGAAATACATTATCACATTTCGACAAGCTCAATGTGACAAAGTTTTTATAATTTTTTAAGTTTTTTTTGCTTTTTTAATTTATTAAGAGTCGGCGAACTATTCGGGAAAACATAAGGAATAGCATCTTCAATATGTGAAATAGAAACTATCCTTAACTCTTCTTTAACTTTATCTGGAATTTCCTTCAGATCAATTTCATTTCCTGAAGGAATTAAGACAGTCTTTATTTCATTTCTTTTGGCAGCAAGAAGTTTTTCAATCAATCCACCGATAGGAAGAATGGTTCCCCGCAGAGTAATTTCGCCGGTCATTGCAACATCATTTGATGCTTTCCTTCCACTTACTGCTGAATAAAGAGCCATTGCCATAGTAATTCCTGCAGAAGGTCCGTCTTTTGGAATTGCACCTTCCGGGAGATGTATGTGTACTTCTTTACCAGTAAAGAAATTTGGATTTATACCAAGCTCTTTAGCTTTTGAACGTATATAACTTAATGCAGCCTGAGCCGATTCTTTCATTACATTTCCAAGCTGCCCTGTTAACGTAAGCTTACCGGTTCCATTCATTAAAGTAACATCAACAGATAAAATATCGCCACCTACACTTGTCCATGCCAAACCTGTAACACTTCCAAC
>MHAF01000037.1:0-681 GCA_001802865.1 Ignavibacteria bacterium RBG_16_34_14
AGCCAGAAATTCACTTAATCTTCTGAAAGGAGTGCTCCAATCGGCACCGGCAATATATTCAAGTGCAATAAGGAAAAGTGAACCGATACCAATACTCAACAAAAACATAAATGCAATCAGGTAACTGAAGGAAGCCCGTATAGGTTCAATCATATACCCAATTACACCAAGCACAAGACCGGCTGCAAATAAAGAAGTTCCTAATTTTACAACACTACCAGGTAATTCTTTTCTTATGTAACCGGTTTCATTATTTGACATTTAACTGAGACTCCTTTTTAACTTCCTGTAAATCAGTAAGCTTTGCATTCTTTGCTCTCTGAAGCGCACGGATATAATGTACTATTGCCCAACGTTCCTCAACTGTTGTTTGAGATTGATATGAAGGCATTATGTTCTGGCCATTAACTATAATATGATAAATCATTCCATCACTAAAATCACGAGCTCTTTGTGAATGTAATGTAGGCGGATTTGGAAACTGACCACGCAGACTGCTAACTCCATCTGCAAAATTTCCATGACAGGGACTACAGTAAGTTAGAAATTTTCTCTTGCCTAACTCTAAAACTTCTTTAGTTGGCAGTAATGGATTTGGTAAAGTTTCTATAGGATTTAACTGTCCTTTAAAAGGATATGGCAAATGCCCTCTTGCAACTGTACCTTCGACAGGTAAACGCA
>MHAF01000037.1:875-13169 GCA_001802865.1 Ignavibacteria bacterium RBG_16_34_14
TAATTGAATGTATTTTTTTAGAACCAAGTTTACTGAATAAAGTTATAACTTCGTTTTCATTAAACTTTGGATCATCAGCTTCTATTACAATTCCATACTTATCACCTGATACTGCATGCATATAATCTGTATCATGTAAAGGATGATTATTTGAAGGAAGATTAGCAAACAGAGCCAGCAATCCAATAACAGTTGAAATACCACCTATTAAAACTGTAGTTTCAAAAGTAATCGGTATAAAACCAGGTAAAGAGAAAAATGGCTTTCCACCAATTACCATTGGGTAATCAACAGACATAGCCCAGAACATAAAAAGAAGAATAAAAGCTGTTCCAGAGAAACCAAGGAAAGTTGTAACAAAACCAACCTTTGATCTTTTTAGTCCCATGGATCTGTCCATGCCATGAACAGGGTAAGGTGTATTCACATCAAAATTTTTATAGCCAGCTTTTGAGACTTCTTTTGCCGCATGAATAATCTCATTTGGAGTATCGAATAATGCAGTTACACCATATAAATTTTTATTAACCATGATGCACTCCGTTATGAGATGGTTGTCCATTTGGTGAAACTGCTTTAACTTCGGACATTGAAACAACAGGTAAAGTTCTTGCAAATAATAAAACTAAAGTAAAGAATAAACCGAAGCTTCCTAAAAGAATTCCCAGGTCTATAAGAGTTGGTTTAAAATAACCCCAGCTCGATGGCAGAAAATCTCTATGAAGCGAAGTTACAATAATTACAAATCTTTCAAACCACATTCCTACGTTTACAAGAATTACAATCACAAACATTATTGGAATTGATCTTCTTATTTTCCTAAACCAGAATAATTGCGGAATAAATACATTACAGCTAACCATTATCCAATAAGCCCACGCATAAGGACCAAATGCCCTGTTAAAAAAAGCAAATCGTTCATACTGAACACCACTGTACCATGACATAAAAAATTCTGCAGCATAGGCATATCCCACCATCATTCCTGTTGCAAGTAGTATTTTATTCATCCGGTCTAAGTGATTGAGAGTTATAATTTGTTCCATATCAAAAACTTTTCTAACAATCACCATTACAGTGACTACCATGGCAAATCCTGAAAAGATTGCACCGGCAACAAAGTAAGGTGGAAAAATAGTTGTATGCCACCCTGGTATTATTGAAGTTGCAAAATCAAAGCTAACAATTGAATGTACTGAAAGAACAAGGGGTGTTGAGATACCAGCAAGTATTATATAAGCTTTTTCATAATGCTGCCAGTGGCGGTTTGAATGTCTCCATCCCAAACTAAATACCGAATAAATAGTCTTTTTAATTTTTGAAACTGTCCTGTCTCTCAGAATTGCAAAATCAGGAATTAAGCCAACGTACCAGAACAAAAGAGAAATTGTAAAGTATGTGCTTACAGCAAAAACATCCCAAACAAGAGGAGAAACAAAATTAACCCAAAGCCCATGCTGATTAGGGTAAGGTGTTAAATAACCTGCGAGCCATGGTCTTCCCATATGAATAATTGGAAACAGACCGGCACACATAACTGCAAATATTGTCATCGCCTCAGCGAAGCGGGCGATACCTGTTCTCCATTTCTGTCTTAATAAGAAAAGGATGGCTGATATAAGAGTTCCCGCATGTCCAATACCTATCCAGAAAACAAAATTTGTAATATCAAATGCCCAGCCGACCGGTTGATTATTACCCCAGGTTCCAATTCCCAAAAAAAGTGTAATCCCCACACAAAGAGCTCCAATGAGAAGAGCACTTGTTGAAATAGTTAAAGCAAGAAGATATTTTTTACCTGGCCGCTCATCCATCGGACGAGCAATAATTCTGTCAATCTCTGGAATTCTGAGATTACCTTCAACTACCTCAAGTTCCCTTGTGTAATCCAGATCCACTTATGCTTTCTCCTTTGTATTTCTAAGTTTAGCTAAATAGGTAACATTTGGGCGTACATTAAGTTCTTCAAGTACGTGATAACCAAGCTCATGATTCCTGTATTTACTTATTTCCGATTCTTTATCATTTATATCACCAAAAATTATAGCACTTGTCGGACATGCTTCCTGGCAAGCAGTTTTAACATCACTTCCTTTTAACTCACTATTTTCTTTTATTGCTGTTTCTCTGCTTTCCATAATACGTTGTATACAGAAAGTACACTTCTCCATAACTCCGCGTGATCTTACTGTTACTTCAGGGTTATACACAAGGTTGAATAAATTATCAAGCTGATAAGCGTCATCAAAATGATCCCTGAAGTTATAGTAATTAAATCTTCTTACTTTATATGGACAGTTGTTTGAGCAATACCTTGTTCCAACACAACGGTTATAAACCATCTGGTTTAAACCATCGGGGCTGTGAGTAGTTGCAACAACAGGGCAAACATTTTCACACGGTGCATTATCACAATGCTGGCAAAGCATTACCTGATTGCTGACCATTGGTTCATCTATTGAACCCGAGTAATATCTATCAACTCTTATCCAATGCATCTCCCTTCCCCTTTTAACCTGGTCTTTTCCAACAACCGGAATATTATTTTCGGAAGTGCAGGCAACAACACATTGACCGCAGCTAATACATTTATTCAGGTCAATCGCCATTCCCCATTTTAATCCGGTATATGGGTGATCAGGATACATTGTAAGAAGACTATGCTCTTTACCTTCATTAAGGAATTGACGATTATTCAAATATTCCTGGATGGTTCCTTCTTTTACAATTCCTCTTTTCTCTGCAGCATCTTTAATTAATTCATCATCAAATGAATGATGTTCCTGAGATGTAACTATTTCAAATGAACCACCGGCTTTTGTTACTTTAGCCGAAGTATATAGATAAGGTGAAAGATTAAACGTTGAACTTAAAAGTGTGTTGGCATTAAAGCCTACATCTTTTCCTACGGTTCCGGTATGAGTTCTTCCATAACCCAGCTCTATAGTTATAGTTTTATCTGCAGCACCAGGCTGAATAAAGACAGGAATTTTTACTTTCCTGCCTGCAATTTCTATTTCTATAAAATCATTATAATCAACACCAAGTTCTTTTGCAGTTGTTTGGGAGATTGCTGCATAATTATCCCATGTAACTTTAGTAACAGGATGGGGTAATTCCTGCAGCCAGCCATTGTTTGCAAATCTGCCATCACCAATTGTACAGCTTTCTTTAAGTATAACTGCAAAACCTGAAACATCTGTTGTAAGATTCAGTTCTGATAAGACTGCTGTATTAAAACTCCCAATTGTTGCTACATTTTCATTAATACTTACAACACCATCGTGTAAAGCACCAAGCCAGAATTGTTCAAAAGGTAGTCCTGCATTTAAAGTTGGATAAATATTTTCACGCCAATTACTTATTAAATATTCATGATAAAGATTTTCTTTGTACTCAAAACCTTCGTTCTCAATCCAGGTTAAGAATACTGCTTCTTTTTGTCTTGTATTATGAATTGGAGATATCACAGGCTGCTGCATTAAATAAAAACCTGTTCTGGTTTTTGCATCCCCCCAGCATTCAAACGAATGATTGATTGGTAAAGTATATTTCCCAGCAACGGAAGATTCATTCTCAAGCTCAACAAGACTTATTACTGTTTCAACTTTCTTTAGAGCATTAGAATAACCTAAATCATAAGGTAAATGATAAACAGGGTTAGAATCAAAATGAATAACAGCACCAACTCTTCCATCATTAATCGAGGAAATGAGATTCTTAAAATCATTTGTTGTTGAAAGAGGATAAAGGAAAACATTAACTTCATTTCTATAAAGATTTTTGTTCCCGAGGATTTCATTCAAATAATTAACAGCAATATGTACTTTTTCCGGAAGTGTATCTCCTGCATAAACTATTGAAGTACCACGGCTATCGATTAAATCATTTATTAGATGTTCTAAGACTTCTTTTGATAAGGAATATTTCTGAGCGAAAGAAGGAAGTAAATAATTTCCTATTTGTGAATAACCTGTTTTTTTGCTTATCTCATTAATTAAGCTCATTACAAATTCAAACTGTGCATCGGGACGAAGTCTTAACCTGTAGTCAGCGTTCATTCCTGCAAGAGACATATTTCCTTCAACAACATACAAGCGGCTAAAATTTCCAGGATTATTAATGTCTCTTCCTTTTACAAACAATTGTGAATTCTCTAAATGATTGCCTTCAGTTCCGAGAAAATCTCCCTCAAGAGAGAGGATTATTTTTGCTTTATCCCAATTAATAAGAGGGAATGTTCCTGATCCGTAGCATTTTCTCCACGCAGAATTTCGCAACTCATCATTAAATAATTCATAAGAATAAATTTTTGTACTCGGATACCTGTTGGTGAAATTCTTAAGAACTTTTAATGTTGTTGGAGAAGTTATTGAATGTGTAATGACAGCAATTTCTTTATCACCAATAGAGGAAAAGACATTTCTTATTTCTGAATCAGCAATATTCCAGGAAATCTTTTGAAAATTCTTTCCCGATTTTTTTACTGGTTCTGATAACCTTTCCGGATCATACAAACTAAGAATGCTTGCATGGCATTTTACACAAATTTTACCTTTAGAAACCGGATGATCAGGATTGCCATCAACTTTTATCGGACGTCCTTCTCTAGTCTTTATTAAAACACCACAGCCGCATTTGCACGAATTAACAAAAGATGCATAGTAATTGGCATTACCAGGAATAATTTCTTCAGGTTTTTTATTATAAGGAATGATTGAACCTTTATCGCGGTAATTAGAACATCCTGCACCTGCCAAAGCAGCAGAAGCTCCAATTAATGCCAGGAATTTTCTTCTTGATAAACCGGAGAGTTTTGAAACTTCAAAATCGTCTGTTACACCCTCTTTAAATTCATGGTGACTTGCTTCAGTAAATTCAGGATCATTATATAATTGCTTTAAACTCTTCCAGTAAGTTGGCTGAGTTTTTAATCCCGAATTTTCGGGATTATTTAAGCCTTCTTTAATATCAGTCATTCTTTCTGTTATCCTTATTTCTGCTTACCGCCAGAGGATTAATTTTTATTTCTGCTTTTTTTAAATATTTGTTATTTCTGTTAAATAATTTCAATGGAAATGAGCTAAACAGAACCAAGCCTATAAAACTTTTTATAAGCTTAATAAAAAAATTTTTTCTTTCAAGTGTCTTCACTGTATGTAAATTATTTTGATTATTCATATCTACCTATGACAAGCAAAGCAATTATCGGGACCTCTATTTATTTCTTTCAATTCGGGAAGTCTTTCCTGAGCATTCTTGTGGCAATCCAAACAAGCTGCCATAGTAAAAGAGTTCATCTGTCCGACGACCTCCATCTTTTTAACATCACCATGGCAATGAGTGCAGTCTATACCGCGGTTAACATGAATGCTATGATTGAAATATGCAAAGTCAGGAATTTTATGAATGCGACTCCATTCTAAAGCTTTGCCCTGGTTATAATATTGAGTAAGCTTTATTATATCAGGTCTGTCTTTACGTGCAACAGTATGGCAATTCATACAAGAAGCTACTGCAGGTATTGTTGCATAACGTGATTTTTCAACCGTTATATGACAATACTGACAATCAATATTCATATCACCAGCATGCAGCTTATGCGAAAAGTTTATTGGCTGCTGTGGAGTGTAACCAATTCCATCACGCTCAGCCCTTGATACAAAATAAGTAACTGAAAATGACGCAATGACTATAAAAAGTGTAATGGGAAGCCGGATCCTTAGTATATGATCCAGTAAAGATTTATTCATATAACTTTAAACTAACCACTAAACCTCATTAACAACATAAGAACTCTTAAATGGAAGTTCAGAATGTTTGATATACGAGATGATTATTTTTATTGATTATTCTATGCGGAAAATATTGCCCGCTAAGAAAAAATTATAAGGAATATCAGTTAAAATTTAGTCGCTAAAATTACAAAAAGTAGTTTATAAAGCAAATCAATGGATGGATTTTTTTATTTCATTACCGGCATATTAAATTTACTTAATGAATCTGCTTCGAGGCATTGACTTTAGATGGAAAGAGAAATCTCTTTTTAGGGTTTGGAGATTTCCTGATGCTTAAATCCACGAAATGAATAAACAATATTTATCTTTTAATCTGTATAACGGGATGCAGGTGGGAAGTGAATAAAATAATTAAACGAATGTCCGTTTTTTTTACACCTTATTTCCTTATATAATTACGTTACTCCAAAAAATTTATCTATTATTCATTTTCTATAGTTACGCCTTCGTGTGCAATTTCTAAAGTTTCAATTGCTACTTCGTTCCCTGATGCTTTTAAATCACTGCATTGTATTTTTACGGGGAATGCATTAACAACTTTCCAGTTTATAACAGGTTCATGATTTTCGTTCAATAAAGATATCACAACATCACGTCTTTCAACAGTGTTAAGTTTTATGGTATTCCACCACTGAAAAAATTCATTGTCACCTTTAACAAGTCCACGCTTTAAAGTAATATTAGAATATTTTTTTAATCCGGGCATTTTTATGGAAGAATAAACAGGATTAGATCCTTCACGGTATTCTATCACTTCCGTTTGCATATCCAAACCGGAAACCTCAGAAAATCCCATTCTTGTTCCACCCCATTGAACCTGAAAATGAAATGAAACCAATGGATATTCATACATAAAAACCTCCAAACGTTATTTATTTTTTTTAACTATATAACCAATATCTTTATAAATTTCTAAATTATGTTTAATAACGATATCATGATCTTTGTTTTGAATATCTTTGTAAAATATATATGTAGTAATTTTTGTCGGCTGCTTCCTTTTAAAATATGATTCACTTGTATCCAGAAAAGTTCTTATTTCTTTTTGAGGTGCTAAAAATTCTATTTTCTTAAAAAGATTAATAGAAGTAATTTCTTTTAAACCACTTACGCCTGTCAACCTGCTGCTGAATTTTACACTTACATTAAATACCGGCTTACTGCTGTTATTTTTTATAAGAATAAAAATCAATCCGTCATCAAAAATAAAATCAACATAAACATCAAATGATAGATGAATAATATCATCTGGCTTCGATCTTTTTTCTGTGGCTTTTTTCATATTAAAATTCAAATTTTGCAGTTTAGGTTCATTTTATTTTACGAAAGAAAAAATATTATAGAGAAATAATCTTTTTAGAATATAATACAAAATTATAATTAAGCTTGAATTACAAAATGAAATAGTAAGAAATCGGAAAGAATATAAGAAATTAATTTTCTATAAATCAACAGGTAAAACTAAATTTTCCCCCGGCTGTCACAGTCACACCATTAATGAAAAGAAATGGTCACAGAATCTCCGTGACCAGCTGGTAAATTGAACTTATGCATCTGTTAAAAAATATCTGCTGCTAAAGCCAACATTCTTTTTTTATTTCCCATGAGCTAAAGTTGGCTAAACAAAATTAGTTTTAATCTAATAAATAAGTACTTTCTGAACTTTACAATTATTTCATCAAAATAAATTTCTTTGTATCAGTAAAGGTTCCTGCTTGTAATCTATAAAAATAAACACCGCTCGAAAGATCAGTTCCATCAAAATTCACTTCATAGTTTCCTGCTGATTTTTCTTCATTAATTATAGCTGCAATTTCGTTTCTAAGAATATCATAAACTTTCAAACTGACATTGCTAAACATTGGTACTGCATATTTAATTATTGTCTTAGGATTAAAAGGATTGGGATAATTCTGTAGAAGGATAAAATCATTGACTGAATTTTCATTTTCACCAGCACTTGTAACAATATCTGTTAACGGTCTTCTATATGCATTACCAAAAAAATCTCTTATTGACCAAATGTATGAACCATTTATTGCTAAATCCACAAAAGTCCAATCGTTTATAAGCCCATCATTAAAAGGGATCCAGCTTGCTCCATTATCTGAAGAAATGTAAATACTTTCAAATGCAACACTGGCTATCAAATACTGATTGTATTTTGTTAAAGATCTAAACAACATCACATCAATAGGATAACCTGTGGAATCAAACGTTATTCCATAATCAAGATGCCAGTTACTTCCCATATCTGTGCTTGACCATAATCCAAAATCACACGCAAACAACTTTCCATCACTATAGAATAATTTTCGCAGGTCGCTTGCGGGATTCCCTAGTGATCCGTAATCCCAGGTATTTCCATTATCACTCGAATAATAAATTTTACTATAGCCATCCGGACATGCTACATAAAGTCTATTTTCCACTGCAAGCAGATCCATTATTCCTTTTCCGCTTAAGCCAACACTTTCCCAACTTTCCCCATTATCATTTGACCTGAAAACTCCACCCCCCCAGCTTCCGGCAAAGATATAACTGCTGTTCTTTGCTAGAGTATATATTGAATGGTTCGATAATGTTGGTGGTTGATACCAATTCTGTCCACTATCTGTGGATAAAAAAACACCGTGACCCATTCCACTACCAGCAATAATTTTATTAGCAACTGTTATTACTGTAAAAATATCCTCGTTCTGAGGACCAATATTAAACCAAGGTTCACCGATATCATTTGTACAATAAACACCCTGATTTGTAGCTGCATAGATTGTAGTTCCATCTGAAAAAAGAGAACGGCCAAGACCAGGATTTAGGGACGATTGAATCCACTGTGCATTTAACGTTGATGAAAGGAAGATAACCATTATTAAAGTTGGGTATTTCATTTTCTCCTCTGTAATAAGTGTAGTTGTAAATAAAATGTATGTGGCAATTGATATGCCTTTGGATTTAATCAATAAATAAAGTAAAAATTTTATTTGCTTACTAAATTTTCGGCGATATGTAATAATTACAAGTAAATAAAGCTTTATGGGATAGCAAATAACTACTAACTGAAGGATAACTATTAACTCTCACTTCGGTTTAAGAAGGTTGCAAGATGCTCAACTGTAATGTTAAGATTATTTTTTCTACAGCCATATTCTATCTGCGCCATGCAGCCCGGATTTGATGTAATAACTTTTTCAGCACCTGACTTTTTAATATTCTCCATCTTTCTTTCCAGTATTTTCATCGAATCTTCATATCTTACAATATTATAAATGCCGGCACTGCCGCAGCACCATATAGATTCATCCATCTCTTTATAATTAAGTCCGGAGATGGCTCTTAAAATTTTTCTTGGCTGTGAATAAATTTTTTGTGAATGAACAAGATGACAGGCATCATGGTAGGTTATAATTTCATTATTTGTCTTGAATTCGAAAGGTAAAATATCAGAATAGAACTCACTTAAATCCTTTATTCTTTCACTGAAACTTTTAGCTGCCTCTTTTAACTCAGGTTCATCTTTGAACAGATGATAATATTCTTTCATAAAAGCACCGCATCCTGCAGAGTTGGAAATAAGATAATCATAATTATGCTTTCTAAAGACTGTGAGATTTTCCATTGCTAATTTTTTTGCTGTTTCAAAATCGCCATTATGAGCATGAAGTGAGCCGCAGCATTGTTGATCTTTTGGAGTAATAACTTTACATCCTGTTTTCGAAAGAAGTTCTACAGTATCTCTATTAATATCTGCAAACATTACATTCATTAAGCAGCCATAGTGAAAAGCTGTTGTATACTTTATTTCATTTTCAGGTTCTGTTATTTCAAGTATTGCTGAATCTGAAAATTTCTTTGAAACTTTTGGAGATAATGATTCCAGCACAATAATTCTTTGAGGAAAAATTTTAAATTCACAAAGCTTATTAACGATTTTGGGCAGGAAAGATTTTTGATAGTAATAAAGAAGTCTTGAAACAATCTTTAAATTTCTTTTAGATGCTAAAATATATTTGAGTGTAAACTTTTTTATCTTCTTTTTAAAGAAAGAACCATACTCAGAATTATCAACTTCAACCCTTGCTGCTTCAACCATAGAACCATATTTAACCCCGGCAGGACAAGCAGTTTCACATGCCTGGCAATCGAGGCAGAAATTCATTTCATCAGCAAAAATTTCAGAGATAGGTATTTCTCCCCTTGCAATAGATTTTATCATTTTTATCCGACCACGAGGAGAAGAACGTTCAAGTTTTGTCAATTCATAAGTGGGGCAGGTAGCTAAACACATTCCGCAATGAATGCACTGAGAGAGGATATCATCATTTGGAAGAACCCCGAGAAGATTATAATTTACTTGTGTCATTGATTGCCTGCAACTGACTACCGCCGATTGCCAACTGAAAAGTATTCTTCACACCTTGGTGATATTGAAAATATCTTCCCCGGGTTTATAATATTGTTTGGATCTATTGCCGATTTAATTCTCTTCATCATCTCAACAGCAGGAATTCCTACTGCCTTTTCAAGAAAATGTTTTTTTGCCAGACCCGTACCATGCTCACCTGTTATAGTACCACCAAGCTTTATTGTCTCATTAAAAATGAAATCAAAAGCTTTATGTGCACGGGTTATCTCATCATTATCTCTTTCATCTGTTAAGCAGGTAGGATGCAGATTACCATCTCCTGCATGACCAAAATTTCCAAACGTAACATTAAAATTCCTTGCTGCTTCGGTTACTTTTTCAATCATAACCGGGAGTTCACTTCTTGGAACAGTTGCATCTTCAAGAATAGTGGTAGGTCTTCTTCTTGCCAGTGCGCTGAATGCACTTCTTCTTGCAGTTTTTAAAGTTAAGGCTTCTTCATCATTTGCTGCTTTTCTTACAAATGACGTATTATTCTTTTTCAAAATATTTATTATTGTTTCTGCATCTTCTTCAACAATACTTCCCCATCCATCAACTTCAATTAATAAAATTGCCTCACTGTTTCTTGGAAGTCCTATGTTGGTATAATCCTCTATGCAGTTTATCGTTGTGTTATCAAGAAATTCCATCATACTTGGAACAATATGAGAGGCAATGACACCCGAAACTGATTTTGCACTATCAGCAAGCTTATCAAAATATGCAAGCATTGTTATGGACTGCTGAGGTTTGGGAATAAGCCTTAATAAAATTTTTGTAATGATTCCCAATGTCCCCTCACTTCCAACAATAAAATCACGAAGGTTATATCCTGCAACATCCTTCATATTTTTTCCACCTGTTCGCAATAATTCTCCATCAGGCAGAATTATTTCAGTACCAAGGACATAATTTTTTGTAACACCATATTTTAATCCTCGTAAGCCGCCGGCATTATTAGCAATATTTCCACCTATTGTGCATACAGTTAAACTTCCAGGATCAGGAGGATAAAATAAACCATACTTCTCAACTTCTTTTTGCAGAATGCCGGTTACTACTCCTGGTTGAACAGTCGCAGTAAGATTTTGTGTATCAACTTCTAAAATATTATTCCACTTAGTCATTACCAGTACAATGCTATTCTCAACAGGAATAGCACCGCCACTTAATCCTGTACCAGCTCCTCTTGGAACGATGTTGAATTTTTCCTGGTTGGCTAACTTTACAATAAGAGAAATCTGCTCTTCATTCTCAGGAAAAACAACTGCTTCAGGGAGATGCTGAAAGATTGGTGTCCCATCATAGGAATAACAGAGCTTGTCTTCAAGGGAATCAAAGTAATTATCTATACCAACTATTTTTTTGATTTTGTCTTTTAAAAAAGAATTCATATAGATAATTTAGTAATAATAAGAGCCCTACCCAATCCCAAAAGGCTAAGGCAATAACAGAGGTTAAACATTGAAAAATGTATCTTCTTTCATCAAGTAAAAATTTATGAGATCATTTCTAGTTGTTGTAAATAATCTATGGCGAGCCTCACTTTAGACAGAGGGAGATAGAAAATAAAAAAGAGGCTGTCTCAAAAGCCTTAATTTGTCAAATTCAAAGATTCCGAAACAAGTTTGGAATGACAGTTTTGAGACGGCCTCTTAATCTGGAAGTATTATTTTCCTATTTGTTATTCAAAAGCTTGTTATAGGTTTGGTCATCTGAAATAACATTTAATGCAGCTTGAAATTGCTTGTCAAATTTTAATAACTCTTCAACTTTGCCTTCAACACCAATATATCTTGAAGCAAGTTCTGATTTAATCTCTGTCAAAATTTCACTCTTAAAAATTCTAAGTTCTGAATTGATATTTCCTTCAAAATAACTTTTTGCTTTCTCTAGATCGACTACAACATTTTCATTCAATTTTTTCTTTTTAGCATCAGCAATAAGTGATTCGAGCTGTTTTTCAGATTCAGAATTATACGCATAGCTGTTTGCATTAAGAAAATTCTCAAATTCATTAAAAAGTTTTTCATTCTTTAATAATGAGAAATTTTCATCCGGGTTTTTATAAAAGTAGTGGTCTGCAAA
>MHAF01000038.1:0-16888 GCA_001802865.1 Ignavibacteria bacterium RBG_16_34_14
GTTTAGCTCAAGAGCATTAGCACCAGCTTGTTCAATTTTCTTTGCATATTCAATCCATCCACCTAAGGATTTACCATTAAGACTAGCAATAATGGGTATATCAACACTCTCTTTTGCTTTACTTATATGTTCAAGATAATCTTCCGGTCCCATACGGTACTTGAAAGGTTCCGGGAAATAATTGAGAGCTTCGGCATAGCTTTCCATATGGTACATAGTGCGGTGATGAAGTTCAAGAGATTCATTTTCAATTTGCTCTTCAAACAAAGAATAAAGAACAACAGCAGCGGCACCAGCATCTTCCATCATTTTTATTTTATCAATATCTTCAGATAGAGGACCTGCTGATGGAACAATTGGATTCTGAAGATCAATACCAAGATAGTTTGTTGAAATGTTCACTTTTTCACCTTTTTGAATTCTAATACTAAAGATCCTCCTCCCCTTGAGGATCTTCTTAAAATTAATTTTAATTTTCTTTTACGGGTTTCGTTTCTTCTTTTCCATCAACTGAAGAAGCAAGCTGTTCATACATCTTCCATCTTTCTTCAACATCTTTTTGTGCTTCTTCCATTAATTTCTTTGCACGATCAGGATGAGTTTTTGTTAACATCTTATATCTTGTTTCCATATAAGCATAATCTTTAAACGGCATTTTCAATCCTTTGGAATCGAGCTTAAACGGATTCTCACCTTTTGCAGCAAGATCAGGGTTATACCGGTATAGCTGCCAGTAACCTGTATCAACTGCAGCTTTTTGGTTCCTCATTCCTGTCCCCATATCAATTCCATGAGCAATGCAATGGCTGTATGCAATTATAAGTGAAGGTCCATCGTATGCTTCAGCTTCAAGAAATGCTTTTACAGTGTGTTGATCATTTGAACCCATTGCAACTTTGGCGACATAAACATTTCCATATGACATAGCCATCAAACCAAGATCTTTCTTTGCCATTGGTTTTCCTGCTGCTGCAAACTTTGCAACTGCACCGCGCGGAGTTGCTTTAGACATCTGTCCACCAGTGTTGGAATAAACTTCAGTATCAAGAACAAGTATGTTTACATTCTTACCAGATGCAATAACATGATCTAATCCGCCAAAACCAATATCATAAGCCCAGCCATCACCTCCCATTATCCAAACGGATTTTTTTACAAGATAATCTGCAAGACTTAAGAGATGATTAAAATCTTTCTTAGCCTCTTCACCATAGCCATTGGTTATGAATTGATTCAATCTAACTTTTAGCTGAGCTACCCTTTCTCTTTGTTCATATATCTCGGTTTCATCCTTTTGCTGAGTATTAATTATACTCTCAACTAATTGTTCACCTAACTCAGTTTTGTATTTTTCAAGAAGTTGTCTGGCTTGAACATTATGCTTATCAATTGCAAGCCTGAACCCAAAACCAAACTCTGCATTATCTTCAAAGAGTGAATTAGACCAGGCAGGACCTCTTCCATCTTTATTTACAGTCCACGGTGTAGTTGGTAAATTTCCACCATAAATTGAAGAACAACCTGTTGCATTAGCTATAATCGCTCTGTCACCGAACAACTGGCTTACAAGTTTTACATAAGGAGTTTCACCACAACCAGAGCAGGCACCAGAGAATTCAAACAACGGTTCGAGAAATTGTGAATCTTTAATTTTTGAAACACTAACTTTTGTTCTGTCAAGATCAGGAAGTGTAAGGAAGAAATCCCAGTTTGCTCTTTCTGTTTCTCTTAAAGGAAGCTGCTCTACCATATTAATAGCTTTGAGTCTTGTTTCTTTCTTATTTTTAACGGGGCAAACATCAACGCATAAACCGCAGCCTGTACAATCTTCTACAGCAACCTGCAAAGAGTAAAGAAGATTATCTCCATAATCTTTTGCTCTAAATTTTGTGTATTTAAATGTTTCGGGCGCATTGGCAAGTTCTTTCTCTTCATAAACTTTTGCTCTTATTGTAGCGTGAGGACAAACTATCACACATTTGTTACATTGTATACATATCTCTTTATCCCAAATAGGAACTTCAAGTGCAATATTTCTCTTTTCCCATTTTGCTGTTGCAGTAGGGAAAGTTCCATCAACAGGCATTTTACTAACAGGTACACTATCACCAAACCCCGCAATAATTTTTGCTGTAACATCCATAACAAATCCTGGTGCAATTCCGGATACTGCAGGCTGCAATTGAGTTTTGCTTGTAACTTCTTTAGGAATTTCAACTTCAAAAAGATTTGCAAGAGTTTTGTCAACAGCATTAAAGTTCATTTCAACAATCTTATCCCCTTTAGAACCATAAGTTTTCTTTATGGAATTTTTAATCATCTGGATTGCTTCATCTTTCGGGAATATTTTAGAGATTGCAAAGAAGCAGGTCTGCATAATAGTATTAACTCTCGCACCCATTCCTGTTTCATCAGCAACTTTGTAAGCATCAATGATGAAGAACTTCATCTTCTTTTCAATAAGATCTTTCTGAATTTTTTCCGGTAGTGAATCCCATACCTTTTCTTTCGGCACTTTTGTATTTAACAGAAATGTTGCACCTTCAATTGCATCATTCAGCATATCCATTTTCTCAAGGAAAAACTGCTGATGACATGCAATGAAATTTGCTTTATCTATGAGGTAAGTTGATTTAATTTCTTTTGGTCCGAATCTTAAATGAGATGTAGTTGTTGATCCGGATTTTTTTGAATCATAAACAAAATATCCCTGAGCAAAATAATCAGTGCTTTCGCCTATAATCTTAATTGAATTTTTGTTTGCACCAACTGTTCCATCAGCACCCAAGCCATAAAATTTACCTCTGAAAGTTTCATCGCTTTCAACTGAGAAGGAAGGATCATAATTAAGACTTGTGTTTGTCACATCATCAATTATCCCAATAGTGAAATGATTCTTGGGTTTATCTTTTTTCATATCATCAAAAACAGATTTGATCATTGCGGGGGTAAATTCTTTTGAAGAGAGTCCATAACGACCGCCAACTATTTTGGGAAAAGAAAACTTTAACTCACCGTTACTATACTTTTCAGAAATTGCGTTAACAACATCGAGATAAAGAGGATCACCAATAGCACCAGGTTCTTTTGTTCTGTCAAGGACAGAAATAACTTTTGTTGTTGCTGGAAGTTTGTCAATGAAATGATCAATCGAGAAAGGTCTGTATAGTCTAACTTTTAGAACGCCAACTTTTTCTTCTTTACTTACAAGATAATTTACTGTTTCTTCAACGGCTTCGGCACCTGAACCCATAATAACTACAACTCTTTCAGCATCCGGTGCACCTACATAATCAAAAAGATGATATTGTCTACCAGTTAATTTTGCAAATTTATTCATCTGATTCTGAACAATATCCGGACATCTTAAATAAAAAGGATTAACAGTTTCTCTTCCCTGGAAATAAACATCAGGATTCTGTGCAGTTCCTCTAATAACAGGATGATCTGGACTTAAAGCTCTTGCTCTATGTTCAAGCACAAGCTTATCATCAATCATCGTTTTAATATCATCGCTATTTAATTCTTCAATCTTCATTACTTCATGCGAAGTTCTGAAGCCATCAAAGAAATGAAGGAAGGGAATTCTTGCTTCAAGAGTTGATGCTTGCGCAATTAATGCGAAGTCCATTACTTCCTGAATTGAGTTTGAAGCAATGAATGCAAAACCTGTTGAGCGTGTAGCCATTACATCACTATGATCACCAAAGATGGAAAGCGCCTGTGCAGCAATTGATCTTGCAGAAACATGAAAAACGGTTGAAGTTAATTCACCAGCTATTTTAAACATATTTGGAATCATTAAAAGCAAACCCTGCGAAGCGGTGAATGTTGTAGCCAAGGCTCCTGTTTGCAAAGCACCATGAATTGCACCTGAAGCTCCACCCTCACTCTGAAGTTCGCTTACATTTGGAACTACTCCCCAAATATTTTTCTTACCTTCAGATGACCAGGCATCGCACCACTCGCCCATATTTGAAGAAGGTGTGATCGGGTAAATAGCTATTATTTCATTGGTATTATATGCTACATACGCTGCAGCCTCATTTCCATCAATTGTTGCTTTTTTACGTTCCATAACTCCTAACCAATAAATGATATTTTAAATTAAATTCATCTGTTTGAGCCAACATTTATACCATTCGAAATATTTTGTTTTCTAACCACTTTAGAGTTTAATTTTTTCAAAACAGATAAAATGAATGGCTTTGACTTGTTCTTTTCTTGAATCTGAGAATGGATTTTTATTTAGAATTGCTAACTGGCAAGAATTAATATTTCAAAATTTTTTGGTTTTGAAATATGTTAACCACCTTCAACAGAGTTGATTATTTCTGAGGTTGACTGATGCATTAAAAATATTTTATAAAACTATAACAGCAAAAATCATATAGAGAAAATAAAGTATAAGCCATCCCAGACCTACAAAAATCATGAACCAAACAACATCATAAGCTAAAAACTTTTCTTTCATTTCATGGAGTGTCAATTTTAAACTCCTTTTTGTCGAATATTTTTACATTGAAAGGACAATTAGCATACCATCAATACAATCATCATATTTTCAATAATTCAATAATTGACCGATCCTTTCGTTTCTCAAAAACGATAATCAAAAAGGCTATTTATCGAATTCAAGAAACAAATAAGGTCATATTTAACTGAAATTCAAAGTTGAATAATGCTGCAAAGTTGGAATAAAGATTGTATAACCATAGGGAATTCTATTAAATAATAAGGCTATAAAATCCTAGGTTTACTATACGAACTTAAATTAAAAACCCGAGGCATTAATGAGTGAATTAAATTTAGAAATGGTAAACGAAGACCCCAACCCGGTGAAGAAAAAACATAATGCCCGTGTTGAAATTGATGGAGAACTTTGTAAAGAATGTCTCTTGTGCATAGAAGTCTGTGCACCAGATGTTCTCAAAGTGTCTGAGTCATTAAACAAAATGGGATACCACCCAGTTGAGTATATAGGGGATGGTTGTACAGGCTGCGGAGTTTGCTTCTATGTTTGCCCTGAGCCTGGAGTTATTAGAGTTTTTAAAAAAAATAAAGTTGCTTAAGGAATGAATATGAAATTGTTCTTAAAAGGGAACGAGGCTGTAATCAGTGGAGCAATCCTTGCAGGATGTAAAGCATATTATGGCTATCCCATAACTCCCGCCAGTGAAATAGCTGAAACTGCAGCAAAATATTTTCCTTTAGTTGGTGGTACCTTCCTTCAGGCTGAAAGTGAAATTGGTGCGATCAACATGTGTTATGGCGCTGCTTCAACAGGACAAAGAGTAATGACTGCATCATCCGGCCCGGGTTTAAGCTTAAAGCAGGAAGGGATTTCTTATGCTGCGGGTTCAGAGCTGCCAATTGTAATTGTTGATATAATGAGAGGCGGACCCGGATTAGGAAATATTGCACCTGAACAAAGTGATTATAACCAGATGGTGAAAGGCGGCGGACATGGAAATTATAAACTGATCGTTCTGGCACCAAACTGTGTTCAGGAGATGTGCGATTTAGCCATACTTGCTTTTGAATTGGCAGATAAATACCGTAATCCTGTTGCAATACTGACAGATGGTTTTATTGGTCAGATGATGGAACCCGTAGAACTTCCAAAACCAGTTGAAAATATTCCCGCAAAAAACTGGAAAGTTGGCGGCGATGCTGAGACCAAGAAAAATCTTATTTCATCAATATATCTTGATTTTGATGAATTGGAAGAACATAATATAAAGCTTCAAACCAAATATATGAAGGTTGAAGAATCAGAAGTTAGGTTTGAAGAAATTCATACTGAAGATGCTGAAATTATTTTAATTGGTTATGGAATTGTAGCCAGAATTTTGCAATCTGTAATTGAAGAAGCCAGAGCTGAAGGAATAAAAGCAGGGCTTTTAAGACCAATAAGCTTATTCCCTTTCCCCAAGAAAAAAATTAATCAATTAGCAAATAAAGCAAAACTCTTTTTTGTCTGTGAAATGAGCAACGGGCAAATGGTTGATGACGTTAGGCTTGCTTTAAACGGTAAAAAACCTGTAAAGTTTTATGGGAGAATGGGTGGCGTTGTTCCTACAACACAAGAAATTTTGAACAAGCTGCGGGTTCTTGATGCTTCTCTTCAGAATGAAGATAGTTTTGCTGATCAGCTAACAGACAGCTATTTAAAAATATAAACCACAAAATAATTATGGCAAAGGATATATTAGAAAAACCAGAATCTTTTTATAAAGTATTTGAAAGGAAATCCGGTTCAAATAAACTCACATCACATTATTGTCCAGGCTGCGGTCACGGGGTAATTCATAAACTCATCGCAGAAGCAATGGATGAATTTGGAATTGGGAACAGATCTGTTTTTATTAGTCCTGTTGGCTGCTCAGTTTTTGCCTACTATTATTTTGACTGCGGAAATATTCAGGCGCCGCACGGCAGAGCACCTGCGGTTGCAACTGGAGTTAAAAGAGCTCTCCCTGATTCAATTGTTGTTAGCTACCAGGGAGACGGTGATCTTGCAGGAATAGGTGGCAATGAAATTCTTCATGCTGCAAACAGAGGTGAGAATATTACCGTCTTCTTTGTTAATAATGCAATTTATGGAATGACTGGTTCTCAGATGGCTCCTACAACTTTAATTGGACAAAAAACCACGACTACACCTTACGGAAGAAGTGTAAAGAATGAAGGTTATCCGATTAAAGTTTGTGAATTACTTTCATCCCTTGAAGCTCCGGTTTACTTAGAAAGAGTTGCCATTACAGATGCAAAGAATGTAATGAAAGCTCGCAAAGCTATTCGTAAAGGATTACAAAATCAGGTTGAAGGTAAAGGTTTTTCGTTAATTGAAATTCTTTCTCCATGTCCAACAGGTTGGGGAGTAAAACCTGTTGAAGCAAAGAAATGGGTAGAGGAAGTATTAGCTAAAAATTTTCAGCTTGGTGTTATAAAAGATAAAACTGCTGAAGCTGTTCCTGAAGTTATTGAACAAAAGAAATTCACATCTGAAGAAATCTCAAAGATTCTCGGTGCTTCTAAGAATGGATCAGATTTCCTATATGATAAACCTGATGTGAAAACTAATTATCAGAACCCTAGAATTAAAATATCAGGTTTTGGCGGACAAGGAATTCTTTTCCTTGGACAATTGTTATCTCAAAGCGCAATGAGATCCGGCTATCATACAACATGGCTTCCCTCTTATGGACCTGAAATGAGAGGTGGAACAGCAAACTGTCATGTTATTATTTCAAATAACAGGATAGGCTCACCACTTGTTACCGAAACAGATGTTCTTTTTGCTATGAATCTTCCTTCTTTGGATAAATTTGAGAATGATGTCAGGAAAGATGGATTAATACTTGTTAACAGTTCCTTAATAAACAGGAATGTTAAGAGAAATGATGTTGAGGTTTTGTATGTACCTGCAACTGAACTTGCTGATGAAGTTGGCAATACTAAAGCAACAAATCTTGTAATGCTTGGAGCTTATGCTGCTAAGTCAAAAATATTTTCACACGATTGTGTTTTATTTACTGCTAACGAAACCGTGAAGAGGAAAGAATTCCTAAAAGTGAATGAAGAAGCATTCCGCAAAGGAATGGAATATGTTCTTAACAATAAGCAAAAAGAAAATAAAGAATACGATTCAGTGATTTTTAATTAACTATAACCAAACTAACGAACAGGAGACTAATATGGCACTAATGATAACTGAAGATTGCATTAACTGCAATGCGTGCGTTGATGAATGTCCGAACGATGCAATCTCTGAAGGTGAAAGCGTTTATGTTGTAAATGCTGATTTATGCACAGAGTGCATTGGATTCTTTGATGAGCCGCAATGTATTAATGTTTGCCCGGTAGAAGGTACAATAATACCTGATCCTAACTATCAGGAAACCAAAGAAGAACTCTTAGCAAAAAAAGGAAAAAAGGCAGGATAAATTTCACTGAATTAGAAACCTTCGAGGTTAATAAGCTGTCTTATAATTCTAACCTCGAAGGTTTTTGAAGTGAAGATATTACAAACGAAAGCTGCTGATTTAATTATAAATGAGATAAGGGCTCTCAAAATTTCAATCGCCGAGATAAAATATTCTGAAAAATTTAATCAAGTATTTTCAAACTTCGTAATCATACTCATAATCGTACTCCTACTCGACTAAATTCGATTAGGATTAGGATTACGAATAAAATTTAAACAAGAACTTTCTTCAAATATCTCTCAGTAACAAATCTATCCAGTTCTTCCCTGAAATCCGGATGAGCAATATTGATAAGTGATTTTGCTCTTTGCATAAGGGTTTTACCATACAGATCTGCAATTCCATATTCTGTTACAACATAATGAACATCACCTTTGGTTGTTGTAACTCCCGCTCCTTTTGAAAGATACGGAACTATTCTTGAAACTTTCCCGTTTCTTGCAGTAGCAGGAATTGCAATTATGGGTTTTCCCCCTTTACTTCTTGAAGCTCCTCTAATAAAATCCAATTGCCCGCCAAAGCCGCTGTAAAAAACAGGTCCGATAGAATCAGCACAAACCTGTCCCGTCAGGTCAATTTCTATTGCTGAATTTATCGCAACCATATTATCGTTCTGTGCAATAATGAATGGATCATTCGTATACTGAGAAGGATGGAATTCGAACAGAGGATTATTATCTATAAAATCAAAAAGTTTTTTTGTACCGAGTACAAACGAAGTAATAATTTTACCGGGATGAAGTGTTTTCTTTTCATTAGTAATAACTCCGCTTTCAACAAGCTTAATTACCCCATCGGAAAACATTTCTGTATGAATGCCAAGATCTTTCTTATCAAAAAGATGACTCATTACTGCTTCAGGAATTGCACCAATCCCTGTTTGAAGAGTGGAACCGTCTTCAATTAAACCTGAGATATGCTTGCCTATTTGCAGATACATTTCCTGGTCTTCCGGAGATTTGAGCCGCTCTTCATATTTCAGTTCATTAAGTGGTTTATCAACTTCAACACAGTAATCTATTTTATCTATATGAATGAAAGAATCACCGAGAGTTCTTGGCTGGTTTGGATTTATCTGGGCAATTACAATTTTGGCAACCTCTGTTGCAGGTTTTGTAGTTTCAATTCCAACTCCATAACTGCAGAAACCATATTTATCAGGAGGAGAAACATTGATGATAGAAACATCGATAGGAAGAATTCCTTTATAAAAAAGATTTGGAATTTCATAAAGAAAAATCGGAGTATAATCTGCTCTTCCTTCATTAACTGCTTTTCTTACATTGGCTCCTATAAAAAGCGCATTGTGTCTGAATCTTCCTTCCATTTTTTGATCTGAATAAGGAGTTATTCCCAAAGTTAAAATATGAATTACTTCCACATTGGTAAGATGTTCAGAGTTTTCACACATTGCATGTAACAAAACCTCCGGTGTAGCACAACCGGGATGCACATATACTCTCATACCTGACTTTATAGCTTTAACAGCTTCTTCGGGTGTACGTAATTTTGAATTATAAGAATCCATCCATTTCATTTTTATTATTCCTTATTATTCAGGGTTAACATGCCAGTGCTTAACAGTTCTCCATAAACCCGAAAGAATTAATTCTCTTATAAAGAAAAATTCTTTAGGCAGCTTATCGTAAAGTTTTGCAAAAAGTTCTTCGTGCGATAATATTTCTTCTTTCCATGCTTCCCTGTCAATTAACATGATTTTTGTAAACATTTCAAGAGTAAATTCTTCTAAGCCCTGCCAGTTAAGATCTTCATACTTTGGAACCCATCCTAATGGACTTTCAACGGAATAACCTTCTCCTTTTGCCCTGTCAATAATCCATTTCAGAATTCTCATATTCTCACCGAAGCCGGGCCAAATAAATTTTCCTTCTTCATCTTTACGGAACCAGTTAACACTAAATATTCTCGGCGGATTATGAATGTTCCTCCCAAACTGCAGCCAGTGATTAAAATAATCAGCCATATGATATCCGCAAAAAGGAAGCATGGCCATAGGGTCTCTTCTCACTTTACCAACTTCTCCTGTTGCAGCAGCTGTTGTTTCAGATCCCATCGTTGCAGCAAGGTATACACCATAATTCCAGTTAAAAGATTGATACACTAATGGTACCGTTTTACTTCTTCTTCCACCAAAAATGAAAGCACTGATTGGCACACCTTTGGGATTTTCAAATTCACGATCAACACAGGGACATTGGCTTATTGGTGCAGTAAACCTTGCATTAGGGTGAGCGGCTGGTTTACCGGAGTCGGGTGACCAAAGTTTTCCCTGCCAATCCTTAAGTCTTCGCGGAGGTGCTGAGGTCAATCCTTCCCACCATACATCTCCATCTTCTGTTAACGCAACGTTTGTAAAAATTGTGTTTGCCCGAATTGCTGCCATTGCATTGGGATTCGATTTTTCGGAAGTACCGGGTGCAACCCCGAAAAGTCCAGCTTCAGGATTAATTGCACATAATCTTCCATCTTCACCTTCTTTTATCCAGGCAATGTCATCCCCAACAGTTGTAACTTTCCATCCTTTAAATGCTTTTGGAGGAATGAGCATTGCAAAATTTGTTTTACCACATGCACTTGGAAAAGCCGCAGCAACATAAGTTTTTTCTTTTTCCGGAGATTCAACTCCAAGAATAAGCATATGTTCTGCAAGCCATCCTTCATCCTTTGCCATTTTTGAAGCTAACCTTAGTGCAAAACATTTTTTCCCAAGCAAAGCATTACCGCCATAACCGCTTCCAAAAGACATAATTGATCTTTCTTCGGGGAAGTGAACAATATATTTACTGTCTTTATTACACGGCCATTGCACATCCTTCATACCACGCTTTAATGACATACCTACAGAATGAAGACAATAAACAAAATCACCATTCCCTAAAACATCCACAACTTTCTTTCCCATACGAGTCATTATCTTCATATTAACAACAACATAAGCTGAGTCAGTTATCTCAACTCCAATATGAGATATAGGAGAACCCAAAGGACCCATGCTGAAAGGAATGATATACATTGTTCTTCCTTCCATACAGCCATCAAAAAGATTACGGAGAGTAGTTTTCATTTCGGCAGGCGGTGCCCAGTTATTAGTAGGTCCTGCATCTTCCTTTTTTAAACTGCAGATAAAAGTTCGGTCTTCAACACGAGCAACATCTGAAGGATCAGACCATGCTAAGTAACTGTTTGGTCGTTTCTTTGGATTCAACTTAATAAAAGTACCAGATTCAACAAGCTGACTGCATAATCCATCATACTCTTTATCTGTACCACTGCACCAGTGAACATTTTTTGGCTTACAGAGTTCAATGCACTCATTAACCCAATCTATAAGCTTTTGATTTTTTACATGTTCAGGATGTTTCATCTTTATCCTTTTATTTACTGCGGATTTTAAATATAAAATCAGCATTAAACTTTTGACAAAGCTTATGCCATTTTAATTAAATTCTAATTATTATTCTTAATAGTTTTAGAGATATTTATAAACAAAACTAATATCAAAATTATCTCAATTCCAAGAAAGGATTTTTAGTTTTCTTATTAGTGAGAAGAGAGATTTAAATTTATTGATTGCTGTTTATGATATAATTTCTCTCGTAATATAATCTGCCAATCTCTGCTCCTATAATAAATACAACAGCAGAATAATAAATCCAGAATGCGACAACAACAATTAAAGCATAAGCTCCATAAATTTTTCCATAAGCTGCATAGTTAGTAATGTAAATTCCAAATAATTGTTTTGCGGCTTCCCATAAAACTGCAGCCCAAAGTGCACTTATAAAAACAGTTTTCCTGCCAACACGTTTTACGGGAACAGCAAGATAGAGAATAGCAAATACAATATAAATTAAAGATAATGATATGAGAGCTAGAAGAATATACTCGAAAAATCCTGTTCGCAGAATTCCCAGAAATTCAAATGTATTTGCAAATTGAAATACAAGATTTATAAAGGGCATTGAGACAGTAGTTGCAAAAAAGATTAACAATACCAGCAATACCAAAGCAAAGTCACGAAGCTTGCCTATAATAACATTCACATCGGTTTCAACTCCAAATACTTTATTCAGGATTGTCCGCATACTGCTGAAGAGACCACTTGAAGCAAAGAGCAAACCAAAACCTCCAACTATTCCTGCGATGGTTTTGTATTCTACAAACTCTTCTATTCTTTTAAATATTATCGCTTTCACAAAATCCGAATAAAGCCCGTAAGGAATTATCGTATCAATCATAGTGCTTATCTGGAACTGTACTGCTTCTGAATCAAGGAAATTACCGAGGACAGAAAAAATTATCAATACAAATGGAATTATGCAGACGAAAAGTGAAAATGCTAATCCACCGGCAAGTAAAAAAACATGGTGAGCATCAACCCTGTTATATATTCCGCCGAAATAATGCTTTGAGAATTCTTTTACTTTCTTAAAAGATGGAATTAGGTGAAGAGTGAACCTGATTTTCCTGAAAGATTTGTATACCCCATAGGTTTTTATTTTCTCTTTCAGATTAAACATTCATAATTCTTGGAATGGTATCGTAATAAAGATCGATAAGTCTATCCAAAGAAATATTAATTTTTCTATTAATAGTTAAACTTTTTCCTCCGGTTGTTCCTAAAAATTCATAAGCTTGTTTTTGTTCTTTGAGATAACTTTCAAATCCTTCTTTTCTTTGGGTATCAATTGAAACTATTACTCTTGACTGGCTTTCTGAAAAGAGAGAGAAATCCTCCCTGCTTTTTACAAGAATATTTGCTTCGGCACCAACAGGATTTTCATCATTAATTATGCAACATTCAGCAAGTGCACAGATTATTCCTCCTTCAGAAATATCATGTGCTGATTTAATTAATTTCTTTTCTATTAATCCTAATAAAGAATTATGAAGTTTCTTTTCAACAGTAAGATTAAGTTTTGGTGAATCTCCAACAATTTTATTGTAAATTATCTTTAGAAATTCACTGCCGCCCATTTCTTCAAAATCTTCTCCAAGAATATAAATTAAATCGCCTTCATTCTTAAAGAAAGAGGTGGTCACTTTATCAAGTCCTTCAATCAATCCAACCATTCCAATTGTTGGGGTAGGATAGACTGCTGCATTAGGAGATTCATTATAAAAACTAACATTACCACCGGTAACCGGAGTATTTAGAAATCTGCAGGCTTCTCCCATTCCTTCTATTGCTTTACTAAACTGCCAATAAATCTCAGGCTTATAAGGATTACCAAAGTTAAGGCAGTTAGTTATACCAAGAGGAACTCCACCGGAACAAATTATATTTCTTGCTGCTTCAGCAACTGCAATCTTAGTTCCTTCTTTTGGATTAAGATAAACATATCTGCCGTTACAGTCAGTCTTCATTACAAGAGCTTTGTTAGTATCTTTAATATAAATAACAGCAGCATCGCATCCGGGACCAACAACAGTATTTGTCCTTACCATCGAATCATATTGTTCATACACCCATCTCTTTGAAGCAATATTGGGAGAAGAAAAAACTTTTTCAAAAGCTTCTGGTAGATTTTCCACTTTAGGAAGAGAAGAAAAATCAAAATCTCTTGTTGTTTTTAGATAAGAGGGTTCCCTTGTTTCTCGGATATAAACCGGAACTCCTCCTCCAAGTACTAATTCGTAAGGTGGTATATCAGCTTTAAGTTCTCCATCCTGGTAAATTTTAAGTAAAGGCTCATCCGTAACCTCACCAATAATTTCACAGTGAAGGTCCCATTTCTCAAAAACATCTTTAACTTTATCTTCATATCCGGCTTTAACAACACAGAGCATTCTCTCCTGGCTTTCAGAAAGCATAATTTCATAAGCTGTCATCTGTTCTTCTCTTAATGGAACTTTATCCAGGTCAACTATCATTCCTGATTTTCCTTTAGCACTCATCTCGCTTGTTGAGCATGCAATACCAGCCGCACCCATATCCTGTATTCCGATAAGCCAGCCGTTCTTGATTATTCCAAGTGAAGCTTCAAGCAGAAGTTTTTCTGTAAAAGGATCCCCAACCTGAACAGATGGACGTTTCGATTCAGACTTTTCTGAGATTTCCTCAGAAGCAAAAGTAGCTCCATGAATTCCATCTCGTCCAGTTGATGAACCAACAATCATAACTTTATTTCCTAAACCTTTTGCAACAGCACTTGCAACATTCTCTTTCTTTACAATCCCAACCGCCATTGCATTTACGAGTGGATTATCCTGGTATGATTCATCAAAGTAAACTTCTCCAGCAACGGTGGGAACACCAAAGCTGTTTCCATAATCTCCGATTCCTTTTACAACTCCTTCAAAAAGATATCTTGTCCTTGCATTCTTAAGTGAACCAAAACGAAGAGAATTAAGAGAAGCAATTGGACGGGCTCCCATAGTAAAAACATCTCTCATAATTCCGCCAACGCCTGTTGCAGCCCCCTGGTAAGGTTCAACCGCAGAAGGATGATTGTGGCTTTCAATTTTAAATGCAACTGCAAGTCCATCCCCAATGTCAATCAAACCTGCATTCTCTTCTCCAGCACCAACTAAAAGTCTTCCACCGCTTCTTGGCAAAGTTTTTAACAAAGCAATTGAGTTTTTATAGCTGCAATGCTCACTCCACATAACACTAAATATACCAAGCTCTGTAAATGTAGGAACTCTGCCTAGAATTTTTTTAATTCGTTCAAACTCTTCTTCAGTTAAACCATGATCTATAGCTAATTGTAATGTTACTTCAGATTCTTGTTTAGTTAAGACTTCTTGCATGAATTCTTTTTGTTTATATAATGAAAAATGAGCTTGAGATTTATTTTAATTTTAATTTCTCTTCCGATAATTTATTCCTGATACTAAGTCTAACCTTCTCAGCAAGTTTTACTGATTTCAATGTTAAGTCTTCTTCTGCAATGTCAATCCATTGTTTAACATAATTTATTAACTCGTTATTTTCATTTTTCATAAAGTATTTTCCCTTCCTTAAATGCATATCTCGCAACTGTCTCTGGGAGATCTTTATGTTTTTCAAACTCATTAGAAGTTAAAATCATAACATCAAATGCATAATCCATCCTCCCTAATGCCCTTAAAGCATCTGTCATCATTTTAAATCTGTTATAATTTACTTTTCCAATTAATAAAAGATCAACATCACTCTTTTTATTTGCAGAACCTCTCGCTTGTGAACCAAAGAAAATGATCTTCTCAATATCAAATTTGGAAAGAAGTCTCTTTTTTATTTCTAAAATTAATTCTTTGGATAACATTATTAATTGATTTATTAAAAATGATGAACAAATATAACGATTTAATTTTAGGGAGAGAAGAGAAGATAATGTGGATAAGAATAAAAGGCGTATCGGGTGATAAACTTTTAAGAAAGGAGATGCAAAAAACCAAAAGTTTATCTTATTAAAACAGGATTTGCCCTCTCGCTGCTTTAATTTAACCCGATACTTTTTGCCCAATGGAACTCCCTTTGGGGAAAAATCGTGCTCTTAATCCCACCAGAACGACAACCCTCGAACAATTAGGATTAAGAGCAATGGGAACTCATTTATCAAAATTGTGCTGCTTCAGTTGATTTATCAAGGGCTGATGTGGAAGCGTTTCCCTGCATAATTATTTTCTGAACTAAATCATAATAACCTACACCAACAAAAGATTGATGTTTAATAGCACGGTAGCCATCAGCTTCTGCAGCAAATTCTTTCTGCTGGAAATTAGAGTATGCCAGCATTCCTTCTTTTTTATATCCCTGTGCTAGTTTAAACATACTTAGGTTTAATGCATGCCATCCAGCAAGAGTGATAAACTGGTATTTATATCCCATCTCTGCAAGTTTCTCACGGAATGTAAGCATCTCTTTATCATCAAGCTTCATTTTCCAGTTGAAAGATGGAGAACAATTGTATGCTAAAAATTTACCCGGAAATTTTTCATGAATAGCATCTGCAAATTCTTTTGCTTCTCCAATATCAGGAGATGAAGTCTCACACCATAAAAGATCTGCATAAGGTGCATAAGATAAACCTCTGTCTATTGCCTGGTCAATATTTGCTTTTACAGTAAAGAATCCTTCATCCGTTCTGCCTCCGGTAAAAAATTTCCTGTCACGGGGATCAACATCACTTGTAATTAATCCGGCGGAATCAGCATCTGTTCTTGCAATAAGAATAGTTGGAACATCAAGAACATCAGCAGCAAGGCGAGCAGCAACAAGTTTGTTTAGTGCTTCCTGAGTTGGAACCAAAACTTTTCCTCCAAGATGACCACACTTTTTTGCTGATGAAAGCTGATCTTCAAAATGAACGCCCGAAGCTCCTGCTTCAATCATAAATTTCATTAATTCAAAAGCATTTAAATTTCCACCGAATCCGGCTTCAGCATCAGCAATTATGGGAACAAGCCAGTCAACTCCGTTTTTATTTTCACTCCAATAAATTTGATCTGTACGAAGAAGAGCATTATTAATTCTTTTAACAAGATTAGGTACGCTATCAACAGGATAAAGACTTTGATCCGGATACATTGCCCCAGCAGTATTGTTATCACCAGCAACCTGCCATCCGCTGCAATAGATTGATTTTAATCCAGCCTGAACTTCTTCAATTGCCTGGTTTCCTGTTAAAGCACCTAAACCGCTAACCACAGGTTCCTGGTTGAGAAGCTTCCATAGTTTCAGAGCACCGCGTTTGGCAAGAGTATACTCAATCTTTATTGAACCGCGAAGTTTAATTACATCTTCTGCAGAATATGGACGATAAATTCCTTTCCAGCGAGAATTAAGAATCCAGGAATTATATAAGTCTTTTATGTTATCCTCTCTTTTTGTCATAACGACTCTCTGATTTTGTTAAAATTATTAGTTCAATTTCAAGTGCAAGGTTAAA